>CAZBXY010000309.1:0-9407 GCA_964495365.1 uncultured Frigoriglobus sp. | reverse complement strand
TTTTCCGCACTGCCGAAAGCGAAACCGGAGGAGGCTGTGTCCACGATGAGCACGCGCTTCCATGCCCGGGCCGTGGCCATCGCACCCGCCAGTTCGTCCACCGGCAGGCCGCGGGTGCGCAGCGCCCCGACCGGTCGGTCGGAACCGATGCGCAAGTCGTGCGAGGCGAAGTAGAGCCGGTCGCCGAGAAAAGCCCCGTGCCCACAGAGGATCACGACCAGCGTGTCTTGCGGCCGGGTCAGTTCGGCCACGTCGTGGACGGCGTCCTCGATGGACGTTCGCTTCGCCTCCGCGTCGAGAAGCGGGATCACGTCGATGCGGTCATGGAGTTTGCCCCCGCGGACCCGCAGCAATTCCGCCACAGCCCGGGCGTCCTTCGCGGGGTAGGAGAGCTTCAGGCCCTTCTCGCTGTAGTCGCCGACGCCCACGGCGAGGACGTACATCCGGCTCTTGTGCTCCGGCGTCCGCGGATGGGTGACTTCCAAGTCGGCTCTCGATTCCCATGAACCGTCGGCGCCGGCCGCTCGCACACGAATCTTGTTCGGCCCGGGGGCGAGCGACACGGTGAAGCCGACCCGCGTGGACTTGCCGTCCGCGCCCGGCTCGGACTTCGTCGGCGCCGTGACGCGAGCGCCGTTGACCTCAACAACCAGTGGCGAGATACCCCCGCCCTGATCGGTCACGTCCACCGCGACGGCCACGTCCTGCCTGTCGGAAACGCGGGCCTTGGGCGCGGCGAACTTGAGGGAGGGCGGCCTGCTGCGCCCCAGCGGCTTCTCGGGCGCCGGCCACTGCCGCCGCACGACCTCGGTGAGTAAGCCGGGCCGGAACCCGTCTTCAAAAAAGCGATCGACCTCCGGGCTGGGCGGCTTCGGGAAGCGGAAGCCCAACAGGCGCCGGCCCGGGTCCGAGCCGTCGAAGAACCCCTCCGGGCCGGCGACGGCCCAACTGCGGCGGGTGGCGTCGCAGGTCAGCGTCAGCAGTTCGCGGCCGGTGGCGAGGTCCCACAGCCGGGCCGTCCCGTCCTTCGAGCCGCTCAGGAACACCCGCCCGTCGGGACTGACGGAAAGCGAGTGAACGTCCGCCATGTGCCCGATGAACTGGCGGACGGTCGTCCCGGTGGTGGGGTCCGACAACTGGATGAGTTCCTGCCGTTCGCCGGTGATGACCCGCCGCCCGTCGGGCGTGAAGGCGACGCTGTAGACGTCGGTGCCGTGGCGGGCCGCGAGGTTGAGGCGCTTGCCCGAGGCCGCGTCCCACAAGAGCGCGGTGTCGTCGTTGGCCCCGGTGACGACCCGGGTGCCGTCCGGGCTGAAGGCGATGCAGCCGACCTCCTCGCGGTGCCCCAGAAGCCAGAAGAACCGCTTGCCGGTCTCCGCCTCCCACAGCGCGCCCGAGCGGTCCCCCGAGGACGTGGCGAGTTTCGTCCCGTCCGGGCTGTACGCGACGGCCATGACCTCCCGGGTGTGCCCCTTCAACTGTTGGAGTTGCTCGCCGGATTGTGCGTTCCACAGGACGGCCGTCCGGTCCGCCGAGCCGGTGAGGACGCGCGCCCCGTCGGGGCTAAAAGCGACCGAGAGGACCGGCCCGGTGTGCCCGCGGAAGGTGCGGACCGGTTCGCCGGTGGCGGGGTTCCACACGATCGCGGTCGTGTCGGCGGACCCGCTCAGGAGCTGTTTGCCGTCGGGGCTGAAGGCGAGCGAGTGGATCGTTTTCTGGTGGCCGAGGAGCGTTCGCACCGGGCGGCCGGCGGCCGTGTCCCAGACGACGAGGGACTTGCCGTCCACCGCGGTCGCGATGAACCGGGCGTCGCGGCTCATGGCCGCGGCGGTGATCGGGCCGAGCGTCTGGACCGCGACCACCGACGCCTTCTCCGGCCCGGGCCGGGGCACGGAGATCGGCAGGCGTGCGCCGGCCGACACGTCAACGGTGCGCTCGTCGGCGGTGCCGTCGGGGAACTTCACCGCCAGCTTGACGCGCCGCACCTCGGTCGGTTTGAGGTCGTCGAGGCTCACGCGCCGCGGGTCGGCGAGTTCCTTGCCGTCGGCGGTCGCCGTCGCTCCGGCGGGCAAGAGCAGTTCCAGCGTGGCCGGCGGGGGTTTGTCCTGCGCCGGGGCGAGCGAGAGCCAGACACAGGCCAGCGCCAGGAACGCGAGCGCATCGGTCACCCGGCGAGGCATGGCAGGTCTCCAAATGCATCTTCTGGAGGCTCGAAGGGCCGATCTTCCTCAGCCCGAGTCAACGCCCTGGCACGAGAACACCACAACGCCACGCCTTGTGTTTTCAGCCGCGGAGCGGCGTCCGATGTTAGCCCAGGGTGCAGCGAGGCTTTGCGAGCGAAACCCTGGGACTCCGGCGCAAGAGAAATGAAGCCCCGGAGGGGCGGCAGAACGAACCACGAAGGTTTCTGTCGCCCCTCCGGGGCTCCGTTCTGTTTCCTGTCGGGTTCCCAGGGTTTGCTCGCCTTCAGCTCGCTGCACCCTGGGCTAACATCGGACGCCGCTCCGCGGCTGAAAACACAAGGTGGCGGCCCTTCGGGCCTCAAACAACGCGGCGGCCGTTACGACAGCCCGTCGAGTACGCCGGTGCTGTCGCCGAGTTTGTCGGCCTTCGCGCCGAATCGCTCCAGCATCGCCAGCCAGAGGTTGTTCAGCGGGGTCTCGGCCTTGTAGCGAACGTACCGGCCGGTCTTGACCGTCCCGCCGCCCTTGCCGACCAGGAGTACCGGCAGGTCGTGGTGGGCGTGGCGGTTCGGGTCGGCGATGGCGCTGCCGAAGGCGATCATGCAGTTGTCCAGGAGCGTGCCGTCGCCCTCCTTCACCGACTTCAGCTTGCCCGTCAGGTAGGCGAGTTGCGTCACGAGGTAGGTGTTGATCAGTTTGAGCTTGGCCAGGTTCGCCTGATTGTTCATGTGGTGCGAGATCGAGTGGTGGCCCTCGTTCACCCCGACCATCCGGTACTTCTGCTCGCTCCCCTCGCGGCCGAGCATGAACGCGCAGATCCGCGTCGAGTCGGTCTGGAAGGCGAGTACCAGGAGGTCGCACATGAGGTGAATGTGTTCCGTCAGGTCGGCGGGGACGCCCTCGGGCCGGGACACGTCGTCGGGCAAGACCGCCGGCGTGAGCGCCTCGGCGCGGGCGATCCGCTTCTCCAGGTCCCGCACCCCGGTCAGGTACTGGTCGAGCTTCTGCTTGTCGCTGCCGCCGAGCTTGTTGGCCAGGTCCTTGGCGTCCTCGCGGACGGAGTCGAGTACGCTGGCCCGCAACTCGGCCCGGGCGATCGCCTCCGGGTCGTTGGGGCGGTCGGCGAAGAGGCGGTCGAACACCTGCTTCGGATTGACCTCCGGCGGCAGGGGAGTTTTGGCGTTCTTCCAGGAGAGGGTGTGCTCGTAGACGCAGGAGTAGCCGCTGTCGCAGTTGCCGGCCCCGCGGTACTTCTCGATGGCCAGTTCCAGCGACGGCAGGCGGGTCCGGTCGCCCAGTTGCTGGGCGGCCAGTTGGTCGGCGGACGGCCCCGCCTGGAAGTCGGCCCCGGCGGTCTTGCGCACCTGCGCGCCGGTGAGGAACGACCCGCTGGCCCGGGCGTGGTCGCCGGCCCCGTCGCCGTTGGCCCGGGCCTTGTCGCACGTTAAGCCGCCGAAGACGATCATGTCCTTGCGGTGCTCGGTCATCGGCTCCAGGCACGCCGGCAGATCGAAGTTCGCCCCCTCCTTGGTCGGCATCCAGTAGGGCATGTACGCGCCGTTGGGCGTGTAGAGGAACGCCACGCGGCGCGGTGCGGCGCCCTTCGTTTCCGCCCCGGCGGCGCCGGGGAGCATCGCGTCCAACAGGGGCAGGGCCATCGTCGTCCCCAGCCCGCGCAACACCGTCCGCCTCGACATCACAGCGTTTTTCACCGCGACTCTCCGGGAGTGGTTCGCTTCTGGAACGGGTCACTCTTCACGATTTCGATGAGGAGGGCGGAGAACCGGTCGTTCTCTTTCCCCAGGGCGGCCAGGATGGCGTCCACCGCGCGGCGGTCGTACGGCTCCAGCCCGCGGCCCAGCGCGTAGGTCAGCATCTGCTCGGTCACGCACCGCACGAACACGTTCTTGTCGTCGCGCAGGATCTTCTTGAGGCCCGCTGGCCCGTCGAACGTCCGGCCGTCCGGGAGAACCCCCGACGCGTCTACGGGCGCGGCGCCGTCCTTGTCCCGCCAGACCCCAACCGCGTCGAAGTTCTCGAAGGCGAACCCGATCGGGTCCATCCGCTTGTGGCACGAGGCGCAGACGGGGTTGGTCCGGTGCTGTTCCATCTGCTGCCGCAGCGTGCCCTTCAACTGCTTCTGGGCCTCCAACTCGGGGATGTCCAGTTCCGGGGGCGGCGGGGGTGGGGGCGAGTGCAATATCTGTTCGAGGATGAACTTCCCGCGCTTGACCGGCGACGTCCGGGTCGCGTTCGACGCCAGCGCCAGCACGCTCGCTTGCGTCAGGATGCCGCCGCGATGGGCCGGGGCCTTCACCCGCACGAACTCCTTCCCCTTCACACCCTCGATCCCGTAGTGCCGTGCCAACTGCTCGTTGACGAAAGTAAAGTCGGCGTCCAGCAGGTCCGGGATGCTCCGGTCCTCCCGCACCACGGCCTCGAAGAACAGCAGGCTCTCGCGGATCATCGCCTCGCGCAGGGCGTTGTCGAACGTCGGAAAGAGCTTCGGGTCGGGCGAGACGAGTTCCAGCTTCCGCAGCGTCAGCCACTGTTCGGCAAATCCTTGCAGGAACGACGCCGATCGCGGGTCTTTCACCATCCGGCGGACCTGCACCTCCAGATTCTGACGCAACTGCCCCTTTTCCGCCAGCGAAAACAGCTCGGCGTCCGGCATACTGTTCCAGAGGAAGTAGGACAGCCGGCTGGCCAGTTCGTACTCTCCGATCGCGTAAGTTGTGCCGGGCGGCAGGCCCGGTGGGTCGAGTTCGACCCGGAACAGGAAGTGCGGAGACACCAGAACGCGGTATAGCGCCGCCCGCACCCGCAGTTCGAACCGCTGCCCCTTCTTCTCGGCCGCGTCGTAAAGGGCCAGGCACCGCTCCACTTCTTCGGGCTTCACCGGACGGCGAAAGGCTCGTGAGGCGAACCGGGTGACGATCTCGCGAGCCGCCTCACGCGGCGCGAGCCCCGGCTTGTGCGTCATCAACCGCTTGTGCGCCTCGGGGTACACCACGGGCGGCGCGTCGAACGGCCCCTCGATCTCAACACCCTTCAGATAAAGAATCCGTTCTTTGCCGTCGATCGGGGCCGAGGTAGGGTTCAGGAAGCTCACGCCCACGCGGCCGGTGGCCGGCTTCATGGGCACTGTCACCTCGATCACGGCCGGCTTGTCGGGCGTGGCCCTGACCTCGAACTCCTTCACGTCCTTGCCGCACACGCGGAGCATCACCCGCACGGGTCCGTTGCCGGCCTGGTCGCCGGCGACCTTGCACCGGACGTGGTAGGTGCCTTCTTCGAACGAGAGGATCTTCCCCAGTTCGTCGGCGATCTTCGTCGAACCGCTACGGATCGTGTCGAAGGTCTGTTTTGTCACCTTTGGCGGGTCGGCAATCACGATCGCCTTGTCGAGGATCGATTCTGCGGCGGAGAGGTACTTCTCCAGGAGCAGCGGCGAGACCGAGAGCACGTCGCCGATGTTGTCGAACCCGTAACCGACGTCGTCGGCGGGGAAGTCGTCGGCCGGTCGGAAGTCAACGCCGACGAGGTCGCGAATCGTGTTGTTGTACTCCGTGCGGTTGAGCCGTCGGATCGTCACCCGTCCGGCGTTGGGCTTGGCTGTGGCGTCGGCGCGGTCGAAGATCCCCTTGATCGCCTTCGAGACGGCGTCCACCTCGGCCGGTTTCGGCTGTGGCCGTTCCGGCGGCGGCATCTCGCGAACCTTCAGCATGTGCTGGACGTTTTCGAATACTTTCCTGTCGGCCAGGACCGACTTGTCATCGGTGTACTTGTCGAACGACAGGTCCGCCTTCGCCTTCCCGTTGCCGTGACAGGCGAAGCAGTGCGCCTTGAGGAACGGCAGCACGTCCTTCTGGTAGGCGGAGTTGTTCGCTTCAGCACCCTTGAGGCGGGGCGGCGGTGCCACCGGCGGGTCGGCGCTCCGCGACGCCGGCACGCCGACGCACAGGGCGAGTAACCCTGCCGGGACGAGAGTGAGCGCGAGCCGGTGTTGAAGTTTCACAGGGCCCCCCACAAGCGAGTTCGACCGCCTCACGTCATTGTTACAGCGTCTCGACCGCGGCCGCCACGGTTACTTCTTCTCCTGGAACAATCTCGGCGCGAAGTCGTGCAGGGCGTACCGCCAGGTCTGCCACTCGTGCCCCTGGCCCTCGAGGTCGCGGAAGACCACGTTCTTGCTGCCGGCCTGCTGGAGCGTCTCGTACAGGGTCTTGGCCCCCTTGTGGATGCCCGCGTCAAGGCCGACAGTGCCGGAGTGGAGGTACAAGAGGCTCACCTTTTTGTCGAACGCCGCCGCGTCGGTGAACACCCCGCCGTAGGCCGTCTTCGGATCGACCTTGCCGGCCCCACTGAATGCCCCGACGGCGGAGAACGTGTCGAGGTGGGTCAGCCCGATCTGCATGGACTGTGCTCCCCCCATCGACAGCCCCGCGATGGCCCGGTGCTCTCGGGCGGCGGCGGTGCGGTAGGTCGAGTCGATGAGCGGGATCAGGTCCTTGATGACCACGTCCTCGAAGGCGCCGAAGTTGAAGCCCTTCCCCTTCGGCTCGACCGCTGCGCCCGCCCGCGTCGCATAGCCCTTCTCCATCACGACGATCATCGGCACGGCCTTCTTCTCGGCAATCAGGTTGTCCAGAATGAAGTTCGCCTTGCCCTGCCGGGTCCACCCGGTCTCGTCCTCGCCTCCCCCGTGCTGCAGGTAGAGGACCGGATAGCGCTTGTCGCGGTCGGAGTCGTAGCCCGGTGGCGTGTACACCATGATGTGGCGCGTCTGGCCGGTCACCTTGGACGTGTACCAGCGCGAGCGCACCTCGCCGTGGGGCACGTCCTTGGCGTGGTAGAAGTCCACGCCCTTCTCGGGGATCTCGATCCCACTCGTCGGCTTGCCGGTGCCGAAGAACGTGTCGGAAGCCGGGTCGTTGACCCGGGTACCGTCGATAATGAGTTCGTAGTAGTGGAAGCCCGGGACGATCGGCGTGGACGTCAACGTCCAGAAGCCATCGTCGCCCTTCTTCATGTCCCACGGGCCGCCTGCGCCCAGCCCGTAGTTGGTGAACACCTGAACCTTGTTGGCGTTCGGGGCCCTCAGTCGGAACGTGACCCGCCCATCGGTGTGGACCCGCGGGTAGCCGGAGTTGCCGACGTTGGTCGCGGCCGGCTTCCCCTCGTCGGCGGCCGGTTCCGACCCCTTCTTGTCCGACTGTGGCGCGTCGGCCTTCTTGGCCGGCGCCTTGTTCTCCTGGGTCGGCTCGCGGAAGACCAGTTGGGCGAAGTGGTACAGGTCGCTCTTCCAGACCTTGAAGTCGTGCGCGCCACCGGGGATGACCCGGTAGACGTGCGGCACCTTCTTCTCGTCGAGCATCTTGTGGACGCTCTCGCTGACCCGGAACAGCGTGTCCTTGTCGCCGCAGGCGACGTACAGGAGGCGCAGCTTCTTGGCCGCTTCGGCGTGGTCCTTGATCAGCTCGTCCGGGCGCCTGGTGTTCGGGGCCGACGAGAACCCGCCCACCCACGCGAACGTGTCGAGGTTGCCCAGCCCGAAGTTGAGCGACTGCCCGCCGCCCATCGACAGACCCGCCAGGGCGCGGCTCTCGCGGTCGGCTTTCACCGCGTAGGTCTTCTCGACGAACGGGATCAGGTCCGTGAGCAGGTCCTTCTCGAATGCCGCGAACGCCGGCCCCTGTTGGCCGAACCCCGACTTGGCCGTGACGTCCTTCGACGCCCGGCCGTTGGGCATCACCACGACCATCGGGACGGCCTTCTTGTCGGCGATCAGGTTGTCGAGAATTACGTCAGGCGTGCCGCCCCGCGGCCACTCGTTCTCGTCGCCGCCGATGCCGTGCAAGAGGTACAGGACCGGGTACTTGATGTCCTTTGAGTAGCCCGGCGGGGTGTAGACCCGCGCCTTGCGCTTGATCCCCACGGTCGCCGAGTCGTACTCGATCGTTTCGAGCTTACCGCGCTCGACGTTCTCCCGCTTCTTGTCGAAGTCCGCCGGCGGCATGGGCAGCGGCTCCGCCTTCTCGTCCTTCTGTGCCCGGGTCGGCACGGTCAGGCCCACCAGTACGGCCCACGCTAGCAGGGCCACGATGCGTCCGCTCATGATGCGTCCCCTCGAGGGAGAGAAGAAGTCGATCCGCCGGCCGGCACGCACTCGGCGTTCAGCGCCTCGGCGACCCGCCCCAGCAGCCGGACGAGCGTTTCCGCCTCGCCGGGCTGGAGCGCCCCGAGCATCTGCGCCCGGACCGGCTCGCCCGCCGTCCAGAGCCGCTGGAACGCCCGCGTTCCTTTCGCCGTGAGGGCGACCGTTCGCTTGCGGGCATCGGCCGGGTTCGTGTCCCGTTCGACCAGTCCCCGCCGTTCCAAGAGGACGAGCATGGCCCGGACAGTGCTGGGGTCCGACGACATGCGGCGGGCGAGTTCCCGCTGGGTGAGGGCTTCTCCACCGCGGGCGAGTGTGGCGAGGAGGACGAACTGATCGGCGGTGACACCGCGCGACGCGAACGCCGCGTCCGACCGGCGGTGGAGCGCCAGGTACGCGGCCCGGAGGGCGATCGCGATGTCACGTCCGGTGGTCATCGGCGGGTGGTCCGCGGCCGTGAGAGTGATTCGTGCGTAAACGCACGATCGCGCTTGGAAGGGAGTGTAAGGCGATGGCCAGAAGTGTGCCAGTGAGAAAAGGGTGAGGATGTGTGGGGTGGGACGGCGGAGACTTGCCCGAGCCCAGTCCGTGCTGACCGACCCCGCACGACCTGTCTTGGAGTTTGCCCCACCCGCGGCCGACACCTCGAACTGCTCCGGTCCGACACGCCGACGCGGCTTCGTAACCGACTCCGGACGGTGGTTCCGAATCCCGCCCGTACCCCAGCGCGGTCGAGTTATCGGGTGTGTTGAGCTGATACCTTGGGCCACAATCGGTCGGGTCTGACGCGGGCGATTTGCGACCCTATTGCGATTGAGACGCGTGTCGCTGAGTGCCTCAAGGCGAGGGCAAGAACTGCTCGGAAATTGAGCATTCGATTCCCGC
Source organism: uncultured Frigoriglobus sp. (assembly GCA_964495365.1). Classification (GTDB taxonomy): domain Bacteria; phylum Planctomycetota; class Planctomycetia; order Gemmatales; family Gemmataceae; genus Gemmata. Next base: position 182 of record CAZBXY010000309.1, on the reverse strand, counting down.
AAACTGTGTCCAAGTCGGACCTGAGGGGTAACTCAAGAGATCAGATTTCTCTTGCGAATGGCGCTGAAAATTCCTGAAAAAGAAGGTGTTTGAGTTACCCGGCTAGGATTCGAACCTAGACAAAGAGAACCAAAATCTCTTGTGCTACCGTTACACTACCGGGTAGGGATTTGGGCGATTCG
>CAZBXY010000308.1:0-9425 GCA_964495365.1 uncultured Frigoriglobus sp. | reverse complement strand
GGTTGCGAGGACCGCACGCCGTTGAGCAGCTCCGGGGGCTGCGTCCCGTTGCGGCGGAAGGCGCTTTTGGCGTAATCTTCCGCGAGGTTCCGCGCCACCCGCAACAGCCACGCCCGCGGGCTTTGAATCTCCTCGGTCGGGTGTTGCTCCCACTGCTTCCAGAGCCGCAGAAACGTCTCCTGGGTCACGTCCAGCGCCAGATCGGAGTCGGTCCAGCGGGCGTAGGCCAGGGCCCAGACTTCGCGGCTGTATTGTGCGTACAACGACTCGAACTCCGCCCGCCGGGCGGAGCCGCGCGGGTCCGGGGGGTTCGCTTCGCCCTTCGGCATCGGCACGTCTTACCGAGAGACATCACTCGGCGTCGTCACTCAAGAAGACGACCGCCCGTTGTTATCCTAACTGATGCGCCCGGAGAGATCGACATCGGCCGTTAATTCTTATCCAGAAACAATTTACTCACGGTCGAGGCCATCGAGCGCCGCGCGAATCACTCCGGCACTTGCGGCGAGTTGAACCGTTTCCGTCGGACCGAGCGGGAGCGGGAAAGTGCCCAGAATACCCGTTCCTCCGACCAGTCGCGGGAGCGAGACGGTGACGTCCGCGACCCCCGCGACTTCGGCCGCCGGAGCGCACACCGTGAGAATCGACCGCTGATCGTGTAACACCACGTCCACGATTCGGGCGAGCGCGCTGCCGACGCCGTAATACGTCGCCCCCTTCCCCGCGATGATCGTGTACGCGGCCCGCCGCACGCGGGTGTCGATGTCGGCCCGCACCGCGTCCGACACGTCCACTCCGCGCGCGCGGGCGAACGCCTCCAGCGGCATCCCGCCGATGGTAACCAGAGACCAGGTCAGCACTTCGGAATCGCCGTGCTCGCCGATGACGTGCCCGTGAACGTGGTGCGAGTCGATGCCGCAGTGGGCGCCGATCAGCGAGCGAAACCGGGCGGTGTCGAGGGTGGTGCCCGAACCGAGAACCCGGCCGGCCGGCACCCCGATCGCCGCCGCAAAACGGGCGGCGAGATGGGTCATCACGTCCACCGGGTTTGAAGCCACGACAAGCACCGCGTCGGGAGCGTGCGCCAACACGGCGGGAATCACCTGCGCGAACACCGCGGCATTCCGCCGGAGGAGATCCAGTCGGGTCTCGCCCGGCTTCTGCCCCACGCCGGCCGCGATAATCACGGCTCCCGCCCCCGCGAGGTCCGGGTAATCGCCGGCCCGTATCTCCAGGGGGTGCGCGAACGGAATCGCGTGGCGGATGTCGTCCGCCTCGGCCACGGCCCGTTCCGGTTTGTGATCCACCAACACGATCTCCCGGCCGACCCCGCGCATGACGAGCGCGTAGGCCGCCGTCGATCCGACGAATCCGCTGCCGACGACGCCGACCTTCATGCCCGGCCCCCTGAATCAGTTGATCCGAACGAGGTTGTCGCGATGCACGAGTTCCGGATACGGTACGCTGCCGAGCAGTTCCCCGATCCGTTCCGTGTGGAGTCCCTTCACGCGCGCGGCCGTCGTTGAGGCGTAGTTGCTCAGCCCCCTTGCAACCTCCACGCCCGCCGGGTCGAGGAGCGACACCACATCGCCCTTGCCGAACTCGCCTTCCACCGCCGTAACTCCAATCGGCAAAAGGCTTTTCCCATCGAGAACCGCCTGCCGGGCACCCGCGTCGAGCCGGAACACGCCCTTCGGCCGCGCCGTGAACCCGAACCACCGTTTTCGAGACGAAACGTCTGCGCCGTGCGGCAGAAACAGCGTACCCACCGGTTCGCCGGCGAATACGCGGTCCAGAATGCCGTCCTGCGAGCCGTTGGCCATAATCACCGCTTCGCCGGCGGCCGTTGCGAGTCGGGCCGCCTTGAGTTTACTCCCCATTCCGCCGGTCCCGAGCACGCTTTTTGTGGCCGCGGCCAGCCCGGTTACGGATTGATCAATATGAGGAACGGTCGCGAGCAATTTCGCATCCGGATTGGCCCGCGGATCGTCGGAATAGAGGCCGTCCACGTTGGTGAGCAGCACGAGTAGCGGGGCGCGGAGCAGGTTCGTGACCATCGCGGCGAGGTGGTCGTTGTCGCCGAACTTGATTTCCGCCACGGAAACGGTGTCGTTCTCGTTGATGATCGGCAGCGCCCCGTATTCAAACAGTGTGCCGATCGTGTTGCGGGCGTTCAAATAGCGGGCGCGGTTGTCGAAGTCGCTGGCGGTGAGCAGGATTTGGGCTGTCCGGATTCCGTACCGAGTTACGCTTTCCTGATAGAGCTGCATCAGCGCCGTTTGCCCAACTGCCGCACAGGCCTGGAGATGCGCCAGATCCGTGGGGCGCTGCCGGAGACCGAGTTTGCCGACGCCCGCCCCGATCGCCCCGGAAGTCACGAGAACGACCTTCCGCCCGCCCTCGCGCACGCGGTGAAGCTGGTCGGCGAGCGACTGAATGCGGTGCCGGTCCAGCGCGCCGCTTTCGTCGGCGAGTACGTTGGTGCCCACCTTAATAACGACCGTGTGAGCCGCGGAAACGACATCCTGGCGAACCGGATCGACCATGAGCTTCTCGTCTGTGACCAAATGAACCTGTGAGTTTGGTACACGCGACCAGAAGCCGGCACAACGGGAATTCTGACCGGTGACTCAACGGAGCTTGACAGAAAGTGTAATTTTGTTCATAATGCATGTAATGAATGACGAGTGGGCCGGCACGTGCGCCAGTTGGCCGCCTTGGCCGCCTTGAGCGAAAAGCCCTAGGAAAACGCACTTTCCGAAGGCGGCCACTTGGCCGCCTTGGGTTGAAGGCGGCCAACTTGTGAGGGACTCACGGCGTCGCGAACTCGGGGCGAGTCACGCGACTGTAACGCGGCGGGGAACTTTCCTTTGACGCGGTGCGAAGAGAAAAGTTAGGATTGCGTGAATGACGGACGTTCGCGTCTCTCCACGAACGCACCGCGGGTAGGTTGTTGACTTTGGAGATCCGCAATGACCGCGTGGGCCACAATCCGCCGGTTCGGACTCGCGATCGCATTCTTGGGTGCGATCGCACTTCCGTCGAGTGCCGCCGACCCGCGGCCCGCCAAGCCTACCCCGGCCCAGTACCGCGAGATCGCCGAAAAGGCCGAAAAGGCCGGCGACTGGGAAACCGCGTTCAATGCCTACTGCCACCTGTTCGTCGCCGATCGCAACCAGCCCGACCTGCGCGAGAAGCTCAACACCGCGCTGCGATACGTTCAACAGCTCCGCCGCCACCGCGAATCCAGCTTCCAGCAGTTCGCCGGCGGGATGACGCTCACGTCGGGCCTCGACCTGTTCGCGGAGGTCGTGCAGCGCGTGCCGGGCGTGTTCGTGGAGCGCAACAAGGCGACGCCGCAACACCTCTGGGCGTCCGCGATCGAGGAACTCGACCGCGCGCTGGGCGACCCGGCGTTTTTGGAGGCGTTCTTCGACAACCCGCGAGCGGACAAGGTCGCCGACTTCCGCACCGCGCTGCGCCGCGACTGGGCCAAGCGCACCATCAGCAACTACACCGACGCCCGCTTCGCGCTGCGGCAACTGATCGCCACAGCGCAGGACGCGCTGCCGGTACGTGCGCCGTCGGCGCTGGCCGTCGAGGCCGCGTGCGGCGCGTGCAGTGGGCTGGACGAGTACACGGTCTTCCTGACACCGAACGTGCCCGGCGCGGACGCCGCCGCCGGGCCGGACCTCTCCGCCGCCGGGCTGTACCTCGGCGCCACGAAGGACGGCGTGGTGATTCAGGGCATCGTGCCGAACTCGTGGTTCAAACTGAGCTACCCCGAAGTGGAACGCGGCGCGCGGGTCGCGAAGATCAACGACCGCGTGATGGACGGGCCGGGGCTGGCGGGCGCCGCCGACGCGCTCCGCGCGCCCGGTCCCGACGGCTTCCACGTGCTGGAAGTGCGCCCGGCTGGCGGTGCGGACCCGGTCTTCGTACGCATCCCGGCGGTCGTCCCGACGGTCTACGGCACGAAGCTCCTCAACCCGAAGGAGATCGGTTACGCCCGCATCGGCAGCTTCGCGCCGACCACGCCGCGCGAACTCGACGCCGCCATCGGTCAACTGAAAATGGAAGGCGCACGAGTAATCGTGCTGGACCTGCGCGGCAACCACGGCGGCTCGTTCCTGGCGGGCGTGGACACCGCGCGCCGGCTGCTCCCCTCCGGGCTGATCGTGACGACGCAGGGGCAAGCAAGTGAAGTGAACAACCAGGTGTTCTCCTCGATGAGCGGGATGTCGGCGCACGATGTTCCGCTGATCCTGCTCATTGACGCCGAGACGGCGTCGGCGGCGGAGGTGGTGGCCGCGGCGCTGAAGGACAACGACCGCGCGAAGCTGGTCGGGATGCCGACCTTCGGCAAGGGCACGGTGCAATACCCACTGCGGCTGATCACGCTCGACGAAATCGACCCGACCGGCAAGCGGGTGAACCGAACCGGCACCGTGCGGGTGACGATCGCGAAGCTGATCGCCCCGCGGAGCGGCCCGCTGAGCGGACTGGGCGTGACCCCGGACTTCCTCGAAGCGGACTTCGCCCAGCAACTCGAACTGGCGATCGAGAAGGCCATCGAGCTACTGCCGGAGGCGATCATGCGGCAACTGTCGCCGGGCGCGCCTCCGGAGCTGCCGACGCTCGACCCGTAACCGCGCGACGCAAGCCGCGCCCGCACACGCCGGTGGAAGCGCCGGCGTGTGTGCATTTTGGTCCCATACAACAACCCCATGACCCCTCACTCACTCACCGCCGCCGAAGCCGGCGCGGCCGACGCGCTCATCCGGCTCGCGCTCGCCGAAGACCTCGGCGCCGCCGGCGACCGCACCAGCCTCGCCACGATCCCCGAAGCCACACAGGGCCGGGCCGCGTTCGTCGCGCGGTCGGCGGGTGTGGTCGCGGGGCTGCCGGTCGCCGCGCGCGTCTGCGCGGCGGTCAGCGCCGAACTCACCTTCACCGCATCTGTGCCCGACGGCACCCCAACCGAACGCGGCACCGAACTGGCAACCGTCTCCGGCCCGCTGCGGGCGATTCTGGCGGCCGAACGAACGGCACTGAACTTCCTTCAGCGCCTCAGCGGTGTCGCGAGCCTGACGCAGAAGTTCGTCGAGGCATCGAAGGGTTTCCGCGCGAAGATGCTCGACACGCGCAAGACGACGCCCGGCTGGCGGCTACTGGAGAAGTACGCGGTGCGCGCCGGCGGGGGCCTGAACCACCGCATCGGTTTGTATGACGGCATTCTGATCAAGGACAACCACCTCGCCGGCATCGGCGGCGACGTGCGGCGCGCGGTGGAAGCGGCCCGCGCGTATCCCGGCAACGCCGGGCTGCCGGTAGAAGTCGAAGTGGACACGCTCGACCAGCTCGAACACGCGCTCGCGGTGAAAGCGGACATCGTGCTACTCGACAACATGAGCCTGGACCAGCTCCGCGCCGCGGTGGTCCGCCGCGACGCCGTTTCGCCCGCCACGCTGCTCGAAGCGTCCGGTGGGGTGAACCTGTCTACTGTCCGCGACATCGCCGCAACGGGCGTGGATCGCATCAGCGTCGGCGCGCTGACGCACTCCGCTCCGGCGCTGGATATTGGGCTGGATTACCTCTCGTAACGCTCATGTTCACCCCGCGCGAGACCTGGCACTTCGACACCGAACACATCGGGCGCCGCGTCCTCGTTTACGACGCCGTCGATAGCACCAACACCCGCGCCGCCGACCTCGCACAACTCGACCCGGACGCGGACGGCCTCGTTCTGATCGCCGACCAGCAGACCGCCGGCCGCGGGCAGTACGGCCGCGTGTGGCAGAGCCGGCCCGGCAGTTCGCTACTAATGTCGGTGGTGCTGCGCCCGCCGGCGGAGCTGCGCCGACCGGTGATCCTGACCGCGTGGGCGGCGGTGTCGGTCGCCGAGGCGGTCCTGTCGCTCACCGGCGTGCAGGCCCGCATCAAGTGGCCGAACGATCTCCTTGTGCGCGGAAAGAAGGTGTGCGGAATCCTCATCGAGCAAACCGGCACCGGGAGCGAGGTCGTCACGGTCGCCGGGATCGGGCTGAACCTCAACCAGACCGCCGACGAGTTCGCGCGAGCCGATCTGCCCGACGCGACCTCGCTCGGCATCCTCTCCGGCGGGCTGATCGACGCGCGCACCGCGGCCGGGGTGCTGGTCCGCAAGCTCGACCTCGAATACGCGCGGCTCGTGGCCGGCGAGCGGGTCGCGGTCGAGGCCGACTGGAAGTGGCGAATCGGCTTGCTCGGCCGACAGGTCGTGATCGAGCACCTCGGTGGCGGAACGACCCTCGGCCGTCTCCGCGACATGGCCTTCGACGGTCTGGAAGTCGAGGACGCCGACGGGGTGGTTCGCGTAGTGGCCCCGGAAATGGTCGCTCACATCCGCCCGCAGACGTGACGAACTTCCAGCAACAGGTAGCACGCAGTCTTGGTTTTCAGCCTGAAGGGCTGGGACAACGTAGCCTGGGGCAACGCCCCAGGTACGGCGTGTTATTGTCTTCCAGCCTGTAGGGCTGGGACATCTTTTGTCGCAGCCCTTCAGGCTGCCAAATCAAAATGCGTGCAAACCTGGGGCGTTGCCCCAGGCTACGTTGTCCGACCCCTGCGGGGTCAAGAGCCGCGGTTACGACTTGCTCAACACGAGATCAGTCACCCAGCACCCGCGGACGTGCGTCAGCGACGTGTCGCGGCAGTGCGAAAGGATGTCGGGGTTGTCGCAGCCAGCGTCCTGAAGGGCGTCGGCGAGGATCGGCATCGCGCTGAAGTCGCGTGCCTCATACATCATGCGTGCCAGTGACACCGCAGTGTCAGTTCGCCACGTCGGAGAGAAGGAAACGGTGCGGAACGGGTTGCCGTAGATGTCGCGAAGGAAGGGAGCGAAGTTCACCTCCTCTGCGAGTTCAGTAAATGCGAATTGATCCGCGCTGTCGTGCAGCATCAACATCCGCCCGCCGATGTCCATTCCGTCTTCGTGTTTCTCGGCAGACTCAAGCCCTTCCTTGAGATCGTTGCTTAATGAGTCCCAAACTTGGCGACAACTTGCGCAGGCAAACAACCGGAGCTTTCGATAAGATCGCTTCTCTACAACGATCAACCTCTGCACGACGCCCAACAGTCGCATTATGTCCGTGTCAGTCAGCCACTCCGCTTCGGTCATCGTTTCCCCTCCTCGCTTCAGTCTCCACAATTCCCGATACGCCGCCAAGCCCGCGAGTTCGCGAGTAACGGGTTCCATCGCGCGCCGCGGTCATGTAACATGAGCGGCGTCACGTCGCCGAGCGTCGCCCGCAACCCGACACGGCCGGACCATTATGCCACGAAAGGTACTCCTCGTCGCCGACCCCGGCATCGACACCGCGTTCGCGGTCGCACTCGCCCTCAACGACCCGAACCTCGAAGTGGTCGGGTTGTTGCCCACCGCCGGGAACGTGTCCGCCGAACAGGCCACCGCGAACGTTCACACGCTCATCGACGTGATGGACCCGCCCAAGTGGCCCAAACTCGCCGCGGCGCTGCCGGTGCGCTACGACACCGACGGGCTGGCCCTCCACGGCCCCGGCGGGTTGGGCGGCGTGACCTTCCCGAGCGCCACGCGGCACACGCTCCACCCGGCCGACAAGGTGCTTTGCGAACTGGCGCACGAACACCCGCGGCAGGTCACCGTCATCAACCTCGGCCCCCTCACGACGCTCGCCACCGCCCTCGACCGCGACCCGACCCTGCCCGCGGTGCTCGATCAAACGGTCATCATCGGCGGGTGCTGGCGCGAACCGGGCAACTCCGGTCCCGTGGCCGAGTTCCACATTCACCTCGACCCGGACGCGGCCAAGCGGGTCTTCCACGCCGAACTCAACCCGTTACTTATCACGCTCGACAGCACGCGCAAACTGATCTTCTCGCCGTCCGACCTGCTGGAACTGCCCAACCCGGACTCGCGGACGTGTCAGTTCCTGCGGCAGATCGTCCCGTTCGGCATCCGGGCGAGTTCCAACCTGTACGGGATCGAAGGGTTTCACCTGAAGGACGTACTCGGGACAGTCGCGGTCGCGGTGGCCGGGTGCGTGAGCAGCGAGCCGCACTTCGTCGATGTCGAGACGCGCGGCGACCTGACACGCGGCATGACGGTGATCGATGCCCGCCCCGGCACGACCGCGGCCCCGAACGCCCGCGTCGCGACCGGCGTCGCGGTGCCGGAGGTGCGCGCGTACATCGAACGCACACTGAAAGCGGCCCATTGAGCGGAGCGTTTTTCGTGGCGTGGGCTTTCCAGCTTGTGTCTTGGGTTCTCGTGGCACAGGCTTTCGAGCCTGTGCTGGCAATCGGTCGCGAGCGCAGCGAGTGACCGACCTCAACTGTTGGAGCGACCCCAAAAGGTTGGATGCGGTGGCCGCTCGCTGCGCTCGGACCACCGACTTGAACACACAGGCTCGAAAGCCTGTGCCACGAAAGACAAAGACCACACGGACCCGAAAACCTGTGCCACGAATCCAGGATGCACCCACACCCTCACCCCGCTGCGCCAATGACACGTGTCCTTCTCCTCTCCACACTGCTGTCCCTGTTCGTGCCACTCGCCCGCGCGGACGAACCCGCCAAACCGGCCGACCGGTTCGGTCCCGATCACCTCGTCGCGTGGTGCATTGTCCCGTTCGACGCGAAGAAGCGCGGGCCTGTTGAACGAGTCGAAATGCTGAAGAATCTCGGCTTCAAGAAGTACGCCTACGACTGGCGCGCCGAACACCTCCCGACCTTCGACGAGGAAGTTGCGCTCCTGAAGAAGGCGAAGATCGAGCTAACGGCAGTGTGGTTCCCGGCGAACCTCGGCCCGGACGCGCAGAAGCTGCTCGCGGTTATCAAGAAGCACGAGGTCAAGCCGCAACTGTGGGTCACGATGGGCGACCCGGCCGGCGCCGACCGGCCCGCGAAGGTCGAATCCGCCGCGAAGGTGATTCGCCCCATCGCGGAGGAAGCGGCGAAGCTCGGCTGTTCTGTCGCGCTGTACAACCACGGCGGATGGTTCGGCGAACCGGAAAATCAGATCGCCGTAATCGAGTCACTGAAGATGAAGAACGTCGGGATCGTATACAACCAGCACCACGGCCACGACCATTTCGACCGGTTCCCCGAACTGCTGAAGTTGATGAAGCCGCACCTGCTCGCGCTCAACCTCAACGGCAGCACGAAGGGCGGCGACAAGGTGAACAAGAAGATCCTCCCGCTCGGCGCCGGGGAACTCGACCTGAAGTTGCTGACCGACGTTCTCAAGAGCGGCTACTCCGGCCCGATCGGCATTCTGGGTCACACACAAGACGACGCGGCGGAGCGGCTCGCGGACAACCTCGACGGGCTGATGTGGCTCTTGCCGCAACTCGCCGGCGGCTTGCCGGTCGAGAAGCCGAAGTACCGCACCAAGTAGGCGAACC
>CAZBXY010000307.1:0-9440 GCA_964495365.1 uncultured Frigoriglobus sp. | reverse complement strand
GCACGCTACCACCGCTGCCAGAAAAATGCCGTTCAGAAGCCTGAAGGGTTACTCGCCGAGAAACTGCGTCTGGACCTCCCCGTGAGGCCGCAGGATTTCGCGTATCTTTGAAACCGCCCCGGAAATACTGGGTGTTGAGTCTGCCATTGAAGTCATCTCGTGAACCCTTGTTCTCAACTGACCCAAAGAAGCCAGTTGAGGTTCACGGCACAGGCAGGGCAATTGCCGCCTGATCGTCGGCGTCGCGCTGGCGCCGGTACTCGGCGATCGCGTCGAGCCACTCCTCCGTGAGCTTGTCGTCAGGAATCGCTCCCGCCGAGGCGATCCACGGCTTGTCCGGGGTCACTTCCAGCGGGAGCAGCGTGAACGGGGTCGGCACCGCGGCGCGGAGGATCGCTTCGAGCGCCTGGAGGGCGTCGTACCGTGAGGCGCCGGTTGCGGATGTGTCGATGGGATGCCGACAGCGGGCACGCCAGCCCCCGTCGTGCGGTTCGACGATCACCGGGATTTCCACGACACGCCCTCCGACGTGGACGAACCCACCACCGGATTGTACCACGAAACGCCGGTCGCGTACCGGGGGTGGCACGAGTTGGTGTTCTTTGGCGCTCATGGCCAAAATACCCCAAAAGTGCCTGGAAAACCCAAAGGACGCCAGTTGGCGTCCTTTGGCGTTCTTTGGCGCCCTTAGGCGCTCTTTGGTTTTTCCAGGCGTTTTCGCACGCCCGCGCGTCACCGCACCTTCGCCTTGAACTTCACCGTGCCGCTCTGGCCGGGCAAGAGCGTGCCGGGCAGTTCCCACCGCACCACCACCGAACCCACCTCGTTGTCGCCCACCGTGAAGTTCGACGGTCGGTCGGACGCGGCCGAACCCGCGATGTACTCCAGGCGCCCGCTCAGGCTGTCGCTCACCACCAGGTCGCTCACCGCCTTCGAGCCGGTGTTCGCGTACTTGATCGTGATGGTGACGACCTCGCCCGGCTCCTTCGGCCCCGGCGGATCGACGCTCTTGGTCACCGTCAGCGGGCACAACAGCGGGTACGCGGTCAGTTGCTCCGGTTCCACCAGGGCGCCCTGCACCTTCACGCCTTCGACCTGCCCGACGACCAGCGGGCGCGTGCTGCCCAGGTAGAACGACAGCCCGACCTTGCCCACGAACGCCGACGGGCGCACGCTGCCATCGATCCCAACCGGCTTCAACAGCCCGATGTCCACCATCGCGGCCCGCCGGTCCTGGAACATCCCCGGGCCGAGCGCCCCGACGTTGCCGGCGAGCGCCACGCGGTGCTCGAACCCGCCCGGCACGAGTTCCGCGCGGCGGATCATGTACCGCGGCGAGCAGATGCACACCACGTTCGAGGTCGTCACCTGCCGCTTGTTGCCGATCGTGAATTCGACGCCCACGTCGGTCGGGTCGAGGCCGCCGAGGTTGCCGCCCGGCCCGATGCCCAGCGGGTTCTCCTTGTCCCCGCCGTCCACGAAGCACTCTTCCTTCGGCCCCTTCGGCCCGAGGATCGGGTCGTACAGCGGCTGCGCGTAGAACCGGAACGCCGGCGGGGCCAGCGGAGATTTCAGCACCTTCTCGCCCGGCAAAAGAATGGTCCCGTCGATCGCATAGGGTCGGAGCTGCTCGGCGGTCGGCTTCAGGTTGCCGACGCGCACGATCGCCATCAGCCGGCCGTTCGCCAGGGCCGCTTTGATGGCCGCGTCGTCGGTATCGTTGGGCATCTCCACCGGTGCGTTGCGACCCACTTCCGCGGGCAGCGCCTTGTCAGGATCTTCGAGGTAAATCACCTTCGTGATGACGGACCCTTTGAGCACCTTCTCGATGTCGGGCTGCGAGAGGGTGATCGGGATCGGGTAATCCATGTACTTCATGCCCGGGCGCGGGACGAGCGTGCCGCGCACTTCCACCTCCGGGTACAGCGAGACGCCGGGGTGGTAGGGCAGGTTCGACAGTTCGAACCGGTAGACGTAGCCGGGACGCAGGCCCATGACGGCCGGGGCGTCGAACATTTTGCTGATCGGCGACCCGGGGTACGCGGTGACGCGCACGCCTTGCGGGGCGATGAACCTGGCGGCCACGAGCGGGGCCGGGACCGGGGCGCCCATGCCCGGCTGGAGCACCTCGGGCATCGGGCGCGTCGCGGCGTACCCGGCGACGGCGCCCGGCGGACCCTGAGCGGGCACCGGCAGCGGCTGCCCGGGCGCGACCTGACCGACCGCCAGCGCGCCGAACAGGGTGAGCGTTCGTGCTTTCATAGCGAAGCTCTCGCGGAAGAAGTTTCAGGTTCCAAGTTCCAGAGTTCCAAGTGAAGAACCCCGCACCCCGACATATTTCGGAATGCAGGGTTCTTCTTTCTTCAAACTTGGAACTCAGTTCGTTTACTTCGTCTTCGGGGCCGGGGCGATCGGGGCCGACGGACCGGCCGGGATCGGCGGCAGGTCGGTCGGGGCCGCCGGGGCCATCGGCAGCGCCCCCGGCAGCGCGGGCAGCGCCGCGGGCGGGCGGACGGTCGCAGTGCCCGGCGCGCTCGGGGCGAGCGGCAGCGCGCCCGCCTTGCCGTCCGAGCCGCCCTTCGGGGCCGTCGGGTTCTCCGGGGTCTTCAGCGGCGGAACCGTCTTCGGGTTGGGTAGCGGGGTGCCCGGCACCGGGACGAAGCCCGGGGGCGGGCCGCCAGGACCGAAACCCGGGGGCGGGCCACCGAACCCCGGCGGCGGCGCGGTCATCGCCGGCGACGAGCGGTTCTCCAGGTCGATGTTGCCCATGCGGATCACGGCCAGGATCGTTCCGCGGCGCTGGGCCTCGGCCACCGGGTCGGCGCCCGGCTCGAGCCGCGTCGAGACCACTTCTTCCGCCCCGACGATGGTGCTGAAGTCCTGGTTCAGCGGGTCCGGCAGGTAGATCACCTTCACCACCAGGTTGCCGGCCGCCGCCTGGGCGAAGTCGTCGGCCGCGAACGTGATCGGCACCGACGAGTGCGACAGGAACGTGAGCGACTTCGGGTTGGCCGGGGCCACTTCGAGCGTCGGGTAGAACGACTTGCCCGGGTGGTCCGGCAGGATGCTCGTCAGCCGCAGCCGGTACACCTGCCCCTGGAGGAAGTTGTACTCTTTGGGCGCGGTCAGCGCGTTGGCCTCGTCGTTGAACGAGCCGTCGGGCAACTGCCACGTCACCTTCATGCCGGCCGGGCCGGTGAACTTGATCGACGACCGGCCGGTAACCATCGGCGGGCGCATCATGCCGCCGGTGTACGCGCCGACCGCGGCCACCGCGCCGGGCGGGCCCATCGTCGGCACCGGCACGATGCCCTGCCACGACGGCTGCGGGCCGTACGGACCGGACGCTCCGTAGCCCATCCCGCCCGCGGGCGGGCCGCCTTCATAGTTCGCCTGGCGGATGACGTTCCCGCCGACGCCCGGCACCATCGCGCCGGTCACGGTGTAGGTCGGGTTCATCCCGCCCGCCGGGCGAACCATCCCGCCGCTGCCGACGAGCATTGTCGGCCCGCCGGCCTGCTTCACCCCGCCGGTGGGCGTCGCGCCGCGAGCCATCACCGGCTCGCCGAGCGGACCCTGGAGGGTGTCCACCTGCTTGCCGCGGGTGACGGTGCCGAACCCGCCCGATTGCGGCTGTTGCGGTGCCCGGGCCACCTGATCGGAGGTGGCGCACCCGCCCCCGCCCAGCCCGGCCAGTAGCACCAATGTGGTCGCGGTACGCTTCATGTCTCCCCCCGACAATGGACAGCGATTCCGTTCACTTCAGAACAACTTTCGGCACCGGCACACTCCGAACTTTGCACAAACCCGGAATCTCCGGCACACGCGGATCAAGAGGCGCAAGCGGCGGAAACTGGCGAACCCGGAGCATCAGCGTCGGGGTGGAAACGTGGGTCGAGTGAACCCGACTCTATCAACGGCCGGGTGCGGGTGTTAGCCTGAAGGGTGCTGCCACATCGGGGACATCGCATGTCTTCGCCCGACGAATCCGCTTCCGTGCCCGAAAGCCCGAACCTACAGCCGACCGCGACGGGCTACGAAATCCTCGACGAACTCGCCCGAAGCGGGCTGGGCGCCGTCTACCGCGCCCGAGACGTGATGTTCGATCGAGAACTTGCGATCAAAGTTCTTCATCCAGGCGCCGATCCGGAGCGGCTCCTCGCGGAAGCGAGGATCACCGCTCAACTTCCGCACCCCGGTATCCCGCCGGTGTACAGCTTCGGTCAGTTGCCCGATGGTCGGTCCTTCCTGGCGATGAAGCTCGTCAAGGGATGCACCCTCGACGAGCTTTTGCAAGAGCGCGGGTCTCGTACCCCCGACAACCCGCGTTTCCTGGCCGTTTTCGAGCAGGTCTGCCAGACGATCGCCTACGCTCACGTGCGTGAGGTGATTCACCGCGACTTGAAGCCGGCGAATGTGGTGATCGGGGCGTTCGGTGAAGTCCTCGTCATGGGTTGGGGACTGGCCCGGGTGATGGCACCGAACGAACCACCATCGCCTGGCGGGCTGGTGTACGTCGTTGGTACGCCGCTCTACATGCCGCCGGAACAGGCTCGTGGTGAAACCGCCGACACGCGATCCGATGTGTTCGGACTTGGCGGGTTACTGTGCATCATCCTGACCAGCGAACCGACGTTCGTGGGCGGAAATGTGCGCGACTTGCTGCAACGATCCGCCGCCGGCGATCTGGTGGACACGTTCGCCCGGCTCGATGTGTGCGGCGCGGACCCGGAACTGATCGCGCTGGCGAAGCGGTGTCTCGCCCCGAAGCGGGAAGACCGCCCCGCCGACGCAGGAGAAGTGGCACGAGCGGTGACCGAACTGCGGGCGATGGCCGACGAGCGCGCCCGGCGGGCGGAACTCGACCGCGTGCGGACCGCGGAACAACGGAAACGAAGCCGCACGCGGGCGATGATGTTCGCGTTCGCCGTCGTGGCCCTGGGTCTGCTTCTCATCAACGCGATTCTGCTCGTATTGCGGTTCTGAACCGGGCGCCGGCAGTTACCGAAGCGTTACACCCTCGCCAAACGCTATTGGTTACAATTTCGTCGGATATGACGAGGCGGGCCGTTGCGCCCGCACCCGCATTCCCATCGCCTTGAGGAGGTTCGCACATGGCCCTCTCCGTCCGTTTGGCCGCCCTGGCGACCGTGGCCGCGCTCGCCGCTGGCGTCGCGGCGCCGCTGTCTGCCGACGAACCCAAACCGGTCGCCCCGCCGCCGGTCGCGAAGGCCGAGAGCAAGCCCATCGATCTGGTCATCTGCCTCGACGTGTCCGGCAGCATGGACGGCCTCATCAACTCCGCGAAGGTCCAACTGTGGAACGTCGTCAACGAGCTGGCCCGCATCAAGCCGACCCCGAACCTCCGCGTCGGTCTGTACGCCTACGGGGCCACCCGGTTCGACCCGAAAAAGGGCTGGGTGAACAAGGAAGTGGACCTCACCGAAGACCTCGACGAGGTGTACAAGGCGCTCAACGCCCTCAAGACCGGCGGCGGCGAGGAGTATGTCGCCCGCGTCACGAAAGCCGCGCTTGAGGAGCAGAAGTGGAGCACCGACAAGGACGCTCTGAAGGTGATCTTCGTGTGTGGGAACGAACCGGCCAACCAGGACAAGGAGGTTCCACTCGACGACGTGGCCGCGCGGGCGAAGAAGGCCGGCGTCCTCGTGAACACGATTTACTGCAAGTGGAACCACGACAACGAGATCGCCGGGTGGGCCGACTTCTCCCGGCTGTGCGGCGGCAAGCACGTCAACATCGACCAGAACAGGGGCGTGCAGCAGGTCGTGGTGAAGACCGAGTTCGACGACCAGATCATCAAGCTCGGTGAGGAACTGAACAAGACCTACGTGGCCTACGGGAAGGACGGCAAGAAGGGGGCCGAGAACCAGGTCGCGCAGGACAAGAACGCGGCCAACGCGCCCGGCGGGGCGGGCGGCGCTCAAGCCGCCGCGATCGAGCGCGGGGTCACGAAGGCGGGTGGACTGTACCGCAATAGCACGTGGGATCTCGTGGACCGGATGAAGGACAAGGACTTCGACATCACCAAGATCAAGGACGAAGATCTGTGCGAGGAGATGAAGAAGATGACGCCGGAGGAGCGGCTCGCGTACCTGAAGAAGAAGGCCGCGGAGCGCGAGGAGCTTCAGAAGAAGATCGCGGAGCTGGCCGCCAAGCGGCAGAAGGCGATCGACGCCGAGCGGGCCAAGAACCCCAAGACGGACGCCGAGAAGGCGCTCGACGAGGCGTTCAAGGCCGTGATCCGCGAGCAGGCGCAGGCCAAGGGCTTCGCGGTCGCGCCGAAGTAGTTCACAGTGGGCAGCAGGCAGTGGGCAGAAAAGCCTCCGCTTACTATCTGCTGCCTTTCTTCTGCCCACTGCCCACTGCCTACTGCTCACTATCCCCGGAGCTTCCCATGTTCGTCCGCCTCTCCGCACTCGCACTCGCGATCGCCCTGTTCGCCTCCGCCGCGCGCACCGGCGCGCAGGAGAAGGACAAAGACAAGGACGCGGTCAAACCCGCGCCCAGCAAGGTGACCGCGGTCACCGTGTACGCGAACACCGCGCTCGTCACGCGCGAGGTGACCGTTCCCGAGGCCGCGGGGCTGACGGAAGTGATCGTGTCGCCGCTGCCGCCGTTCACCATGCAAAGCTCGCTCTACGCCGAGGGCAACGACAACGCGCGGGTGCTGAGTGTCCGCTACCGCACGCGGGCCATCGCCGAGGACACCCGCGAGGAGGTGCGGAAACTCGAAACGGAAATCAAGGGGCTACAGGCGAAGGCGCAGGGGTTCGAGGCCGATATGAAGGCGATGGCCGAGAACATGAAACTGCTCGACAAGCTCGAAGGATTCACCGCGAAGTCGCTCGAACACCTCACCGACAAGGGCCAGCTCGACCCGGAGAAAATCATCACGCTGGCGAAGTTCGTGCAGGACGACCGCGCCAAGCGAGCGAAGGAGCAACTCGCGCTCAAGCAACAACTCGAAGGCGTGCAGGCGCAAATCGCGTTCACGCAGCGGTTGCTCGGCGAGCGGAGCAGCGGGACCGTACGCACCGAGCGCGACGCGGTGATTCTGCTCGACAAGAAGGCCGGGGCCGGCACGGTGAAGTTGTACTACCTCGTGGGCAACGCCGCGTGGCGCCCACAGTACAAGATCCGCGCCACCGGCAAGGACAAGGATCCGGTGACGATCGAATACCAGGCCGCGATCGACCAACGCACCGGCGAAGACTGGGTGAACGCTCTCATCACCCTTTCCACCGCGCAACCGCTCTTGAACGCGGCCCCGCCGGACCTGAAGGCGCTGTCGGTAAACGTCAGCCCGGTGGGCGCGGTCGCGGTCGCCCCGGTCGATCCGGCGACCGGCATTCCGGTGCCGCCGGGCGCGACCGGGGTGGGGCAACCCGGCCCCGGCGGTGGCGCCGCCGGCGGGATGCCCAGCGCCACCGCCTACGCCCGCGACCTCGACCGGCTCTCGCGCGACCTCCGCGCGCAGGTCGCCCAGAATTACCAGCAGAAGAAGGAGCAGGTTGCGGCCGACCTCGCGAACAACGCCGCGGCGCTGGAACAGTTCCGCGACCTCGTCGCCGGGCGCGACGAACTGCTCGCGGCGGCCGCAGCGCCCGGTGGGGGCGGTGCCGGCGCCGGGCTCGCGGGCGAGGGGCCGAGCGTCACCTACAAGCTCCCGACGCGGCTCACCGTCCCCAGCCGCAGCGACGAGCAGGTGATCGAAATCGCGAAGATCGATCTGGCGCCGAAGTTCTACTACAAGGCCGTTCCGGTGCTGACGCCCAACGTCTACCGGCTCGCCGACCTCACCAACGGCACCGAACACGTGCTGTTGCCCGGCGACGCGACGATGTACCTCAACGGCGACTTCGTCGGCCAGACGCGGTTGCCGCTGGTCGCCGCGGGCAAGCCGTTTACCGTTGGGTTCGGGGTCGATCCGCAACTCCAGGTGTCGCGTCAACTGGTGGACAAGACGCGGACCACGCAGGGCGGCAACCAGGTGTTAACGTTCAAATACCGGATCATGCTGTCCAGTTACAAGACGACGCCGGTTCCGGTGCAGGTGTGGGACCGCACCCCGCACGCGGAGACCGCGATGACGCTGGCGATCAACGTGATGAACCCGAAACCGGAGTTGAGTACCGACCCGCTCTACGTCCGCGACGAGAAGACCCGCGGCATCCTGCGGTGGGACATCACCATCGACCCCAAACAGAACGGCGAGAAGGCGCTGACGATCGACTACGAGTTCAAGATGGAACTGGACAAGAACGTCAACATTGGAGGATTTTTGGCGAAATAGCGACTGATAGGACCGGTGTGAGGGCAATGAGAGGAAGGGGGACGGTGTGGGGTTGCGAATCGGTGGGTCCGTGTGAGTGGTTTCCCCTCACCCGCCGGCCCAAAGTGGCCAGCGACCTCTCCCCCCAGGGGCGAGAGGTGGGTGTGGTTCGCGCGCTCGTGAAGCGATCCGTACCGTTAAGGTTTGCGGAAGCACCCGCGCCCACCTCGCCCCGCTCCTGCGGGCAGAGGTCGCCGAGTCTTCGAGGCGCGTGAGGGGCCTTCGCTGCACGGTTCTCCAATCCGCGGTCCAACAGCAAACGTGGGAGCTTTGCGAAGAACGACGACAAACGAAAAACCGCCGAGAGCGTTGAATCGTCTAAGTAAAGTCGTCTTGTCTTTACTGCCCTCCGTCCTCTCATCTGCCTACCACTGGTGTTCCCATGCCGAAGGCGCGAATCGTGGTCGTGGAAGACGAACCGGCCATCCGCCGCGGGGTGTCCGACGCCCTGCGGCTGAGCGGGTACGACGTGACCGAGGCCGCCGACGGCGCGGTGGGCTTGCGCGAGGCCGCGTCTGCCGGCGTGGATCTGGTGCTCCTGGACATCATGCTGCCCAAGCGCGACGGGCTGGAGGTGCTCAGCGAGCTGCGCCGCACGCACCCGGCGCGCCCGGTGGTCCTGCTCACCGCGCGCGGGAGCGAGGACGACCGCGTGCGCGGGCTGAAGATGGGTGCCGACGATTACGTCGTGAAGCCGTTTTCGGCGAAGGAACTCATCGCCCGCGTCGAGGCGATCCTGCGGCGCACGATGAAACCGGTGCCGGAGGTGCGGTTGGTCGAGGTCGGTAGTGGTACAATTGATCTGTTCCGGCGTGAGCTGCGCTGGTCCGACGGCTCCCGCGCCGACCTGTCCGAGACCGAGGCGGCGCTCCTGAAGTACCTCGTGTGCAACCGCGAACGGGCGGTGTCGCGCGAGGAGCTGCTCAGCCGCGTCTGGGGCATCGGCACCGCGGGGCTGGAGACGCGGGCGGTCGATATGCACGTGGCCCGGCTGCGGGCGAAACTCCGCGACCCGGCTGCCGACGAGGAGCAACCCGAGGCCATCGTCACGGTGCGGGCGCACGGGTCCATGGCCGGCCCGGCGCTC
>CAZBXY010000306.1:0-9441 GCA_964495365.1 uncultured Frigoriglobus sp. | reverse complement strand
CACCATCCTCCTCTACGAACTGTCAAGGCCAAAGATGTGAGGGACTGTCAGCCCTCACGCAGCAGATCATGGCGTTCAGCCGCAAGCAGATCCTCGTGCCGTGCGTGCTGAACCTGAACACCGTGGTCCGCGACATGGGGTCGATGGTCCGGCGGCTGATCGGGACGAACATCCGGTTCGTCACCGAACCGGCCGCGGACCTCGGGTCGGTGAAAGCGGACCCGACGCAGATCGGGCAAGTGATCCTGAACCTCGCGGCGAACGCCCGCGACGCGATGCCCGGGGGCGGGCAGCTCGTGGTCGCCACCGCGAACGTCGAACTGGGATCGGGCACCGCCGAGCAGCACCCCGACGTAAAGCCGGGCCGGTACGTGTTGCTGTCGGTCGCGGACACCGGGTGCGGGATGCCCGCCGGGGTCCAGGCCCAGATTTTCGAACCGTTCTTCACGACGAAAGAGGTGGGACAGGGGACCGGGTTGGGGCTGGCTACCGTCTACGGGATCGTCAAACAGAGCGGGGGCCACATCGAGGTGTCGAGCGCGGTCGGGGTCGGTACGACGTTCCGCGTCTACCTGCCAGAGGTCGAGGAGCCGCCGCAACCCAAGAGCCGCGACCTTCCGCCACCGGCGAAGGGGAGCGAGACGGTTCTGCTCGTCGAGGACGAGGACACGGTGCGCCGGATGACGAAGCTGGTTCTCGAACGGGAGGGCTACACGGTGCTGGAAGCGGTCCACGGGCGGGACGCCGTGACGGTCGCCGAGCGGCACCCGGGGCCGATCCACCTGCTGATGACCGACCTGATGATGCCGCACCTGTCCGGGCGCGAGGTGGCCGACCAACTGAAGGGCACGACCCGCGTGTCGCGGGTACTGTTCATGTCCGGCTACACCGACGACGTGATCGCGCTTCAGGGTGTGGAATCGGCCTCCGCGGATTTCCTCCACAAGCCGTTCGACATCGCGGAGATGGTTCGGAAGGTCCGGGAGGTTCTCGACCGCCCCTGACCGCCCCTACCGGCGCTTCGGCCCGGAGACGGGCACGATCAATTTCGCGTCGTCCTCGGCCGGGTCGTTCACGCGGGTACTCACCTGCCAGCACTCCATTTTGTCGGCCGGGTATGGGGCGAACGACGCGAGCAACTTCTTGGGGTCCGGGTCGTCCGGGTCGAGCCACGCGGCGAAGTGGGCTTCGCCCACCACGACCGGCATCCGCGGGTCGGCGGGCATCACGAGCGCGTTCGACGGCGTCGTGAGTACCGAAACCGTCTCGATCGCTCCGCCGGGCACGTCGCAGCGGTCCCAGATGCCCGCGCAGACGAACAGCCCGCCGCCAGCGGGGCGGAAGAAGTACGGCGTCTTGCGCGGGAACGTCGGCTTCCAGCCGTAGAACCCGCTGAACGGCACGAGACACCGGCGGGCCGCGAACGCGGCGCGGAACGACTTCTTCTCCGCGACCGTTTCCGACCGGGCGTTGACGTGCCCCTCGTGCGTCGGGTCGGTGTTCCAGTGCGGCACCAGTCCCCACTTCAGGTGAACGAGTTCGCGCGCCCCGTTGGCGCAGCGCACAACGGGAACGTCTTGCTGCGGCGCGGCGTTGTACCGCGGGCGCAGCGGGCCGACGGCAGTGAGGCCGAACAGCGCGGCGAGTTCCGCCGCGGGTGCGGTGATGACGGCTCGCGCGGGCATGGCGCCTCGGGGTGTTGGTGGGTGATAACGGGAATGTACCACGCGCCGGTGTGAATGTGGATGTTGGTTGTGTAGCCGCGGCCTACAGAGGCGCGCGAACGTTCCGGGACCGCGGGACCGGAGCGGCCTGCCGGACCTGTTCCGCCCCGGTCTTCTGTACGACCGTTCACAACGTCACCCACCTCGGGAGAATCAGCTTTTATCAGATTCCGGTCATTGACAGCTACCTTGCGTGACCATATAGTACCGGCATGGACGCGGACTTCCTCGCCAACTGGACCACGCAGATGCGCAAGGGGCTGCTGGAGCTGTGCGTGCTGGCCACGCTTCGAGGCGCCCGCATGTACGGCTACGACATCGTCAAGCGGCTCTCGGCGGTGGACGGGCTTGTGATGGGTGAAGGAACCATCTACCCGATTCTCAGCCGGTTCAAGAAGGAAGGGCTGGTGGACACGACGCTGGCCGAATCGCCCGAGGGGCCGGCGCGGAAGTACTACCAGCTCACCGCCCGCGGCCGGTTGCTGCTCGCCAAGATGCTGACGGCGTGGGCCGAGGTTCGCGAAGGGATCGAAGCGGTCACCGTTGCGGAGACAAAGTGATGACGTACACACCGGCCGACATCGGGCTGGCGCCGGACGCCGCGGCCCGGCTCGACGACTACCTCAAGCAGGTTCGCGCGGCGCTGACCGGCGCGGCCGACGTGACCCCGGACGAGATCGAGGCCGACATTCGCGAGCACGTCGAGAACGAGCTGCACGGGGCCCCGCGCCCGGTGCCGCTGTCGGTACTCGAAGCGGTGCTGGCGAAGCTCGGCCCGCCGTCGCAGTGGGGGACGGCACCAGACCCGACGCTGTTCGCCCGCGCCCGGCACGTGCTCCGCGAGGGGCTGCGCGACGCGCGGGCCGCCACCGCCGAGCGCGCCCGCCGGGTCCGGTTCACCCTCTGGAACGGCCCGGACGACTGGCGGCTGGCGTACCTGTCGTTCGGGGTGTTCGCGCTCGGCGTCCTCACGTTCTTCGCGCTGTTCCCCGTCACGCTGATCGTCAGCTACATCCTGTCGCGGGCCGGGCTGGCGGTGGCCCGCGAGAGGGGCATCGAACTCGGCGCCGGGCGGAAGTGGCTACTCTACCCGCCGGTGGTGATCGTGAGCGCGGTGCTACTCGTCGCGATGGTCGCGTGGCCGGCGGCAGCAGGTGCGATCGCGTTCGGCGAGCTGCACGACGCCGGCGTCCGCGTGCGGACCTACGATTACGTCGATCCGACGCCGACCAACGAGGCCGGGTGGCGGAAGTGGCACGAGCGGCAAACGCGCAAGGAGCAGACGGCGGCGCAGGTCGAGGAGGACCGGAAGCTCTTGGCAGCGGTTCCGGTGCCGATGGGCTGGGCGCCGACCGCGGCGGGGTGGTTCGTCGGGTTCGGCGCGGTGATGATCTGGTGGACCGTGCTGGGGTTCGGGTCCGCGACGTTCCCGAACGCGGTGCGGGCGGCGTTCTGTCCGCTGTGCGACCGGTTCGACCGGCGCCACGGCGCGTGGCTGGGGTGGACGTGCCTGGCGGTGTCGGTCGGGTGGGGCGTGGCCATGTGGGACATCGCCCGCGGCGCCGGGTGGCTGTGACCTTTTCGTAGCCCGACTCTCCGAGTCGGGTGGGAAGTGGGCCCGACTCGGAGAGTCGGGCTACGAGAAATCCGCCCCGTCGGCCGAATCGGATCGGTTCCGGTGAGCTATTCTGGTAGAGTGACCGAACCGTCCGCAACCGGAGCACCGACCATGCGTCTCAACCTCGAACCGCTCGAAACCCGCGAGAACCCGGCCGTTTTCAACCCGGTGGTCGCCCAGGCCGCGTTTCAGGATCTCATCTCGAACGTGAACGCCGTCCTCACGAGCGCCACCCCGCCGTCGGCGGCGTCCGTCAATTCCCTGGTGATAACGACCTTTGTCGCCCTGGCCGATGAGGTCGTCACGCCGGCCGAGCAGGGGCAGATCTTCCGCGCTGCCGGTCAGGTACTGGCCGAGGCGAACGTGCCGATCGAACGTCTGGTGGCGATCGTCACCGACATCCAGATCATCCGCTCGTCGCTGGGGTAACGGCCGCTACCACTCCTTCGGGACTTCCTCCTTCCCGCCGACCGTGGCGAGCGCTTCCAGCACGTGCGCCGCGGTCGAGTTGTTGAGTGATCGCACCGACCCATCGGCCATCGCCACGACACAAATTGGAGACCGCTTGCGGCCGAGTAAATCGAACCCGTGCCAGCCGCCGAACGGGCGCCCGTCGCCGAGGTACGGGGCCGCGTCCAACTCGAACGCGCGCACGGTCGCGGTTCCGCCGTAGGCCCAGTGCCCGGGATTGTGTGCGGTTTCGATCAACAGAAGTGTGTTCGACATGCCGTCGGTGATGTCCGCGATCGCGGTGCGCCGATCGTATCCGAATATTCCGGCACGCGGGTGTTTGAGTGGCAACTCCGCGGCATCCGCCCCGACGCCCGCGACCCCGACGTAGTGCGTCAACGGCGTTGGCGACTTCCACCGGCCACCTTCATTGTGGTCGTAATACTCTCCAGACGACGGGCAGACAAGGTGCCGAAAGCGGTTGTTAACCGCCTTCTGATTTTGTGGGTCGCCCGGTCCGCGCGTCAGATCGAGCTGTTTGAGTTCCATTCCGATGTCGCTGTGCGGCAGGACCGAGCTCCACCAACTCCACCGCTGCTCTGGTGGAAGTGCCGGGTGCGGAACCGTACCCGCGGGAAATGCGCTCCCTCCCTTCTCCCCGCGGCTAACAGGATTGGCTTCCGCATAGAGGTGCAGGTGGACCGCCCACCCCTTGAAATAGCTGTGGCAGGTCATCCGCGCCGCGGCCTCGCGCACCTTCTGCACGGCCGGGAACAGCAGCCCCGCGCACACCAGCACGAGTGCGAGGCACACGGCGACGATGACGTAGCGGCGCGGCATGACCGGCTTCTTCAGGGTGGTCCGCTCGCGGAGCGAGCGGGCGCCGCGCAGCGGCGCTCTTTCGCGGGACAGGCCGCCGGCCTGTCCTACATGAAGACAGCATACCCGCTTCAGCGGGTCATTACGAAGGCGGTTACTGCCCCTGGATTTGCCGGATGGCTTGCTGGGCGGCGGTGCGGACCGGTTCGGGGCCGGAATAGGAGGCGTCGCGCAGGTCGCCCAGCGCCGCCGCCGCCGCCGCGCCCATGCGCCCCAGCGCCTGCGCCGCGTACACCCGACAGTTCACGTCGGCCGACGCGGGGTCGGCGTCGGTCGCTTCCGGGATCTGCTGCGGGGTGAGGGTGTCGCTCGCCCCGAGCGGGCGAATCGCCGGCGGCGTGAGCGACGACGGGGCTGGGGTGCGAACGAGCGCCGACTCCGGGCCGCGCACGACGCGGGCCAGGAACGGCACCGCGGACCGCGCTGCGGCACCTATCCACCCGATCGCCAGCGCCGACTCCCCGCGAACGAACGGGTCGGCGTGCTGAAGGTGGGCAATGAGCGTGGCCAGCGCCGGCGCGCCGATTTGCGAGAGCGCCTTCGATGCGAGCCGACACAGGACGATGTTCGTGCCGCGCATGGCTTCGGCGAGCGACGGGACCGCGTCGCCGCCGTCGGAACCGAGGCTGCCGAGCGACTGTGCGGCCCCGGAGGCGGTTCGCGGGTCGGAATCTTTGAGGGCCAGACACAAATCGTGAAGCGCGGACCGGGCCAGCGGCCCGAGTTTCCCCAGCGCCCACACCGCGTGCCGCCGGACGTACTTGTCGTCGTGCCGGAGCATCTCGACGAGCGTCGGCAGTGCTTCCGGCCCCATGAGGCCGATCGCGTGGGCCGCGGCCTCGCGCACCTTGCCGTCGTCGTCGTCGAGCGCCTTCACGAGCGCGGGCATGGCGTCGCGCGCGAGCCAGCCGAGCCGGCCGAGGTCTTTGGCGGCGCGCACCCGCTCCTGCGGGTTCAGACCCCGCAGAGCACGGATGAGCGCGGGTAACGGATCTTCGGCAGTAGTCATGCTCGGGTGGCGCACACGAGGCCCGTTCGTCAGCCGGTACGGAGGGAAGCGCCCAAGCTTAGTTCACCCCGCTCGTGCCGCAACCGCACACCCGGCGATTACGCCCCCGCACGAATTCCGCGCCGGGCGCGAACACCCGCATCAGATGCCCCGGGTCTCAGCATCACTTCCTTTCAACCTTCCCAAGCAGGCGTTCGAGTTTGATCTGGAAGAGATCGACATCCGCGTCGAAATCGTTCTTATCGATGATCCACTTGGCAATCAGTTCGTTTACCGGGGCGAGGTGAGAGTTGCCCTCACCCATGAAAACCGGAACGCTATGAACCTTCGCCGCGGCCGGAGTCTCATTCTCCCCAACCCCGAGTGAGCCGATGGAACCGCCGATCAAGAACGTGGGCGAGCGGACCCCCTGTAGCCACATGGCCGGCGAGCGGAGTTGCGCCGCGTCCGCGTCGAACCCCACGAGTCGAACGAGCCGGGGGTTGTCGGTTTCGATCATCGCCGCCGAGCCGAAGCAGAACGCGGCGCGGAATCGGTCGGTCGATTCGGCCACCAGTAGCGCCAGGGTGGCACCGTCGCCGTGCCCGCCGAGGTAGATCCGCTCCGGGTCCACGAAGTCGAGCTTCGCGAGGTACTCGGCGGCGGCGATCACGTCGTCCACCTCGCCGTAGAAGTATTCCTGCGCGCCGGGGTTGTCGTTCCCGCCGCGGAGCGACGGGACCATCATCACGATGCCGGCCTCGCGGAACTGGCGCCCGGTGTGGTCCTTGTTGCGCGGGCCGGCGACCACACGTCGCCGATGGTGTTGCAGTCGTCGCCGAGCCAGATGATCGCGGGGTGCCGCTTGCCGTCCTTCGGGTTCGGGGTGACGTACGCGGCGAGCTTCCCGGCGGGCGAATCGTACTTCACCGTGTCGAACACGCGGGCGGGCGGAGTCGGCACCGGCACGTTGGCCCGGTACTGGTGCTTGAGCTTGGTCGCGCCGAACCGTGCCCGCGCCTCCGGGAGCGTCTTGGGCGCCGGGGTCGCGGGCACCACGGCGATCGGCGCCTCGTCCGGCGCCGGCGGGGGTACGAGCTTCAGCGCGGGCGGCTTGCACCCGGCCAGAACCGCGAGCGTTGCGAAAATCGGAAGGGCAAGATGCAAGCGGGACACAGGAGGCTCCACGGGAATCGTTGGTTCGGGCGCCCCGGCGAGCGCGGCCTCACATCTGTTCTGTCCGGCCCGCGCTCGCGAGAGAACAAGTGATGGGCTTCGCACGGGTGCCAACGGGTGTTCAGTATAGGAACTTGGGTAACACTGCACAGCGTTATCGCCGCTGGGTTCGGGCCGCGGTGAACCCCGAAAATGCGAGCTCCCGGCCCGGTTCGGCCGACCCCTACGAGCCGGGGCCGTTCGCACTTTCAGTTCGCCTTGCCCCCGACTCGGCGCTCGCGTATAGACTGCCCGCCCGGCGCGGAATCCCCAACCCGCCGCGCCTCGGCCACTCCCGGCAAGGACGCCGCACCGATGACCCGTCTCGCTCTCGTGATCCCCTGCGCGCTCCTCGGCGCGACACTCGCGTTCCCCAACGAACCCACCCCGGTGGAGAAGCAGCTCGCGGTGCAGTCCGCGATGGCCTCCGCGCGGAAGTACCTCGATTCACAGATGCCGGCTGAGGCCGTCGCGGCGCTCGAAAAGGAGATCACGAACGCCGACGGGAGCCAGGCGTTCCTCGTGCTCCTGCGCGAGGCGTACCTCGCCGAGTTGTACCGGCTCGAAAAGGCCCCGAACACCGACCCGGAGCAACTCGCCAAAACGCGGCGCAAACTCCTGCTGGTCGGCGGCCCGGAGCCGAAACCCGCCGAGACGCCGAAACCACTGCCGGAACCGAACCTCGGCCCGTCACTCGTTACGCCGGCGGTGCCTCCGGCGCCTTACGAACCGTCCGTGGCCCCGCAGGTGTCGGTCGCGGACGCAGTTGCCGCGTTCAAGGCCGGCAACTTCGCGGAGGCCGAGCGGCTGTTTGGCGGGGTCGGGGCGGCGAAGCTCACCGCCGAGCAGAAGACCGCGTGGGCGTACTGCCGGATCAAGCTCGCCGCGGACCGTGTGAACGCCCCGAACTGCGACCCGGCCGCCGCGACCGCCGCCGCACAGAGCGTGTCCGACGCACTGGAGCTGATTTCGGACAACGCGAAGTTGCTCGCGTTCGGCCGCGAGGTGCTGAAGGCCGCACAGGCGAAGGCCGGGCGCGCCGGCGGGGCGGTCACGCTGGCGGTCGCCGGCGACGCACTCGAATCGGCGAGCTTCCGCGTGTCCGGCGGCAGTCGCGAACTCGCCGAGCAGGTGGCGAAGGCCGCCGAAGCCGCCCGCAAGCTGATCTTCGAGCGCTGGTCCGGGCCGCCGGGTGGCGCGTGGCAGCCGAAGTGCGAGATCGTCGTTCACGCGACCGCCGACGCCTACGCGAAGGCAACCGGCAAGCCCGCCGCGCTCACCGGGCACGCGACAATCACCCTCGCCAACGCCCGCGCGACGGCCCGCCGCATCGACCTCCGGGCCGACGACCCCGCGATGCTCACCAACGCGCTGCCCCGCGAACTGACGCACGTGGTTCTCGCGGACCTGTTCGCCGACCGACCGCCGCCGAAGTGGGCCGCCGAGGGCATGGCGGTGCTGGCCGGTTCGCCGGAGGAGATCGGCCGGTACACGCGCACGCTCGCCCGCTGCGCCCGCGACGGCGAGTTGCGTCCGCTGGCGGCCCTGTTCGACCTGAAGGACTTCCCGACCGACAAGATCACCGGGTTCTACTGCCAGAGCGTCTCGGTGACGGAATACCTCATCAAACTCGGCGGCGAGCGGAACTTCAAGATCTTCCTGAGCGACGCGCAGCGGTACGGCACCGCGCAGGCGCTGAAGCGGCAGTACAACATCGACGGCCCGCAGGGTCTGGAAGCGGCATGGAAGCGGGCGTGCGTGGACCAGGTTCGCGGGCAGGGGCCGTGAGCATCCACCTCTCGTATGGTTGAAAGTGCGCGAAAGTGCGCGTGGAAGGTTGCCAGTTGGGTTTGAAGGCGGCCAACTGGCCGCCTTCGGAAAGTGCGTTTTCCTAGGGCTTTTTGCTCAAGGCGGCCAAGGCGGCCAACATGGCTACTACCCCCCACCACTCGACTCGAATTTATACAAAACTATACATCTGATCTCAAGTCGATTACCCGGCTGCCAGGGCCGCCATTCTCACTCGCCGCCCTCGACCGCGTCCAGCCAGACGCGGGCCGCGGCGTCGGAGGGCATTCGCCAGTCGCCCCGCGGCGACACGCTCACCGAACCGACCTTCGGCCCGTCCGGCAAGCACGACCGCTTGAACTGGTTGGCGAAGAACCGCTTCAGGAACACCTTGAGCCACCGCCGCAACTCCGCCGGCGTGTATGGTCGGCGCAACCCGTCCGGTGTGGAATGCCCATCGAACGCCGCGTTCTCGGCCAGGAACAGAATCTTCTCCGGGGCCGCGCCGAACCGCAGGAAGTGGTACAGGAAGAAGTCCACCAGTTCGTAAGGGCCGACCGTCGATTCGGTCGATTGCGTCATCTTGCCGCTCGCGTCGGTCGGCAAGAGTTCGGGTGAGATTTCGGTCTTCACGATGGACAGCAGCACGTCGCGGGCCGCGCCCTCGAACTCGTTCTCCGCGGCCCACTTCACGAGGAACTTCACCAGCGTCTTCGGGATCGACACGTTCGGGTTGTACATGCTCATGTGGTCGGCGTTGTACGTACACCACCCGAGCG
>CAZBXY010000305.1:0-9470 GCA_964495365.1 uncultured Frigoriglobus sp. | reverse complement strand
CAAGACATTCGGGTTGGGGACCGAGTGTGTCGTGATCAGCGACGGCCCCGCAGGGTTGCTCGTGTTCTGCGGGGTGAGGTGGGATTTCACCTACGACTTGGTTGCCGTGAATGCTCCGGTCAGTTTGGTGGCAGACAGCCCTTATGTCGGCCAGTGGCTCGGCACGCTCATCCCGGGCGTCCTCCGCGACATCGGCGACATCGGCGACTTGGCCGCGCTGCAAGCCCTCGGAAAGCGGTTGGTCATCGCGGGCGGGGTGGACGCCACCGGGAAGTCGGTTAACGCCGACGCACTTGCGTCGGCGTACGCGCCGACGATCCGCGCGTTCAAGATGCGGGACCGGGAGAATAAGTTCGTCATCACGACGCCCGCGGACGTGCTGAAGGAACTCGGCCTCACCGCGAAGGACGACAAGAAGGAAGAACCGATCTTCGAGCCGGGGGCGAAGCTGGTCACGCTTGCCGGCGACGGCGCCGCGGGCGAGGGACCGGCGTGGGATCCGAAGCTCGGCGTACTCACCAGCGGCGCGAAAGGCATTCACCAACTCACGCCCGAAAGCGAGAAAAAGCTGTGGCGCGAGAAGGCCGGCACCAACGGCCTCCTGTTCGACCGCGACGGCAATCTGGTCTGCTGCGAACCGGAGTTCCGCACGGTCTCGCGCATCACTCGTGATGGCAAGCGTACGGTCCTGACCGATAATTTCGGGGGCAAGAAGTACAACACGCCGAACGATCTTGCGATCGACTCGAAGAACCGCATCTACTTTTCCGACCCACGGTACGGCCCGCGCGACGGCATGGAGCAGAAGGACGACAAGGGCCAGACGATCGAGGGCGTGTACCGCATCGACCCCGACGGGAAGGTGAGTCGCGTCATCGGGCGCGAAGTCGATCGCGCCAACGGCGTACTGGTATCGGCTGACGACAAGTATCTGTTCGTCGCGGACAACAACAACGACAAGGTCGGCGCCGCGCGGAAACTCTGGCGGTTCGACCTGAAGCCCGACGGGACCGTTGACCCCAAGAGCCAGAAGCTGCTGTACGACTGGGGCAAGGGCCGTGGACCCGATGGGTTGAAGCAAGACGCGAAGGGCCGCTTGTACGTCGCGGGCGGTCTCAACAAGCCGAACCCGCCGGCGGAACCGGCCGACGACGTGAAGGGCGGCATTTACGTGATCGACCCGGAGAGCGGGAAGCTGTTGGCGTTCGTCGGCGTGCCCACCGACGAGGTGACCAACTGCGCCTTCGGCGGCGCCGACCGCAAGACGCTCTACATCACCGGCGGCGGGACGCTGTACAGCGTCAGAACGACCACCGAAGGGCGCGTGATTTGGCCTCGGAAGTAGTGTGAGTGTGAGTGCGAGTGTGAGGAAAGACAGCCGCAGTGCGAGTGCGAGTGCGAGTGTGGGAAGAGAGGAAGACAGAAGCAGTGAAGAAGTGCAAAGAGGGGAAAGACCAAACCGCATAGTTTGGTCTGCTGCCTTTCACTCTTCGCGGCTTTCTGCCTTTCCTCACACTCACACTCGCACTCACACTACCTCTTGTTGCGTCATGCAGTGCAGCGTGCCCAGGCCCCACACCAGATCGACGCAACTGATGCCGACCACCTCGCGGCTCGGGAACAACTCCGCGAGTACGCCCAGCGCGACGCGGTCGGACGGGTCGTTGAACGTCGGGACGATCACCGTTCCGTTCGCGATGAAGAAGTTCGCGTAGCTCGCGGGCAGCCGCACGCCATCAAACACGAGCGCGCGGGGCATCGGCAGCGGCACCACCTCCAGTTTCGAGCCTGCGGCGTCGGTCAGAGTTTCGAGCCGCTCGCGGTTCTCCTGAAGGATCGCGTAATTCTCGTCGTTCGGGTTGCTCTCCAGCACGGTGACGATCGTTCGTTCGTTCACGAAGCGGGCGAGGTCGTCGATGTGCCCGTGCGTGTCGTCGCCCACGATCCCGCGGCCGAGCCAGAGTACCTTCTTCACGCCGAGGTATTCGGCAAACACTCGCTCGTAATCGGCGCGCCCAAAGGGCGGGTTGCGCTCCTGCGTTTTGCTCAGGAGGCATTCTTCGGTCGTGAGCAGCAGTCCCGCGCCGTTCACGTCGATGCTGCCGCCTTCGAGCACGACGCGGTGCCCGTTGTGGACCGGTTGCACACTCGGCACACCAAGTTTCTCGGCCACGAACGCCGGGATGCGGTCGTCGAGCTGCCAGTTGTCGTACTTCGCCCAGGCGTTGAAGTGCCAGTCGAGCGCGACCCGCTCCCCGGCAGCGGTGCGAACGAAGATCGGCCCGCTGTCGCGTACCCACGAGCGGTTGGTGGGCGCCACCCACAACTTCACGCGGCCCATGTCCGCACTCGCGCGCGTCAAGATGTCGGTTACGGCCTCTGTACTGTCATGCGGTACAATCAAGTTGACCGACTCGTGTCGGGTGAGGGCGCGGACGATCTCCGCGTACACCCACGGGATCGGCTCGAACCGCCCCGGCCAGTCGGGTTCGTGGTGCGGCCACGCGAGCCACGTGGAGGCGTGCGGTTCCCACTCCGCGGGCATCCGAAATCCGCGCGGCGAGGGGTTGTCGGTCGGTGCCGGATCGGCCATATTATCGCCACATATTGAACTTTTGAGATACCAACGGAACGTATTGGCCCGGCGTTTCGCTCACACGAGAACCGGCCCGGAATCATCGCCGATGGCGGCCCACGCGCCACGAAGACATTGTTGCGGGTTTCCCATATGTCGGGTATACCCACGACTGCTCACGGAAGAACCCCGG
Organism: uncultured Frigoriglobus sp.; assembly: GCA_964495365.1. Lineage (GTDB taxonomy): Bacteria > Planctomycetota > Planctomycetia > Gemmatales > Gemmataceae > Gemmata. Next base: position 6,702 of record CAZBXY010000305.1, on the reverse strand, counting down.
CCCAGGGCACCGCAACGGAGGCACCCGTGTCACGCCCGTTCACCGTTCTTGTCGTCGAAGACGATCCCGACCTGCGCGACGCGATCGAACAGCTCCTGTTCCGGCACGGGTATCACGTGGTCGGCACCGGGTGCGGCCTGCGGGCGGTCGAACTGGCCGCTCAACACCGCATCGATGTCGCGCTCGTCGATCTGTTGATCCCCGGGCAGAGCGGGTTCCAGGTGACGACGGAACTGAAGGCCCGCCACGGCGCGGTGCGGGTCGTCGTCATGTCGGGCACGGCGTCGCCCGCGCACCGGGACTACGCGCTGGCGTCCGGCGCCGAAGACTTTGTGGCGAAACCGTTTACGACGACCCAACTGCTGAACGCGATCGCGGCGTTCTGCCCGCCGGCGGAACCGACCGAACCGCGCCGGATGGCCCGCATCGGGTCGTAATCATGCTCTACCTCCGCGCTTCACTCGCCCTTCTCCTCTGCGCCGCGACCGCGGCGGCCGACGAACCGCTCGGCAAGCTGTCCGAGAAGTACGAGTCCGGCGGGCGCGGACCGGGCACCGTATCGAGTGGGAAGGGCGACCCCGGCGGCGTGTCGTACGGCACCTATCAGCTCGCGTCGAAGGTCGGCCGCGCCGACCAGTTCGTGCAGAAGTATTACCCCAACGAGTTCCAGGGGCTGAAGGGCGGCACCGACGAGTTCACCAAGAAGTGGAAAGAACTCGCAGAGAAAGACCCGAAGGGGCTTCACGCGAACGAACACGCCTTCATTAAAGAAACGCACTACGACCCGCAGGTGAAGCGGCTCGAAAAGGAACTCAAACTCGACGTGACGAAACGCACGGCCGCGCTGCGGGATGTGGTGTGGTCGGTCGCGGTGCAGCACGGCCCGAACACGGACGTGATCACGACTGCGGTCAAACCGCTCCTGAAGGACGCAAAGCTCGACGACGTGACCGACGAGGCCATCGTCCGCGCGGTGTACGCCGAGCGCGAGCGCAAGGACGAGAACGGCAAACTGGTGCGCTTCAAGAACGTGAGCGAGGAGTGGATTCCGGCGCTCACCCGGCGGTTCGAGAACGAACGGAAAGACGCCCTCGGGATGCTGAAGAAGTGAAGCGCCGGCGCTCGCTGACCAACGTGGGCGGCTCGATCGACACCGAAGGCGACCGGGCCGACACGGAACCGCTCGCCCACGCCCTGAACGTTCCCCCCTCGACCGACGACGACAACGACCCGAGTCGCGCGCACGTCCACGGGTTCCACACCTACCCCGCCCGAATGCACCCGATCACCGCGTCGCGGCTCGTGAGTGCGTTCACGAAGCCCGGCGCACGCGTCCTCGATCCGTTCTGCGGGTCCGGCACGGTGCTGGTGGAAGCGCTCGTCGCGGGGCGAAACGCGACCGGCACCGACCTCAACCCGCTCGCTGTGCGTCTGTCGGCGTGCAAAACTCGCGTTCGCACGTCCGCCGAACTGGCGAACCTGCGTGCCCGCGCTGCGGAGTGTGCCCTAACCGCCGACGCCCGGCGCAAGGCGAAAGCCGGGGCGAGCCGGCGGTTCCCGCGCGAAGATGTTTCGTTGTTCGAGCCGCACGTGTTGCTCGAACTCGACTCGCTCCGCGTCGGGATCGAGACCCTTGGCGCCGACCCGGCCCGGCCCGACCTCGAACTGGTGCTCTCCGCGCTGTTGGTGAAGCTCTCGAAGAAGCCGGGCGACACGTCCCGCGGCACCGCCTCGAAGCGCACCGCCGGCGGGTTCCCCTCGCGCCTGTTCGTGCAGAAGGCCGACGACCTCGCGACGCGACTCGCAACGTTCGGGCGCCTCCTCCCGAAGCCCCCACCGACCGCGACCGTCCTTCAGGATGACGCGACCGAACTGAAGCGGCTCCCGCCGGACCCGGTGGACGCGATCGTCACATCTCCGCCCTACGCGGCGACCTACGACTACCTCGCACACCACGAACTGCGGTTGCGGTGGCTCGGCCTCGACGCTTCGCCCCTCGCGCGCGGCGAGATCGGCTCGCGATCGGCGTATGCGCGTCTGAAGCCGGCCGCCGCGCGGGCCGCATGGGCAAAGGAACTCGAACGCTTCTTCCGCGCCGCGGCGCGGGTGCTGCCCGCGGGCGCCCCGCTCGTCGTGGTGATGGCCGATTCCGCGGTGGGCGATGTGGCCCTTCGAGCGGACGAGATCGTCGCCGAAGCCGGCCGCGCGTGCGGGCTGGTCCCCGCGGCGCGGGCGTCGCAGTCGCGCCCGCACTTCCACGGCCCGACCGCGAAGGCGTTCCGCCCCCGCCCCCGCGCCGAACACGCGCTGCTGTTGCGGACGGCGTGAGCGACGATGGCGCCTACCCGATCTGCATAACAGGGCCTCATGTTATGCAGACCAACCGGTCTGCATAACACCGGAGCAAAAAGCCCGAATCGTTGACGTGTCCAGCCAATTCGGCTAACTTCAGTGAAGCGTAACCCGTGTTCGGCTACAGATCCGCGGTCGAATCCGGTTTTGGAATTCGATGACGCTGCGCCGCTCAGGTTCGTCCCGTGAAGAGGCTTCACAGACACGTTCTCGGTTTGCGGAACGGATATCTAAAGGACCTACCATGGGCATCCGGGTCTGTACCTTGGTGTTGGCCCTGTGGCTGTGTGGGTGCGGCACGGGGAATCCAACAGCACCTCAGACCGATCAACCGGGGGCGGCGCAGCCGAATAGCCAACCCGGGGGTCAACCGGGCGCTGGACAGCCGGGTGCGGGAGCCAAGACCGAAAGCGGAAACGAGGCGTCGGCCGCCCCGTTCATGCAACCGCCCGGCGCTGAGGTCAAGCGCGACGAGACGAAGCCCACCGATCTACTCCTTACCCTTCATCCGACATTTGCCGACCAAACGGACGAAGCACTCCTCAAGTTGGTGAAGGAGAATCCACGACTCGTCCGTGACATGGACTCGTCCGACTGCACCGCGCTGCACTACGCGGCCCGGTACGGCCGGGTCGAGACGGCCCGGTGGCTCATCGGGCAGAAGGCCGATGTCAACACGGTGTCCTACAACCGGTACACGCCGATGCACATGGTCAGCGACGGCGCTCTCGCCGAGTTGCTCATCAAGGCCGGGGCCGATCTCGACCGGAAAGACGCTTGGGGCAACACGCCCCTGCAGCGCGCGGCCGAGGAGAACCGCTCGGCGGTCGTGGATGCCATCCTCGCCTCCGGCTACAAGCTCGACCTGCGGACGGCGATCATGGCGAAGAAGCGGGACGCGGTCAAGAAGATGCTGAAGGACGACCCGAAGTTGGCGCGGCAACCGTCCAAGGGGTCGGATCTGTGGGGGGACACGACTCCGCTGGGACTCGCGGCCCGCCAGAAGGACAAGGAGATCGTCGAACTCCTGCTGGACGCCGGGGCCGACGTGAACGAGGGGACCTTTATGCCCAACGCCGGTGGGAATGCCACCGCGCTGACCAACGCCGTCCACGCCGGTGACAAGGAGATCGTCAAGCTCTTGCTGGATCGCGGGGCGAAGACGGACGTGACCGGCGGAAAGTTCTATCCGAGAATCCTCGACTACGCCCGCAAGCACTCCGACCGCGAGATCGTGGATCTGTTGGTGAAGGCCGAAGCCAAGGAATCGGATCGGGAGAAGTAGCCACGCGGGGCAGCGCCGAACCGTTCGCTGCACCTGATCCGGCCACGTTTGTACTTTCTCGTTGCTGGCCTGCTTGAGCGTGTCGCGCTAGTGGGTCAACCGACCTGGATTGACGGGTTGCGAACATCGCCAAATGCTGCAAAATTCTGGCGAAACGTCTATCCCGTACCCGTCAATCCAGGTCGGATGAGGCACTAGGGTTGCGCGGCCGGGCAGGTGAGCTTTTAGTTCGCCCCGCGGGCGCACTCCCGCGCCCGCCATTCGCCACATCACACCAGCCCGGTCGCCGAGACCTTGATGCCCTTGAGCATCATGCGGAGTCGGTCCGGCGTTGGGCGAGAACTCCGGCGCCGTCGCCTCGTCGATCCGCCCGAACTCCACCAACTGCCGCAGGTTCTCGTCACCGCGTCAGGCGACTCGGTATCGCGCGCTCAGCGGTCCGGGACGGTGAGGATCTGCCTGGGCGTGCGGACCTCGATGAGCAAGACCTTGTTGTCGAGGTTGTCCCGGGCGACGGTCCCGCGCGCCCGGATCGTCTTCCCCTCGAACTCCTTCTTCGTCTGCTCGAACAGCGCCTTGGCGTCCGCCCCGGCGGCCTGGAAGTAGTCCGACGAGACGCGGACCGCGAAGTTCTCGACCGAGCGGAAATCCGCCTCCGAGTTCAGGTACAGGTTGCGATTCCCGCCGGTCGATTTCACCACGAACTCGACCGTCAGTTCGGCGCCCTCGCGCACGAGCGCCTGTGCGGGAGTGAAGATCTTGTCGCCCGCGCCGGGAACCGGGCCATCGGGAATGGGCGGCTTGGCGGTGTCCGGGGGCGTGGCGGAGGTGTCCGGCGACTGCTTCCCCTTCCCGAGCTTGTACGCGACGCCCGCGCCGGCCACGATCAGGGCCGCGACCACGATCCCGCCCCCCACGACCTTCCAGACGCGCTGGGACGCGGGCGCGCGGCTGTGGGCTGTGGCCGGTCTCGCCGGCGGGCGCGGCGGCGGGATCTTGCTCCGCGACGATCCCGACCCAGCCGGCGCCCGGGACAGCGGCGCGGTCGGCGCAGTACTCGCGCGGGCCGTCGAGACTGGGCCGCCGACCGGCACCTCGGGGTCCGGCTCGTACCGCGGCGCGGACCGGGCCGACGCGGGGAACGCGGCGTTGCTCGCGGTGGAACTGGAACCGGTCTTGCCCCCGGCCAGACGGGTCCGCATGTTCGCCGAGCTGCCGCCGCCGCGCGGGAACACCCCGCGGCCCGGCGCGAACAGCGTGCGGGCCAGCGGGGCCTGGGTGCCGCCCCGCTCGATCGGGACGACGAGCGCCTGCACCAGCGGGCACAGCGCCGGCATCTCGCGCTCCGGCGGGGGCGAGAGCGGGTGGTCGGCCCACTCCGCCAGCGCCTCGGCCACCTCGATCGGCTGCTGGTACCGGTCGTTCGGTTCCTTGCTCATCATCTTCCGCAGCACCGCCAGCACGCCAGCGGGCACGTCGGCGCGGAACGCCTCGACCGCCCGCGGCGGCCGGATATCGACGTTCTGGTGCGCGACCAGTTTGGCCGTGACGGTCCCCTCCGGGAACGGCGTCTGCCCGGTCAAGAGGAAGTACAGCGTGCCGCCCAGCGAGTAGATGTCGGCCCGCACGTCCACCACGTTCGTCACCGCCTGCTCCGGCGCCAGGTAGTCGGCGGTGCCCAGGACGCACTTGTCGTCGTACTTCTCGGTGACGCTGTCCTGCTGCTTGTTGAAGAACCGCGCGAGGCCCATGTCGAGCACTTTGATGACGCCGGCGCGGTCGAGGAGCAGGTTGCCCGGCTTGATGTCGCGGTGAACCATGCCCAGCTCGTGCGCGTGCTGCATCCCGACGGCGGCCTGCGCGATGTAGTGTGCGGCGCGGATCGGGTCGAACAGCCGCTTCTCCATCGCGTACCGCGCGACGATCTCCTGCAGGCTGGCCCCGTCCACGTACTCCATGACGAGGAAGTGCAGCTTCTCGTACTGGTCGATGTCGTAGGCGCGGACGATGTTCGGGTGGTCGAGCGCCGCGACGGCCCGGGCCTCGCGGTAGAACCGTTCGAGGTTCGACTGGTCCTCGAGCTTCTCGACCGGCAGCACCTTGAGCGCCACCAGGCGCTTCATGAGCGTGTGCTCGCACAGGTACACGGCGCCCATCCCGCCGGCCCCGATGAGTTCGAGCAGCCGGTACTTCGACCCGATGGTGAACCGCTTGTACCGCCCGAGTTTGAGTTGTTTGGCCTGGAAGACGGTGAGCTGGGCGTCGCGGACGAGGATCGCGGCGGCCTGATCGACGGTCTGGGGCGAACCGGTGGCGCGGTGCCGGCCGAGCAGCTCTTCGAGTTTGGTTTCCGGGGCCAGTCCGCTCTTGCGAACGAGGTCCAGGAACTCGTAAACGGTAACGGGTGCCGGCATGGGTGCTGTCCTTCGGCCCGGTGCCCCAGCGGCCCCGCACCGGTCGGCGATCCGCCGCGGGGTCACGCTCTTACTCTGGTCGGTCCGTTCAGCGAGAGCAAGAGAGACGTTCGCATTTTGGCGCGAATTACGCCCCCGCCAAAAAGTTCCGGCCGGCGCGATATGCGCACCCGGAACCTCAACCGCGCGTCGTGGGCCGTTTCAGTTGTTATCATACCCGAACGGAACCGGAATGGGGTATTACGATGCGCCGTGAACTCGCGACCGCCACAACGACCGTCAAAGCCGTGTGCCCGCACGACTGCCCGGACACCTGCGGAATGGTCGTCACCGTGGACCCCGCGACCGGGCGCGCGATCGACCTGCGCGGCGACAAGGACCACCCGTTCACCCGCGGGTTCCTGTGCGCAAAGGTGAACAACTACCTCGATAGGGTGTACCACCCGGACCGGCTGCTCTTTCCACTGAAGCGCGCGGGCCGGAAGGGTGATGGGAAGTTTGTGCGAATTTCGTGGGAAGAAGCCATCGGCACCATTGCGGATCGCTTCCGGGCAATCGCGGCTTCGAGCGACGGGGCGCAGGCGATTCTGCCGTACAGCTACGCCGGCACGATGGGCAAGCTGATGTACGGCAGCCTCGACCGGCGGTTCT
>CAZBXY010000304.1:0-9576 GCA_964495365.1 uncultured Frigoriglobus sp. | reverse complement strand
GCGAACGCCAGCGGGGCGCGCCGGAACGCCGCGCGGATTTGCTGGAACTCGCGGAACGCGCGCAGGCGGTTGTCGCGCGCGAACCGCACCTGGAGGAACGGCACATAGAGGACGACCGCCGCGAGCATCAACCCGCCGATGAACCCGACGAGCGGCGCGCGGTGGCCCTGGCCGAGTAGCAGGAGCGGGACCGCCAGCCACACGAACGCGCCGACGAACCCGCGCGCCCCGAGCCAGAAGTAATACGGCAGCCGCAACCCGACCACGGTGTTCCACAATCGATCGCGGGCCTCGGTGTACAGCCCGCCGCGAATCGCGCGGACTGCAAGATGCGGGATGTTCAGCGGGTTCAGGAAGTGCCGGATGCACCCGCCGCGAATGAGCGCGCCGACGGCGTGCAGCGCGAACACGCCGGCGATCAGCGACAGCCACACCTCCCACTGCCGCGCGATGCGGCCGTTCGGGTCGATGATGCGCGCCGCTTCGGCCTGGATCGAGAGGAAGTACAGAGGGAGCCACATCAGGAACCCGGCGAGCGCGATTCCGCCGAACCGTGCTGCGGTCCGAACACCGACGAACCCGTCGCGCAACCGCCCGGTCCGGGCGACGCGCCCGCTCACTTCGAGCAAGTATCCGAGTGCGAGGAACTGCCCGACCGGGATCGCGGCCAGCACCGCCAGCCCCACGAACAGCGAACACACACCGAAGCACCACTCCGCGGCCGACTGAATCGCGCCGAAGAAGCCCAGCCGCGGTTGTGGCATCACGACGGGAATTTCGACCGGTTCTACGGGCACCGCGACCGGGATCGCGGTTGGCACCTCCTCGACGAGGTCCGCGACCGGCGGTTCCTCTTCGACGAGATCGGCGAGTACAGGCGGGAGTGACGAGGACATCGGCGGGCCGTGAGTTCGGGTGCGATACCAGGCTTACCCGCGAGCCGCGCCCGCGGTTTCGTGAAACGCCGCACCGTACCGCGGGGTATGTTCGGCGTAGCCTCGTTCGCGGAAACTTCTCATGTGGGCCAGAAACCTCCTCTTCGGCGCGGTCGTAATCGGCGGAATCTTCGCGCTGCGCGCGAGCCTGTTCCCGCTCTCGACCGAATCGCGGCGTGTCAATTTCGACCCCGGCCCGACGACCGCGGACGATTTTCGCGCCACCGTCAACACGGTGGACGCCGCGGTTCGCGCCGAGTGGAAGGCGAAGGGACTGGACCCGGCGCCGCGGGCGGATGATTTGGCCGTCGCCCGACGGCTGTCGTTGGCGCTCACCGGCAGCGTGCCGTCGCTTGAGGAAATTCGGCAGTTCGAACAACAACCGCCGGACCAGCGCCTCGAAGGCTGGGCGAACCACCTGCTCCACGACCGCCGGTTCGGCGATTACTTCGCCGAACGGCTGGCCCGCGCCTACGTCGGGATGGAGGACGGCCCGCTGGTCGCCTACCGCAAGCGCCGATACCTCGCGTGGCTCTCCGACGAACTCTTGAAGAACACGTCCTATGCGGAACTCGTGCGGCAGATGATTTCCGCGCAGGGGCTGAACACCGACCGCCCCGCGGTGAACTTCGTCGCGGCGACCTTCGACGAGAACAAGAAATCGCCCGACCCGGAGAAGCTCGCGATCCGCGTCTCGCGCGCGTTCCTGGGCCTGCGGATCGATTGCGCCCAGTGCCACGACCACTTCCTCGAACCGGCGTGGAAGCAGACGCACTTCCAGGCGCTCGCCGCGTTCTTCGGCCAGACGCGCCACGTCGTCACGAACATCACCGACGGCGGGGAAGGGGAGTACCGCTTTGAAGACCGCGTCGCCGGCGGCACGCACAAGATCGACGCGGACGTGCCGTTCCTGCCGGAACTGCTCCCGACACACGGCACGCGGCGCGAGCGGCTCGCGGCGTGGGTCACCGACCCGCGAAACGTCTACTTCGCGCGAGCGACCGTCAACCGCGTGTGGGCGATGATGTTCGGGCGCCCGCTGCTGAAGCGGATCGAGGCGCAAACGCTCGATGAACACATCCCGCCGGCGCTGGAGATCCTCGCGGCCGACTTCGCCGCCCACGGGCACGACCTCCGGCGGCTCGTGCTGCAGATCGCATCAACGGAAGCGTTTCGGCTCGACAGCGCCGCGCCGTTTGAAATCACCGACGAGCACGAAACGGCGCTCGCCGTGTTCCCGCTGACGCGGTTGCGCCCGGAGCAGGTGATCGGCAACGTGATTCAGGCCGCCAGTGTCACGACGATCGACCAGAACTCGCACGTCTTCACGCGGCTGAAACGGTACTTCAACGAAAAGGATTTTGTGACGCGGTACGGCGACGCAGACGACGACGAGTTCGCCAAGGCCCACGGCACGATCCCGCAGCGGCTCTTGATGATGAACGGCGACCTGGTTGACGGGAAGGCGAAGGAGGAGCTACTGAACGCGAGTACGCAGATCGCGATGTTTGCTCCTGACGACCGCGCCGCGGTCGAAACGGCGTACCTGTCGGTGTTGACGCGCCGCCCGACCGCAAAAGAACGCGACTACTTCGCCGCCCGACTCGCGGGCACCTCCGGCGACGAGCGGAAGCGGCGGTTGGCGGACCTGTACTGGGTGTTGTTCAACTGCACCGAGCTGAGCTGGAATCACTGATCGACGAGGAGACGGAGCGGATTTTTTCGCCCGGCCTGAATCGGACCGCGCTCCGCTGGCGAATCATCTCACGAGTCCGCAAGTGCGGAACCCAACCTGTCGTCGCCTGCCTCCCCTCAAGGGCAAAAACCGATGACCGCCTCGTACCCGCCCGCTCTGTTTGAGCTGCAAACGCCCGCCCGGGTCGATCTCCAACCGGAACCGGCCCTGCAATCGGCCGATTGGGTGGAGTTCGACCCGGACGCCTGGGTGGACCTCGACGACGAGGGCGAGTTCTGATTCCCGTTCGGCCCGCCCTCGTCAAATCGCGCGGGCGTCGAACGGATCAGTGAACACTGTGTCACCCTTCTGGTTGAGAACCAAGTCGAAGCCCCCATCCTGGGTCAGGTAAATGTCGCCCCCGCCGAACCCGACCAGGATGTCGGACCCTGACCCGCCGTCGAACACGTCCAGACCCCAGCCGCCGATTACCGTATCGTCGCCGTCGCCGCCTCGCAGGGTGTTCATGTAGCCGAACTGCGGCCCGGTGAGGGTGTCGTTGCCGGTCCCGCCGTCGAGGACGAACCCGGACCCGAACCCGGTCACACTCAGCACGTCGTTGCCGTCGTCGCCGGCGAGCGTCTTCGGAACTCCCCCCAACCCGGCCAAGAGCGGCATCAGCGCCGGGTTGGCCCGGGTGGCCTGCAAGGCAAACTGGAACAGCTGCGGGTCGAGAGTGGTGCCCGCCGCGGAGATCGTGTCGTCGCCGGACCCACCGCGGAGCGTGCTGGTGGTCGTCGAGTTGTCGATGATCTTGTCGTTGCCCGGTCCGCCGTCCACCTTCGGCGAGTACGGGGCCGACCCCTCGATCACGACCGTGTCGTCGCCGCCCAGTTGCAGGCTGATGGTCAGGTCCGTCACGTTCTCGATCGTGACCGTGGTGCCGTAAGAGATGATGACCGGTTGGATCGACATCGATTCCCGGTGAACCGCAAAGATCCCGTCGGCGCTGAACAGCGTGAGCCGGCTGCCGTCCAGGCGAACGATGATGTTGTCGTTGGCCGTCGGCGACTTCGCGGACCCGGGCACAATGTCGCCCTGTGGGCTCATGAACCGCTCGGAACCGGTCAGCCCGATCTCCGAGACGAGAACGTTTCCCCCGGCCGGTTCGTAGGTCGCCGTGGCCGGGTTGAACGCGTAATCGATCATGACGGCGGGTACGTCGCGGGCTTCGAGGTGCTCCAACTTCATCCGGGGCGCGGTGCGAGTCAACATGGGATCATCCTCATACGGGCGCAACTGATGTGAATTGCCGAAACCGGGCGCCGAGTAGCGCACTGAGAGACACGTGCAAAAATAAGACCGAATCCGTTGTGCCCGGTCCGAGCGGTGCGGTGTCGGTTCCGGGCCGCGAGCCAATTACCAAACTATTGTCGCACTTTGGCCGGTTCCCGTCTGCTCAAAAAATGGCCGTCCCGATTCGCGGTGTAACGGGCGCGCCGATTGCACCGATTGTGCCGCTCGCCCGACACATCCCGTGTTTCGGAGGAGTTTCCATGCTTCGTCGCACCCTGTTCGCTCTCGCGGCGACCGCGCTCGTGGTCTGGTCGGCACCCGCGTTCGCAGATGATGTGAAGCCCGGCACCCACGAGGGCAAGGTGGTCAAGGTGGACGCCGACAAGCTCACCATGACCGAGAAGGACAACAACAAGGAGCACACGCACACGATCCCGGTCGATGCGAAGATCACCCTCGACGATCGTGAGGTGAAGCTGGCCGACCTGAAGACCGGAATGAAGATCAAGGTGACCGCGGAGAAGAAGGGCGAGAAGGTGGTCGTGACGAAGATCGAGGCGAAGAAAGCGGATTAGCCGCAACCGCAACCCGAAACCGGCGGGAACCGATCCCGCCGGTTTTTTGCGCGCGGCGTGAACGTGAAACTCGTCTCCGGGTACGGGGGTAAGCTCCGGTACGGCCGCGCGAATGCGATTTTTGCCCACCCCGGAGCTTCCGTGAACGTTCCGCACCCCCATTTTCACCGCCGCGGGTTCCTCGCGGCCACCGGCGCGGCCGGGCTGAGCTGGCTCACGCCGCTCGGAACGGTCCTCGCGCGGGCGGCCGAAAAAGATCGGCGCCCGGCGAAGTCGGTCGTCGTGCTGTGGCTCGGCGGCGGCCCCAGCCAGCTCGAAACATTCGACCCGAAGCCGGGAACCGACATCGCCGGCGGCACGCGGGCCATCAACACGGCCGCGAAGGGTGTACAACTTGCTGCCGGGCTGGAACAACTTGCCGACCTCATGGCGCACGTCTCACTGGTCCGCTCGCTCTGGAGCAAAGAAGGCGATCACGAGCGCGGGACGTACACGCTCAAAACCGGGTTCCGGCCCGACCCGACTGTCACGCACCCGTCACTGGGCGCGATCGTCTGTCACGACCTTCCCGGCACCGGAGTTGAAATTCCGCGACACGTTTCGATCCTGCCGAACGAGTGGCCGGCCCGTGGCGGGTTGCTGGGCGCGGAGTACGATGCGTTCAAGATTTACGACCCGGCCGAGAAGGTTCCCGACACCACCCCGCAGGTGCCGCCCGCGCGGTTCGAGCAGCGGCTCGAAGACCTGAAAGTGGTCGAGGACGCCTTCGCGCGGGGCCGCGGGAAGCGCGTCACCGCGACCGGGCACGGCGACACGATGACCCGCGCCAAGCTCATGATGAGTTCGGATCAACTGAAGGCGTTCGACGTTTCGCGCGAACCGGAGGCGGTGCGGAAGGAGTACGGGAACACTCCTTTTGGGCGCGGGTGCCTCGCGGCTCGCAGGCTTCTCGAAGTCGGTGTCCGGTGTGTCGAGGTGACACTCGGCGGGTGGGACAGCCATGCGAACAACCACGAGATTTGCACGCGGCTGAAGCAGACCCTCGACCCGGCGTTCGCGGCCCTCGTTCGCGACCTTCACAAGCGCGACGCATTGAAAGATACCGTCGTCCTGTGCGTGGGCGAGTTCGGGCGCACGCCGCAACTGAACGCGCTGGGGGGCCGCGACCACTGGTCGCACAACTTCACGGCGGCGCTCGCGGGTGGAGGAGTGCGCGGGGGCGTGGTGGTGGGTGAGAGCGACCCCGCCGGCGGCAAGTTGCCGAAGGACCCGCAACCGGCCGCGAACCTGCACGCGACCGTGCTGAAAGCGCTGGGGATCGACCACGAGAAGACGCTCCGCGGCCCGCTCGGGCGCACGGTCCCGCGCAGCGAGGGCACGCCGATCGCGGCACTGTGCTGAGAGTAGTAGGCACACGCCGTGTGCCGTTGCTTTCTCTTGTGTGAAGCGACGGCACACGGCGTGTGCCTACTACTCTGAAAACCCCACTTCCGCCTTCCCCAACGCGCCGAAGTCGGCGACCACATGGTCGCCGGCGCCGGCGAAGTACACTTCCGCGGTCGTGCCAGTGCTGATCTTCTCGCCGCGGCGCAGCACGCGCCCGTGTTTCGGCAACTCGTTCGCCAGCCACGCGACCACGTTCAGTGGGTTGCCCAAAACGTTCGCCCCCGACCCCTCGCGCCACGGCTGACCGTTCACGATCACCGAAACCGGGTGCCTGCTCAGGTCGAATCCGCGCCAGGTGCTCACCGGCGCGCCCTCGATCCACGCCCCGTGAATGGCGTTGTCGGCAGCCAGCGTCGGCGCGCTGACCAGCCGCCAGTCGTGGAACCGGTGATCGACCACCTCGATCGCGGGGATCGCGAACGCGATGAACGGGCGGATCGTCTCCGCGGTGTACGGCACGTCCGCCGGCGGCACGTCTGCGCCCATCTCGAATCCGAACTCCGCCTCGACGATTCGCAGGGTGTAGTTCGCGGCCGGGAGCGTGACCGGGCTGCGGTGCGAGGTGGCGCCGAGCAGCGTGCCGAAGAACGGGCCGTCCACGTCCATCTGCTTCTGCGCGGCGACGTTGGTCGCGGCGGCCTTGTAGCCGATGGCGGTTCCGCCGAGCCGCGCGAGCAGCTTCTGCACGAGTCGCTCTTGCGTGCGGTAACCGTCGGCGAGCGCTGCGGGTACCACGTCGGGCGGCAGCCCCGCGGCGGTCCGCTTCGTGAGCCGCATATCGAACAGCGTTTCCGCCGCGAGTGTCGCGCGATCCATGATAGTGCCCTGACGACTGGGTGGCGCTCAAGGTACAATCAACTTCAAACCGCGACCAACCGAATCTCCTCCTTCGGAGCCTCTTCCGTGCGCACCCTTCTGGCCCTTGCACTGCTCGTCACACCGGCCGCGCCGCTTTCCGCGGCCGATCCGAAGCCGGTGAAGGTGTTCGTCCTCGCCGGGCAGTCGAACATGGAGGGCAAGGCGAAAGTGGCGCTCGCGGAGTATCAGGCCGAACAACCGGCGACCCGCGACTTCTTCAAGCACTGGCGCAAGGACGGGAAGTGGACCGCGCGCGACGACGTGTGGGTCAAGTTCCTCGACCGCAAAGGGAAACTCACCGTCGGGTTCGGCTCGCCCGGGTGCATCGGCCCGGAACTGGAGTTCGGAACGGTCGTCGGCGACCGGTACGACGAGCCGGTGTTACTCATCAAGACCGCGTGGGGCGGGCGCAGCCTGTTCCGCGACTTCCGCCCGCCGTCCGCCGGGCTGCCCGCCGACGCGGTACTGGAGAAGATGCTCGCGGATCTGAAAAAGCAGAAGGGGAAGGAGAACTCGACGCTCGACGACGTGAAGAAGCCGTTCGGCGCTTCATACCGCGAGATGCTCGCGGAGGTGAACACGACGCTCGCGGACCTCAAGAAGCACTTCCCGGACCTCGCGGGGCGCGAGTACGAACTCGCCGGGTTCGTCTGGTTCCAGGGCTGGAACGACATGATTAGCGCCGATTCCACCGCCGAGTACACCGCGAACCTCACGCACTTCATCCGCGACGTGCGACGCGACTTCAAATCACCGAAGCTGCCGTTCGTAATCGGGCAGATGGGTGTGGACGGCACGAACCCCGGCGCGAACATCAAGCGGTTCAAGGACGCGCAGGCCGCGGTGATGCAGGTGCCGGAATTCAAAGGAAACGTGGCGCTGGTGAAGACCGACGTGTTCTGGGACACCGCCGCGGAAGCGGTGTTCAAGAAGGGGTGGCGCGAGAACCTGGAGGAGTGGAACAAGGTCGGCAGCGACTACCCGTACCACTACCTCGGCAGCGCGAAAACGATGTTCAAGATCGGCCGCGCGCTGGGCGAAGCGGTGATCGAGCTGCGTGGCGAGCGGAAGTGATGCGCGGGCGACGGCCGGTGTCAGCCGGCCGTTCGCCTCGATGGCCCGTTCACTCCGCGGTGTGGTTGAGGCGCGAGAGCACCTCGTCCATCAGGTCGGGGCCGGCCATGCGGTAGGCGGCCTCGTGCGGGCACGCCTGGCAGCAGAACGGCTGTTCCCCGCCGCACAGGTCGCAGTTCACCGCCTTGCGGGCCGCGGTCAGGTTCGGGTTGCCGTCCGGGTGCGCCGTCGCGGCCGGGTTCGTCGTCCCGCGCTGGACCATATGAATGGCCCCGTAGGGGCAGTTTCGCTCGCACAGCCCGCACCCGATGCAGTGGTTCTCGATCACCACTTCCAGGTGGTTGCCGACGCGGTGGATCGCGTCCACCGGGCACCCCTCCATGCAGTACGGCTTGTGGCACGACCGGCACGAGGTCGCCACCAGGAAGTCACCGAATCGCAGCCCCTCGCGCAACAGGCGCGCGTTGCCGTCGTGCGAGTCGGCGCACGCCCGCGTACACTCGTCGCACCGGGTGCAGGTCTTGAGGTCGAGTACCAGGAGCCGCTGGCCCTGGTAGAGGCCCTGGCGCACGTACTCGCGGAGCAGGTTGGGCGTCGGGCGGCCCTTCACACCGGGCACCGCGGTACGCGGGGCGTTCTTGATGTTCTCGCGCAACTGCGGGAACTTCTCGACCAGTTTCTTGAACACCGGCCCGGGCACGCGGACCAGTTCCACCGGGTCCAGCGCCGCGACGGTCGCGGTGCGGAACCCCGGCCGGTCGGACAACAGCGACGCTTCGCCGAAGTAGTCGCCCGCGGAGATGAGCCTGAGGACCTGGTCGCTGCCGCCGGTGGAGGTGAAGACGCGGACCGTGCCGAGCCGCACGATGTAGAACGCGGACGCCTCGTCGCCCTCGGCCACGATCTGCTCGCCGGCGGCCACCCGGCGGAACTCGGCCCTCTTCTTCTCGTTGCCGATCTCGACCTCCTCGGCCAACAGGAACGTGACGGCCCGCTCGCGGTCCATTTTGTCCAGCCCGGCGAACAGCCGGCCGCTCTGCACACTCGTCTGGATCGCGCGGAACGCGTACATCTCCTCCAGGTCGCCGCGGGCGGACTCGGCCCGCTGCATCATGTCCAGGAGGTTGCGGGTCACCTCGTAGACGACCACCGGGCCGGTGTCCCCGTTCTTGACTGCCTTCGGCCACCCGTTCTCGTCGTACCCGAGTTCGAGGAGCGGGCTGTTCTCGTCGGCCACGCCGACCACGCTGGCGGTCCGGGGCCGCTGGGTGAGGCACGTCATCTCGCCGAGTACCAGCTCGTCGCCGGTCGCGAGCCGGACCATGTCGCCGAGTTCGGCGGTCCGCACCGCCTCCTCGTCCTTGCCCCCGCCGAAGAGCTTCTCGAAGAACCCCTTCTTGCGCGCCGGCTTGGCGCCGCGAACGCGGATCTCGAAGGTGCCGGTGCCCTGGAGCAAGAACGCGGTGCTGCCGTACTCGCCCTCGCGGCAGAGCACCTTGGTTTCGCCCGGCTGGATCTCGAACTTGCGGACCGATCCCTCGTTCCACTTGAGGTACGAGTACGGGATCGACCGGAACGGGAACACGACCCGGCCCCCGCGGGTCGGGCTTTCGTAGTACAGCCAGACCTCCTTCATCTCGTCGGCCGTGAGGAACCCGGACTCGGCCGGGAACGAGGTGTTGGGGTTCACCGGGATCTGCTCGGGCGAGTCGTCCCA
>CAZBXY010000303.1:0-9580 GCA_964495365.1 uncultured Frigoriglobus sp. | reverse complement strand
CTACCCGCCGACGCCGCTCCGCGGCTCAAATCCGTGCTGTCTCCTGTCTCCTGTCCCCTGTACTCTACTCGAACAGTTCCAGCACCGGCGTTCCGGTGCTGAGCGGCTTCGACAACCCCTCCTTCGTGACCTTTGATTCGTAGGGCACGTCCAGCGCGTGGAAGATCGTCGCGCTCAGGTCTTGCGGGCGCACCGGCTTGTCCTTCACGCTCGCCCCGATCTTGTCGGTTTCGCCGTACACCACCCCGCCCTTGATTCCGCCGCCAGCGAGGATCGCGGAGTAGCACTGCGGCCAGTGCTGCCGGCCCGGCGTCCCGCTGCCGTTCTGGTTGATCTTCGGCGTGCGCCCGAACTCGCCCATCGCCACCACGAGCGTACTTTCCAACAGTCCGCGGTCCGCGAGGTCTTCAAACAGGGCCGACAGCCCCGCGTCGAGTACCGGCTGGCACCAGCCCATGCCGTAGGAGCCGTTGCCGAACGCGTTGCCCATCCCCATCTCGCCGCCGTGCATGTCCCAACTGGAACTCGGCGGCCCGCCGCCCTGCTGCCCGGGCGCCGGGCCGGTCCAGCCGTTGACGGTGACAAACCCGACGCCCGATTCCACCAGCCGCCGCGCCAGAAGCAGGTTCTGCCCGAGCGGGTTGCGGCCGTAGCGGTCGCGGAGTTTCACGTCTTCGCGCCCCAGGTTGAACGCCTCCCGCGGGCCGTCAGAAGTCGCGATCTCGAACCCGCGGCGCTGCACGTCGCGCCAACTCTGCTGACTCGCGTCGCTCTCGCTCCGGCCACCGCGGTTCAGGCTGCCGAGCAACTGACTGCGGCTGTTGAGGCGCTCGGTGGTGTCCACCGGCAGGAGCGCTTCGGGCGGCTTGAAGTTGGGCAGCGCCGGGTTGTTGTTCGCGTCGCCGGCGAACAGCGGAGCGTAAAAGCTGCCCAGATTGCCCCCGGTGCCGATGTTCGGCGCGCAGAACACCGGGTCGCCGACGCACTTGATGAGCCACACGTACGACGCCAGCGCCTTCTGGCTCGGCCGCACCTTCGACAGGACCGAGCCGAGGTATGCGGCGTCCTGCGGGGCGTTGTGCTGCCCCGCGAGCAGGTTGTGCATCGCGTCGAAGTGGTTGCTGATGTTGCCCGGGTGCGTCATCGAGCGGACCAGAGCGAACTTGTCGGCCATCTGTGCGAGCCGCGGTTGCAGTTCGCAAATCCGCACACCTGGCACAGTGGTCTGTGCGGGTTTGTACGGTCCCCGGATCTCCGCGGGCGCGTCCGGCTTCAAGTCCCACATGTCGAGGTGGCTCGGACCGCCGCACAACAGAACGAAGATGCACGACTTCTCGGCCGGCCCGCGGTCCCGCTTCGCCGGGTCCACGCGCGCCGCGACGGTGCCCGGAACGCCCATCGTGAGTGCGGTGACGCCGCCCATCTGAAGGAGCCGGCGGCGCGAAATCGCTTGCGAAGTGAGAGGAACGTTCACGGGCTGACTCCGGCGGTGGTGGGGAGGGCAGCAGACCGTTCGGCGGGAATGTCACTCGTTAGCGTACCCGATCCGCCGGCGGAAGTGTGACGCGAAAATCCGCGTTCTCGTGCGATTCCGGCACGCCGAACTGTGCCGAATCTAGCCACGCGAGCACTTCGCGCGTGCAGTCGGCGCCGCCGCTCGTGTTGACCCACACCGCCCAGAGCGTCCAGAGGACGCCCCACGGCATGCCCCACGGCCCCAACAGAAGGGCCAGTGCGCTGTACCACAATCCGCGTAAGTATCGTTCCTGCCAGGAGTTAGTGAGATACACGGGCGACTGCCGGCGGACCGTGAAAAACACAAACGAGAGGCAGAATTCGAACCGGACGCACCGCGCCCCGGCCGCGACGCGCCCGCAAAGTTCCTCACGAAACAGCGGACGAGTTCCCCGAAAACGGAGGAGTTCCGAATTTGAATGTGAATCTTGGTCTACGGTTTGCTCGAAGTTCATATGCTACCACAAACCGCCTCTCCCGGTGGCTCACACGACGCGGAACTGGGCACGATTGCCCGGTTCGTGGGCAAACCGACGGGGCACCGAATTCCCATGAGCGCTTTACCGATGCAGTTGACCGAAGTTGTCACGCAGCGGGTTGTCGATCGGACCGGCCGCCGCGTGCAGAACCTCGTGGTCGAGGTGACCGGCAGCGGTGAGGCCGTCGTTTTGCGCGGCCGGGCCAACTGCTACCACGTCAAACAACTCGCCCAACAGGGCGCCCGCGAAGCCCTTCCCGACGCCCGCCTCGAAAACGCCATCGTGGTTGAGTAGGCGAACCCCGACCGCAAGGTCGGGGGTGTCATTCGACTCCGCGCATTCGCTTTGATATCACCCCCGACCTTGCGGTCGGGGTTCGCCATATTCGCACGTCACACTGGTGGTGATCCCGCCGCGCGGGGTCCACACCGACACCACCTTGCACCGCACCGGTTTGCACGCGGCCACGAAGTCGTCGAGCAACTGGTTGGTTACCTGCTCGTAAAAGATCCCGAGGTTGCGGAACCGCTGGAGGTACAACTTCAGCGATTTCAGTTCCACGCACGACGCGCCGGGCGTGTACGTGAAGGTGATCGTGCCGAAGTCCGGCTGGCCGGTCTTCGGGCAGACGCTGGTGAACTCCGGGCAAACGATCTCGACGCTGAACTCGCGCCCCGGGCGCGGGTTCGGGAACGTCTCCAACTGCTCGACGGCCGGCGTCTCGGTCGGTTCCATGCTGCGGCTCTCGTGGTGTCTGTATCTTGATAGACGAAGCGCGGCGCAGGTTCCACCCCGTTAGCCGCGAGCCGAAGGCGAGCGCGTAAACCGAGGCGTGTCATGCCGAAAGCCGTTGTCCTTCTGAGTGGCGGACTCGACAGCACCACAGCCCTTGCGGTCGCGCGGAGCCTGGGGTTCGAGTGCCACGCGCTGTCGGTCGATTACGGACAGCGGCACCGCGTCGAATTGGAACGCGCCGCGACGGTCGCGAAGGCACTGGGCGCGGTGGAACACCGCGTGGTGAAGCTCGACCTGCGGCAGATCGGCGGGTCGGCGCTGACGGCCGAGATCGCGGTTCCGAAGGACCGCAGCCCCGACGACATGAGTCACGGCGTCCCGGCGACCTACGTCCCGGCCCGCAACACGATCCTTCTGGGGCTGGCACTGGGCTTCGCGGAAGTGGTGGGCGCATTCGATATTTTTATAGGAGCAAATATATTAGATTATTCCGGCTACCCCGATTGCCGGCCGGAGTTCCTCAGCGCGTTCGAGAGCCTCGCGAACCTCGCCACCAAAGCGGGCACCGAGGGTGCGGGGAAGTTTCGCGTCCACTCGCCGCTCCTGAAGCTGACGAAGGCGGAGATCATTCGTGAAGGGACGAAGCTCGGTGTGAATTACGCGCAGACGCTGAGTTGCTACGATCCCGATGCGACCGGGCGCGCCTGCGGCCGGTGCGATTCGTGCTTGCTGCGGAAGAAGGGCTTTGCCGAAGCCGGCGTGCCGGACCCGACCCCATATCAGTAACTCGGAGTGCGGAACGCGGAGCGCGGAATTGAAGACATAAGCACCGGCGCTGTATTCTGCCTTCATTCCGCGTTCCGCACTCCGCGCTCCGAGTTGTCTGATGTCCGATTTATCCGTTTCGCTGGGCCGACTTCACCTCCGCAACCCCGTGCTGGTGGCCAGCGGCACGTTCGGCTACGCGAAGGAAATGGTCCCGTTCGTGGACTTCGCGAAGCTGGGCGGCGTGATCCCGAAGACGGTGACGCACGCCCCGCGTGCGGGCAACAAGCCCCCGCGAACGGTCGAGACGGCCAGCGGCATGTTGAACGCGATCGGCCTCGACAATGACGGCCTCGAACACTTCCTCACGCACCACCTGCCGTACCTCCGCACCCTGCCGACGGCGATCGTCGGCAACATCGCCGGCAAGAGCGAAGACGAGTTCGTCGCGATGGCCGCCCGCGTGCACCAGTCGCGCGAAGGGTTGGCGGCACTGGAACTGAACCTGTCGTGCCCGAACGTGAGCGGCGGGACCGACTTCGCCATCGACCCGGAATTGACGAAGCGCATCGTCCGCCGCTGCCGCGACGTGTGCCCGGACCTTCCGCTGATTGCCAAACTCACCCCGAACGTGACCGACATCACCGTCATCGCCCGCGCCGCGGCCGACGGCGGCGCCGATGCTGTGAGCGCGGTGAACACGTTCGTGGGGATGGCGATCGACTGGCGCAAGCGGAAGCCGGTCCTCGGAAACGTGACCGGCGGGTTGAGCGGTCCTGCGATCAAACCGCTGGCGCTGCGGTGCGTGTGGCGAATCGCGCAGTTGAAAGCAATCCCGGTAATCGCAGTGGGCGGGATCGCAACCCTGGACGACGTGATGGAGTTTCTGGTCGCCGGCGCGAGCGCGGTTCAGATCGGCACGGCCAACTTCTACGACCCGACCGCGAGCGTGCGGATCGTGGACGAACTGTCCGCGGCGCTAGCGGAGCTGGGAGCGACCCGCGTGCGCGAGATTGTGGGGACACTGAAGACGTAGCGCACGCAGGCCGCGTGCGCTACGAATGATCAGAAGTCGAGCGAGAACACTTCGCCGGCGGCACGCGTCTGGACCCCGGCCCACACCTGCGGGCTGACGCTGTTGCTGATGCTGTGAACCGAGCCGTCGGCGAACAGGCAGTTCAGCCCCTGCGTGTGCCGGCTGTAGAAGTCGTCGATGTGCGAGTCCGGCGCGTTCGGCTGGTGGTCGCCGCGGCCCAGAACGAGCAGGAAGTTCCCCTCCGTTTCCGACGGGTTGCTGACCAGCGGCACCACCGCACCCGGGAGCGCCCCGGTCCACGTCGCCAGCGCGATGTTGCTGCTCCGTTCGCCCACGATGTATGTGTTGCTCAGCCCGTCGGTGATGTCGCCGAACCGCACCTTGCTGTTGCGAAAGAACGTGCCGTTGCCGGCGCTCGGGTTGTCGTCCGGCTCGTTGGTGCCGAACACCCCGACGTAGTTCGCGTGCGCCACGCTCACCGGCGGGGACGTGCCGGCCACGACGAACGTCCCGACCTCCGGGTCCGACGGGCACAGGAACACCTTCAACGGCTGCGTGCGGGCGGTCGTGTGCTGCGCGGCGCCGATTTGTACGTTCGTGTCGATCTGTCGGCGCAGGTTACCCTGTTCGAGGTCGTCGAGCAGGAACGTCGCCCAGCCCCACCCCGGCCCGTTCTCGGTCCCGTTGGACATGAGCGCGGTCGCGTAGCCCGGCGGCAGCGCCCCGGTGCGGTCGTGGTAGCTGTGGCACGCCAGCCCGATCTGCTTGAGGTTGTTCTTGCACTTCAGCCGCGCCGCGGCCTCGCGGACCTTCTGCACGGCCGGGAGCAACAACCCGATGAGAACGGCGATAATGGCGATCACCACCAAGAGCTCGATCAGGGTGAACCCCGCACGCAGCCGAGATTGCGGGAGCGAACGGGCCCGACATGTGGCGAATGACATGGTGTAACCCTTACGCCAGAAAGAATGAAGGCGTAAGGATCAATATAGCTACGGTATAACACAGTGCAACTGCAAAATCACACTTTTTACCCGGCCCGAATCTTCTTCTTTTACTTCTTCGGGGCCAGGAGCGCGTCGGCCTTCGTCGGGTTCTTCTGCACGTACTCCGCGATCCCGTTGAAGAACTCCAGGAACTGCTCGGCGCCCTGCTCGGCCAGTTTCGGGGCTGTCGGGCCGAGCACCCGCAGCGCCAGCGTCGCGGCCTTGCTGTCGCTCTGCAAATAGACCTGCACGGTCGTGCTGAACGAGGCGACGCCGTCTTTCATGGCCTTTTGGGGCCGCGCCAGTACCGCGACCGCCTTCACCGGCACCGCGGGCGCCGCGGCCCCCGGTTTCACCTTGCCCGTCGCGTACCACACCAGCCCGTCCGGGAACGTGCCCACCGTCCGCCACACCACCTCGCTGCCGTTCTCGTCGGTCCACGAGAACTGACCGCCGCCGGCATCGGTGATCGGCACCGCGGCCACCTTCAGCCGCTGCCACGCCAGCGACACGCGGTCCGGGTGATCGAACAGCCATTCGTACATCGAAACGGTACACACGACATCCGGCGCGGTGGCCCGGGTCGAAACGGTCGGCTGGCGGACGATCTTCATCACCGCGTCGCGGTAATCGGGGTGGACCACTTCCGGCAGGTTGACGCGCACGGCCCCCGCGGTGTTCGGGAGCATCGGCATCGTTGCGGGCATCGCGGGCGCCGGGCGCGGGGGTTCGGATGCCGGCACCGCCGACAGCGCCAGCGGAACCGCCACCGCGCTCCCCATCAACACCTTCAGAGCCTGGCCCGAGCCGGTCATGGTGTACCTCGTCCGTGAGGTTCGGAAGTGGTCTTTTTCGGGTGGCCGGCTCTCCGAGAGCCGGGTCGCTCGCGCAGCGAGCGACTCCTTCTTGAGCCATGACCGCACGGCACACAGAAACAGCCCGGCTGCGCCGGGCTTGTCGCTCTCGGAGAGAGCGACCCACCCGAAGAAGAATCGAACCGCCGCGCCCGCGGGCATGAACAATTCCGGTTACCTGGTCGGGTTGCTCTTGCCCCGCCCCCGGGCGCCGGGTTACCTTCCCGCGCGAGCGCAGGTTGCCGGAACCGCGGCGGCGCGCCCCGTGAGGTGCTGATAGTGACACGCAAGCGGAAGTGGATGTTGCGCGGGGCCGGGGTGCTGGTGGCCGTCGTTGCCGGCGCCGGAACCTGGGCCGCGCTGAACGCGCCCGCGCTGCGGGCCACGTTCGCGGCCCGCAACCTCGCGTCCGCCACCACCGACGACGAGCGGGCGAAGTGGGCCGACGCGCTCACCGGCTACGGCGAACCGGGCGCCCGCCGGCTCGCGGAATGTGTACGGACGGGCGACGAGCCGACCCGAGCCGCGGCCGTTACCGCCTTCGACAAGTACCTCACCGCCCTGCCTGACAACGACCCGCGCGCGGTTCCGTGCTCGGTCGCGATCCTCGACGCCTTCCAGAACGCCCCCGAGGCCGGCCAGCGCGCCGTGCTCCAGCTCATGCCGCTCGTGCTGAAGCGGACCGGCACCGTTCACGCGGCGCGGTGTCGGTTCGTGGTCGCCGAGGGGCTGAAAACGGCCGACGCCGAAACGCGGCTCGCCGCGGCCCGACTCGCCATTCACCCGGACATCCGGCTCCGCGCCGAACTCGTGCCGCTACTGGGCGCCCCGGAACCGCTGGTGCGCGGTGCGGCCCTCTTCGGAGTCGCGTCTGCGGCCGATGGCGAAGTGCTTCTGAACGACGAGGAGCTGTTCCGCTGGATGCACGACCCCGACGCCGGCGTGCGGAAAATTTGTCGCGACGCGCTCGTCGCCCGCGACCGCACGGACACCGAAATCGCGCTGGGCATTCGCTTCACGCACGCCGACCCCAACGAGCGGCTGAAGCTGCTCCTCGATCTGCGACACGATGACGACGTGGCCGACCCGGAGCCGTGGCTCGAACGGCTCAGTCGCGACCCCGAACCGGCGGTGCGGGCCGGCGCGGCGCGGGTCGCGGTGGAACTGGCCGCGGCGCGGAACCAGTCGTGCCCGGGGTGGGTCGGGCGCGTGGCCGATACCGACCAGCACCCGACGGTGCGATTCGTGGCCGGGTACTACCGGACGCGCCCGGCGCCCAGTCGCGAGCCGCTGCGCCCCGCCGGCGGGCCGTGATTCGCTGGCTTTTCGTGGAGCCGACCGCTGGTCTGCTGAATTGAATCGCAGGCTCGTGAGAACACGGTATTATCGGCGAAACTTCTCACAATTCACATCCGGCCCTGATCGTCAACCAAAAAGTTCGGAAAAAGTGCGCGCGGGAGGCAGAATGCTCCTTGACGGCGCAACTTACCCGCTTTTACAGTGGGGAAAGATGAACGGGCGCAGAGAGCCACACTCGCATTAGCACCCGCGTTGGAACGTGGGGGCCACCTGCGTGTGGTGGGCACTCTCGCGAAGGCGGAAGGACGCCGGATGCGGAGCATCGGGTCGGTGCGCGAGGCGCGAAACCCCGACCCTGGATTTCACTCACGGAAAGATAGACACCAATGCTCGTGCTGTCCAGAAAAAAAAACGAGTCGATCGTCATCAACAACGACATCGTCATCACGGTGGTGGAGATCCGCGGTGACAAGGTGCGGCTCGGCATCGAGGCGCCGAAGGACGTGCCCGTTCACCGGCAGGAGGTGTACGAGGCGATCCACGGCGTGAAGGCCCCGACCCCGGCGCAGCCGGTCGCGGCCAAGACCGACGACGCCGGGAACCGCGGCTGACGTCTTCGACCCGCTCCACACCCCTCGTTCGCCCACAGGGGCCGGTCGTCTCACGTTCCGTCCCGTTCACTTCTTGCTCAAATCCTTGAACGTGATGTCCTTGAACTCGACCCGCATCTTCGCGTACCCGCCGTGCGCCTGGAATGCGATGATCCCTTCCTTCGGGGCCGGGCCGCCCTCGATCTCCTTGCCGTCCTTGTCCTTCCGGCCCGGCAGCTTCGGGAAGTCCTGATCGACCATCGTTTCGCCGTTGATCTTGATCGTGATCCGCGTGCCCTTCGCGACGATGTGGTACTCGTTCCACTCGGTCTCCTTCACGGCTTTCTTGATGCTGTCGGGGCTGGACGCCTTCATCATCCCGCCGACGCCCTCGCCGTACAGGCTGCCCCAGTAGCCCTTGCCCACGTCCACCTGCGGCCCGCGGACGCGGAACGGTTGCTTGTTGTCCGCAGAGTCCTTGTCGGTCCGCTCGCTGCGGATCTGCACCCCGCTGTTGCCGACCGCCTCGCGCAGCTGGACCTTGAACGTCATGTCGAAGTCGCCGTACTTCTTCTTCGAGCAGAAGAACGTGTTGTACTTCGGGTCCTCGGTGGTCTCGCCGACGACGGTCCTGGCCTTCGGGTCGAGCTTCCAGATGTCGGCGCGGCCCTCCCAGTTGTCCGGCTTGAGGAACTCGGCGGTGTCGTCGGCGCGGCCGAGCTGCGGCACCGCCAGTAGCGCGAGCAGGGGAAGGAAACGAGAGAGGCGCATGGGGAACTCCGGGTGAGGTTAGCCGCGAGCCGAAGGCGAGCGCGAAGCGCGGCCAACGCAATAGTTACGCCCCGCGCGCCGGAACGCAAGGGGCGAACGGTTGCCTTCCGGGCGCGCCGCGCGTACCCTCACCCCACCGCTTGCCGCTGACCCGGTGGGCTTACGCCCGCCGCTCGCCGAAGACACCCGACCCCCAATACGAGACACGAAACACTCATGTCGTCTCCCGCTCCCGGTGCTGCCGCCGGTCTGCCCCCGATCACGCGCTGGCTCGTTCTGCTGGTCGCCGCCGTCGGCTTCCTGTTCGACACCTACGAACTGCTCATGTTCCCGGTGATCGGCGCGCAGGCGCTTTCGGAACTCTTGAAGGTGGCCCCGGACAGCGACGCGGTGCGCCTCTGGTCCGGGCGGATGCTCTGGATCGCGGCGCTCGCTGGCGGCGTGTTCGGCCTCTTGGGCGGCGTCCTCATCGACCGGCTCGGCCGCAAAACGGTCATGGTCGGCAGCATCCTGGTGTACTCGGTCTCGCCGGTCGCCGCGGCGTACAGCA
>CAZBXY010000302.1:0-9621 GCA_964495365.1 uncultured Frigoriglobus sp. | reverse complement strand
TTCGATGATCGACAACCTGCACTTCATCAAAGATCTGGGCTTCAAGAGTAAGGACGCGCTCGAGGGTGGCGACCTTCGCGGCTTCGCGGAACTGATGAACGTTCACTGGCACTCGAAGAAGAAGCGCAGCGGCAGCATGTCGAACTCGCGGATCGACGAGTGGTACGAGTTGGGCCTCAAGAACGGCGGGCTGGGCGGCAAACTGATCGGCGCCGGCGGCGGCGGGTTCCTGATGTTCTACACCGAGGACGCCGAGCGCTTGACCGCGACCATGAGCGCCGCGGGGTTGCAGAACGTGCCGTTCCGGTTCGACTTCGAGGGCACGCGGGTCGTCAGCGGGGCGACGCCCTCGCCGGCGCTGCGCCCGGCGATCCGGCGCGCGGCGTGAGTGTTTGTAGTGACCCGCTTCAGCGGGTCTCGCCGCGCAGCGGCGCGTCTTATTCTTGTGGCACAGGCTAGAAAGCCTGTGCTGAAGTGACTAGCGCACAGGCTGGAAAGCCTGTGCCACAAGAACCAGGGGGCTGCGCCTCCCGACCCGCTGAAGCGGGTCACTACGAACGTGAAGGTCATTCCCGTGAAGGATCTCGCTTCGACGCCCGTGCTGATCCTCGCCGGCGGCAAGGCCACGCGGCTGGGTGAGGTCACGAAGACCATCCCGAAGGCGCTGGTGCCGGTCGCGGGCAAGCCGTTCATCGACCACCAGCTCGCCGGGTTGTACGCCCAGGGGGTGCGCGAGGTGGTGATGTGTGTCGGCCACTTCGCGGACCAAATTCGCGAGTACGTCGGTGACGGATCGCGGTTCGGCCTCCGCGTGCGGTACTCCGACGACGGCGCGACGCTCCGTGGAACGGGCGGCGCCGTTCGGCGCGCGCTGCCGCTCGTGGGCGATGGGTGTTTTGTACTCTACGGCGACTCGATTCTCGATGTCCGTTACGCCGCGGTGTTCGACGCGCTGCCGCACGCCGCGCTGGGCCTGATGACGGTGTTCCGCAACGAAAACAGCTTCGACAGGAGCAATGTGGTCTGGCGGAACGGTCGGCTTTTGCGGTACAGCAAGCAGGACGCGACGCCCGACATGACGCACATCGACTACGGACTGTCGCTGTTGCGCCGGGCCGCGATCGAGCGGATCCCCGCGGGGGCGCCGTCGGACCTCGCGGAGCTGTACAGCGCGCTGGTCGCGAGCGGCGAGATGGTCGGCCACGAGGTGACGAAACGGTTCTACGAGATCGGCTCGCCCGCGGGGCTGCAAGAGGCAGAAGAGTTCCTGCGCCACGCGGCGTAGGGTGGGGGAACCTAACCCCCAACCCCCTTCCCTGAAAAGGAAGGGGGAGTCAGAGCGCAGACTCTTATTCTTCGCCCCTTCCTTCTTAGGGAAGGGGCCGCGAGCAAAGCGAGCGGGGTTAGGTTCTTCCTGATACGAACGGAGTCGCCGATGTCGTTCACGCAGCAGTTCCTCGCCGAGGCGGTCGAGGTCATCCACACGCTCGACACGGCCGCGATCGACAAGACCGTGAACGCGCTGGCGGCGCTTCGCGCCCGCGGCGGGAGGCTGTTCATCCTGGGCGTCGGCGGCAGCGCGTCCAACGCGGCGCATGCGGTCAACGACTTCCGCAAGATCGCCGGGATCGAAGCCTACTCGCCCACCGACAACGTCTCCGAACTGACCGCCCGTACCAACGACGAGGGCTGGGAAACGGTGTTCGCCGAGTGGCTCAAGGGCAGCCGGCTCGACGCGGACGACGGCATCCTCGTGTTCTCGGTGGGCGGCGGCGATCTGGAGCGGAACGTCAGCCCGAACCTCGTGCGGGCGGTTCAGTACGCCAAGAAGGTCGGCGCGACCGTGTGCGGGATCGTCGGCCGCGACGGCGGCTACACCGCGAAGGTCGCCGACGCCTGTGTGATCGTGCCGACGGTGAACGCGGCGCACGTGACCCCGCACGCGGAGGCGTTCCAGGCGGTGGTGTGGCACCTGTTCGTGACGCACCCGGCGCTGAAGGCCGCCGCGACCAAGTGGGAATCGACCGCCGAGGCGAAGAAGGCGGCGTGAAAGTAGTAGGCACACTCCGTGTGCCGTTGCTTCACAGAACGAAATACCGACGGCACACGGAGTGTGCCTACTACTTTGGAGAACCGATGCCGCAGCGCGTGGTGTTCCTGGACCGCGACGGGGTGCTGAACAAGGCGTTCCCCGAAGGCGACACCACGCGCCCGCCGGCGAGCGTCGCCGAACTCGAACTGCTGCCCGGCGTGCCGGAGGCGCTCGCGAAGCTCCGCGGCGCCGGGTTCGTGCTGGTGGTCGTGACGAATCAGCCCGATGTCGCTCGCGGGAAGCAGACCCGCGCGGCGGTCGAAGCGATCAACGCGAAGCTGCGCGGCGACCTCCCGCTGCTCGACTGTTTCGCGTGCTACCACGACAGCGGCGACAAGTGCCATTGCCGGAAACCCAAACCAGGGCTGCTGTTAGACGCCGCCGCGCGGCACGAACTGGACCTCGACTCGGCGTTCCTGGTCGGCGACCGCTGGAGCGATATCGTCGCGGCGCACGCGGCCGGGTGCCGGGCGGTGCTGATCGAGACGCCGTTCAGCAACGCGGAGCGGTGCCGCCCGGACCACACCGCGCCCGACATCACGAACGCCGTGAACTGGATTCTGGCCACCGTGGCACACGAACGCGCAACGAAGTCCGCAGCGTGAAAGAAATCACCAACAGGGGATTCAGGGATGAAACTGTTCGTTGACACGGCCGACGTGAAGGAACTGGAAACGTGCCTGGAGCGCGGGTTCCCGTCCGGGGTGACCACCAACCCGATGCTCGTCGCCCGGTCCGGTTGCACCGATTTCGGCGTCCACATCCGCGCGATGATCGACGCGCTCATCCAGCACGACGCCAAAATCCCGCTGTCGGTCGAGGTGAACACCACCGACCCGGCGAAGATGGCCGACCAGGCCGAACAGTTCGTGAAAGAGTTCGGCGACTACCCGTACCTGAACATCAAGATCCCGATCGGCTGGAACGAGCTGAAGGTGATCCACCAGCTCGCCCGCCGCAACGTGCCGGTGAACTGCACGTGCTGCATGTCGTACAACCAGGCGGTGATGGCGGCCTCGGCCGGGGCGAAGTACGTCAGCCTGTTCTGGGGCCGCATCCGCGACGTCGGCTACGACGCCGGGAGCGTGGTCCGGGCGACCCGCGAGGCGCTCGACCGCCGCGGCTCGGACAGCGAGATCATCGTCGGCAGCATCCGGCACCTGGTAGACGTGAACGAGGCGATCCAGGCCGGCGCCCACATCATCACCGTGCCGCCCAAGTTCTTCCCGCAGATGTGTAGCCACCCGAAGACCGACGAGGCCGTCGGCCAGTTCATGACCGAGTTCCGCGCGTGGGAACAGGCGGTCCAGGCGAGCCAACTGAAGCGCGCGGCGTGAGGCGAACGGCGCGGCGTCAGCCCGCCGGGGTTGGGCGAACCCCGGACGCAAGTCCGGGGGTGAAGACACGGGTAGCACGCCCAGTCACCTACGCACCGCCACCCCCGGACTTGCGTCCGGGGTTCGCCTTGAGCGGTTGCGGTTGAACCCGCCGGGCGGATCGGGTAAATCGCACGGCCGAACCGACCGAAACTAGGACCACGCACGGGCACCGCCTCACGCCGGCGGCGAACGCGAAGCACTCACGGAAGCGTACCGATGGACCTCCGAAACAAGCGAATCCTGGTGACCGGCGGCGGCGGGTTCCTCGGCCGGCACGTGATCGGCGAACTGCGCCGGGCCGGGTGTACGAACATCATCGCCCCGCGGCGGGCCGAGTACGACCTGACCGACGCCGACGCGGTGCGCCGGGTACTCGAATGGAGCCGCCCGGACGTGGTGATCCACCTCGCCGCGGTCGTCGGCGGGATCGGGGCCAACCGCAAGCACCCCGGCACGTTCCTCTACGACAACCTGATGATGGGCGTGCAGCTCATCGAACAGTGCCGGCGCCGCGGACTGGAGAAGTTCGTCTGCGCGGGCACGATCTGCGCGTACCCGAAGTTCACCCCGGTGCCGTTCAAGGAAGAAGACCTCTGGAACGGCTACCCCGAAGAAACCAACGCCCCCTACGGACTCGCCAAGAAGATGCTGCTCGCGCAGCTCCAGGCGTACAAGCAAGAGTTCGACTTCCCCGGTACGTACGTGCTGCCGGTCAACCTGTACGGCCCGTGGGACAACTTCGACCTGCAAACGTCGCACGTGATCCCGGCCCTGATCCGCAAGTGCGTGGACGCGCAGGCGCGGAACCTCGCGGAGGTGCCGGTGTGGGGCACCGGCAAGGCCACCCGCGAGTTCCTCTACGTCGCCGACGCGGCCCGCGGCATCCGGCTCGCCGCCGAGAAACTCGAAACGCCCGACCCGATCAATCTCGGTTCCGGGCACGAAATCTCGATCAAGGATCTCGCCCAGAAGATCGCCGACTGCGTGGGCTATCGCGGCAAGCTGGTGTTCGACCCGACACAACCCGACGGCCAACCGCGGCGGTGCCTCGACACCACCCGGGCGAAGGCAACGATCGGCTTCGAGGCCACGACCTCGCTCGACCGCGGGCTAGCCGAAACGGTCGAGTGGTACCGGGCGCAAATCGCGTCGAGCGGCCGCGCCGCGGCGTGAGGAGACGGGCTCGTAACATGAAGCCGCGACCCGCGACCGAATGGAGCCGCGACCGGGAGGGAGCGGGCGAGCCGCGAAGGTGATTGGCCCGCTCCCTCCCGGTCGCGGCTCACTACTGACGCGAGTTCATGCGTGAGGGCAGGGCCAATCGAATGACACCGCACGGCACCAACGACTCGCCCGAAGCCCAGCAACTCCAGGAGCTGGAGAACAAGCTGATCGAGGTCGATCAGACGGTCGAGGCCCTGCGGGCCGAGGTCATCCGGCTCCAGCGCGCGATCGGCGCCCAGCTCTCGTGGGGCCGGTGGGTGCGCCACCACATCCGCATGGCGCTGGGGCTGGACATCCGGCTCGGCCGGCTGAACTTCCCCGGGAAGCCGCGCCCGCTGAGCCTGCCGGCCCGGTACTACCGCAAGCCGGTCCTCACCGACCCGCCGCTCATCTCCGTCGTCACCCCGTCGTTCAACCAGGGGCCGTACATCGAGCGCACGCTCAAAAGCGTCCTCGATCAGGAGTACCCGCGGTTGCAGTTCGTGGTTCAGGACGGCGGGTCGAAGGACGAAACGACCGCCGTTCTCGACCGCTACCGCGACCGGCTGCACCACTGCGACTCGCGGCCCGACCGAGGACAGTCGCACGCGATCAACCTCGGCTTCGCCCACACGTCGGGCGAGATCATGGCCTACCTGAACTCCGACGACCTGCTCTTGCCGGGGTCGCTGCACGCGGTCGCGCAGTTCTTCCAGACCCACCCCGAAGTAGACGTACTGTACGGGCACCGGATTGTGATCGACGAGCGTGACGGGGAGCGCGGGCGGTGGGTGCTGCCGCCGCACGACCCGGAAATCCTCAAGTGGGTGGACTACATCCCGCAGGAAACGCTGTTCTGGCGCCGCCGCGTGTGGGAACGGGTCGGCGGGATCGACGAGAACTTCCGGTTCGCGATG
Organism: uncultured Frigoriglobus sp.; assembly: GCA_964495365.1. Classification (GTDB taxonomy): domain Bacteria; phylum Planctomycetota; class Planctomycetia; order Gemmatales; family Gemmataceae; genus Gemmata. Next base: position 4,030 of record CAZBXY010000302.1, on the reverse strand, counting down.
GACTGGGATCTGCTGTTGCGGTTCCAACTGGCTGGGGCCAAGTTCCACCGGCTCGGGCGGTTCCTCGGCGCGTTTCGGGTTCACACGCAATCGAAAACGACGACCGTGATTAACGGCGTGGGCACGGAGGAGATGGCCCGCATCCGGCACCGCGCCCACGGCCGCGACGTGGCCCTCGAAGAGATCCCCGGTGCGGTGCGCAAGTACCTGCGCCGGCACGTCCTGTGTAACTTCCTCTACGAACGCGGCCTGGCCCGCTACTGAGCGACCTACGCGCCCCCGCCCTCGATGATGTTGAGGGTGACGTAAATCGTGACGGTGCCGCCGTGGCCGTCGGAGATCGTGTAGCTGAAGTTGACCGTCCCGGTGAACCCCGCCGGCGGGACGTAGAACACCCCGTACGCCCCGTTGGTCGTCACCGTGCCCACCGACGGCGGGCTGATCGAGCTGACCGTCAACTCGTCGTTGTCCGGGTCGAACACGTAGGGGATCACCTCGATCGGGCCGCTGTTCTCCGCGGTCATCGATACGTTCTCGCCCTGCGGCGGCTGGTTGGTCAACGTGATCGTGACCGTGCCGGTTGCGAACCCGCCGTGCCCGTCGGACACCTGATAGGTGAACACCTCGTTGCCGATGAAGGTCGGGTCGGAGTTGGTGTAGACGAACCCGTCGTAGGCTTCGTTCCATTCGACCGTGCCGTGGGCCGGCTGGGTGAGGACGGTGCGGGTCAGCGTGTGGCCGTCGGGGTCGGACACCGACGGGTACACCACCAGCGGTTGCCCCTCGACCACGTGATACGACACGCTCAGGTTCCCGGCAGTGGGCGGCCGATTGACCGGGGTCGAGATCGTGGCCGTGGTGGTGATCGCGGCGCTGGACCCGTCGCCGGCGTCAGTCACCGACAGGCTGAAGCTGGCCGCGCCGTGGTAGCCGGTGGTCGGGGTGAACCGGGCGGTGTGCCCGTCGGCGAGCAACAGCACCGTCCCGTTGACCGCGCCCGACACCGCGAACACCAGGTCGCCGTCCGCGGTCTCGACATCGCTCACGAGGGTGTACAGGTCGATGTCCAGCGCCGTGTTCTGCTGCACGTTAATGGCCGACGTATTGATGGTCGGCGCGTCGTTGACCGGGGCCACCGTCACCGTCGCGGTGCCGAGCGCGAACTGGCCGTACCCGTCGCTGACGATGTAGGTGATCGTGTCGGTTCCGTTCCAATCGCCGTAGGGTGTGTAGGTGACGGTCCCGTTGGTGTTCACCACCGCGTTGCCGTACAGCGCGAAGGCAGCGATCACGGACAGCGTGTCGCCGTCCGGGTCCGTGTCGTTCGATAGCACCGACAGGGTGACCGACCCGTCTTCGTTCATACTGCCGGTGTCGGGGTTCGCGGTCGGCTGAATCGAGGCAACGGTGAGATCGACCCGAACCAGCTCGCCGGGGCCGAACAGGTCGGTCGGCTGGTAGGTGAACGAGTCGGAGCCGCGGTACGAGGCGTTCGGCACGTAGGTGAACGATCCGTCGGCGTTGAGCGTGAGCGTGCCGTGTTCCGGCCCGTCCACCAGCACCGCGGTGAAGGGGTCGCCGTCGGCGTCGGTGTCGTTGGACAGCACGCCGGTGGCCGCGTCCACGGTCAGCGTCTGGTTGCGGTTCGTCGTGTACTCGTCCCGGGTTCCGACGGGCGCGTGGTTGGGCAGCAGCCCGGCGTGCTTGTTGGTCAGAGCCGCACCGTTGGCGATCTGGTACGGCCCGGCCCAGCCGGTGTTCGGGTAGGCCACGCTGTCGGCGTTATTAGTCGTGAATTGGTGGGTAGCGTAGCCGGCGCTGGCACCCTTGTCGAATTGAATGGTGTAGTAGTCGTCGGCCAGCTTCGCGACGGTGTAGGCGCCGCTGGAGTTGGTGAGCGTGCGGACCGTGTGCCCGCTCCAGATGTTCAAGACGCCGACCGGGACGCCGGCGGCCAGCGCCTCGGTCGTGTCCTTGATGCCGTCCTTGTCCTCGTCGATCCAGACCGTGCCGGAGATCGACCCGGCGTTGGAACTGGTCGCGGGCACGCCGACGACGGTCAGGATCACGTCGTTGTGGTAGATGTCGGCCGAGTGGAGCTTGGCGTCGTAGTTGATGCGGAACGTCCACCCGCCGACCCCGAAGGTGGAGTTGTTCGCCATCCCGTTGAAGGCGCCGCTGTTGTCCAGCGCCGACCGGTTGTCGATGATCCCGTACACGGTGCCGACGGGCGGATTGAACGTCGGTTGGACGGTGATCCAGAGCCAGCCGGCGAGGGTGAGTTGGTTGCTGGCCTCGCCGATGATGATCTGGTCGTAGTCGGTGCCCGCGATGGGACCGGCCCCGCCGTCGAGGTCCATCACGAACGCCCCGGCCGCGTGCGCGAGGTTGCTGTTGAAGGTGAGGACGCCGATCCCGTTGCGGTCGCCCGGCAGCACCATACCGGAATTGGTGAACGTCGCGGCGGCGACGACACCGCCGCCTGCCAACTCGCCTCCGGCCGCTACACTAAAGGGATCGTCGAGGTTCGCAGGACCGCGGAAGCTCACCCCGGAGAGGGTGGCTGGTCCATCCCCGTCGATTCGTCTTTTATCGAGCGTACCGTCGAGTTTGATGAACTGGATTGCCGATCCGCCCGGCACGTTGACCGTGCCCGTCACTTCTCGGAGACCAGCCTGGATCCGAGATTCACCCGACTGCGCCAACTTTCTGAACTTCGCTCCCTTCTCGACGACGATTAACCCCCAGTCGGTCGATCCTGCCGCGGCGGCGATTCCAGCTGTATCGACGATGACGAAATCAGACCCAGCCTTGTTCTCGATTGTCGCGTTCTGATTCATGCTGAACTTCTGGACAAAATTCGGAGGATTGGGAACGTCCGGTGCCCAGCCGAGGATGATTTTACCGCGGTTGTAAAGCAGCCAGTCCTTGAGGATGCGGTCGGTTTGCGGGAGGTTATCACGGATGGTCAGCGTTGCGGCAGGGGTAATGTCGAGAACGCCTTTCCCGTCAGTCGTCCCTGATTTCCACAGCATCGTCTTCCGGATTTGGAGAGCACTTCTGGCCCCGTCGTAAGTCGCGGCTTCCGCCCGGCCCTCGATCGTGCTGTACGCCGTAAACTCGAGGTTGTTGACGGTCGCCACGACACCCTTCGGGATAACAATGGTCGTATTGTACACCACCACCGACCCGGCGCCGTCGAAACTCGTACCGTTCCACGTGTACTGGGCCCCGTGAAAATCCACGGTTTGATTTTCGGCAATCTGCCACGGACCCCAGATAGCGCCTGACTTACGGAGGTAGAGATCTCCCTTCGTTACTGTGACAGGCGCCGTGGTATCGGGATTACCATTGTTGAAGACACAGAACAGATCGAAGTCTGGATTATTGTTCGCGAGGTTGAGGCTAAACGAACCCAACTGGTTAAAGGTCGCTTGGACGCCGTTATTGGCTCCGATGATCGCCTGGGCCGAGCCGCTGACGTTGAAGTTGCCGTTGTTCTCGATCACGCTGTTCGGCCAGCTCTTGGTGACCCCGGCGATTGTCGGCGACGCTTGAAGGAACATCTGACCGCTGATGAAATTGACCGTTCCCGGGGCGCCGGTCCCTACCGCCGGCTTGACAAGCAGAGTCGCGCCGGCCAGCCGAGCGTCCTTCGTCTGCGCTGTGTCGGACTCGATCTTCAAAGTAGCCGAGTTACGCACCTCGACGATGACATTCGCGAAGGTGCCCGAGTTCCAGGTGAATGTGCCTGCGCCGATGATGAAAGATTGTCGTTTCGACAGGTTAGTCAGATTTGGTGTAGTGCTCACGGTGTATTTATCGACCCCGGTCGTGACGGTCTTCATATAGCCGCCGCCCACGATCAGATCCCAACCGAGGGTGATATGCTTCGTGAAGTTCTCCTCAACTTCGATTCTGGCGGCTGCGGTTATTAATCGAACGACGCAGTCCTTTTGCGCAGTATTCGTGAAGCTGTACTTTCCGCGAAGTTCTCAGTTGAAGCGGTTCGGGGATAGGAGGTAGACGA
>CAZBXY010000301.1:0-9622 GCA_964495365.1 uncultured Frigoriglobus sp. | reverse complement strand
AACCCTCATGCTACCCCGCCACGGGCGGCTACCCAGAATTGGCATCAGTCGAGCTTATAGAACGCACCGAAGCTTGCGAGCGAAGGCACTCCGCACGCTTCCGTACACAGTTCTCTTCCCCGCGTGCGTATAATAGCCCCACGCTTCCCGCCTCAGATGCCTTCGGCATCTCGCGCTTGGCGCCCGCTTAGCCGGACCGCTAACACGAGTGCCACCATGCCTACTCTCCCACCACAAAACCGGCTCTTGGCCGCATTGCCCCCCGACGACTTCGCACGCCTCACCAACCGGATGACCAACGTGACCTTCGGCCACAGGGACGTGGCGTACCGCGCCGGCGGGCCGATGGAGTACGTCTACTTCCCCCGAACCGGAATCATGTCCGCAACCGTCATCATGCTCGACGGGGCGTCCGCCGAAGTGGGCGCTGTCGGCCGTACCGGGATGCTTGGCGCGGCCGTCGCGCTCGGTACCGACCACAGCGACGAACAAGTGTTCTGCCAAGTTTACCCCGCCGAGTGCTGGAAGATGCCCGCCGCCGCATTCGCCGCCGAGTGCGTGCAAGGTGGGCCGCTCCGCGCACTCGTGAGCGGATACCTTCGTGCCACGCTCGTGGCGAGCGCCCGGCAAACGGCGTGCAACTGTCTCCACACGATAGAGGAGCGGTGCGCCCGGTGGCTCTTGATGTGCCACGATCAAGCCAGAGCCGACGAGTTCCCCCTCACGCACGAGTCCTTGGCCGTCATGCTCGGCGTGCGGCGGGCGACGGTCACGGTAACGGCCGGGCTGCTCCAGAACGCCGGGCTGATTACTTACCGGCACGGCAAGGTGAAAGTCATCGACCGGGTGGGCCTGGAAGAGGCAACGTGCGAGTGCTACCGGGTCATCCGAGACGCCTTCGACGCGCCGACAATCTGACCGTGCCACTTTCCCATTTTGACGCGCCGGCTGAAATTATTCCCGGCTTTGTACGCTGGCGTACACACTCGCGCACCGGGTCGAACTACCATCACAAGTTTAACCGGCTCGCGCCCCAACTCCGGGGCGGCGCGTTCGGACAGCGGGAAGGGAACTTCCGCTACGTCACACGCAATTACAGACGGGTCCGGGTTACGGTCGGGTGGAACCCGGCCACCGCCGCGCCGTTGCAGACGGTACTTGCGATGAACGAAGAGGTGCGTCCTCCGCTCGCCGTCCTCATCGTTGAGGACTTGGAAGATGCCGCTCTATCGATGGCCGAATTACTCATCCTTTGCGGGTACTCGGTCCGGGTTGCGCTGTGCGGCGCGGACGCACTGCGAGAAGCCGCCGCCGAAATGCCGGACGTGGTGCTCTTGGACATCGGCTTGCCCGACATGAACGGGTGGGAAGTGGCCGAACAACTCCGACGGAACAGTTCGGACAAGCAACCGTTCATCGCGGTCCTGAGCGGGTACGGAACCGACGACGACCGCACCCGCTCGGCCGACGCGGGGTGTGACATTCACCTCCTCAAGCCGGCCGACCCACTCGCCCTCACCGCCCTACTCGCTCGCATCGGCGAGACCTTCTCCGAGCGCCAATTGACTACCGTTGACTCGACGGGGAACCACCGATGAGCATCATCCGCATCCTCATCGCGGACGGTCACGCCGTCACCCGCGAAGGAGTGAAGGCGCTCGTCAACGCGCTGCCGGACATGCGCGTGATCGGAGAGGCACCCGACGGGCTGTCGGCCGTCCGGTTGGCCGCGGAACTGAACCCGGACGTGGTACTCACGGAAGTGCTGTTACCCGGATTGGGCGGCGCGGAACTCGCGGCCGAATTGCGGACGACGAATCCGACGCGGAAGGTAATCGCCTTGACGGTGTGCGAAGACGCGGATTCGATCCGTCGGCTCGTTACGGCGGGCGCGGTCGGGTACGTTCCCAAATGCGCGACCGTCGAGCAATTGCTCCGGGCGATTCGCACTGTGGCCGCCGGCGGTACTTATCTCGATTTCGTGATAGCCGGTGGCGCGGTGGGCGAGGTCGATCCCCCGGACGGCAAAGCGCGGGGCGCGGAACTGAGCGCGCGGGAAACCGAAGTGGTGCGACTGATCGCGCTCGGCTACAGCAACAAGGAGATCGCGGCCCGACTCCGGGTGTCGGTGAAGACGGTCGAGACGTACAAGGCGCGCTCGATGGAAAAGCTCCAATTGCGAAGTCGCGTGGACATTGTTCGGTACGCGGCCAGACGCGGGTGGCTCAACTCCGTAGGAGCGAGCGACGCGACGCCCCAACTCGCCCCCGTCGCGACCGCCCGGTGAGCACCGGCTCAGAAGTCTGAACCACTCGAATCACCCCGGACGGCTCGCGTTCGCGTCAGACGAGTTGCAGCGTCCCCCTCGTCACCCCGAGTTGGTTGAGCGCGCGGAGCTGGCGCCACGTCTCGCGGCCGTCGTCCAGCCCGGCGATCACGCGGGCGTAGCGGTCCAGGAGCGGGCCGACCTGCGCCGGCGTTTCGCGCAACAGATCGATACGAAACGTGCGCAGCCCCAGTTCGCGCATCCGACCGACGTACTCGGCCCCGCTCTGGGCGACGCTGTTGAACACCGTGTTGCGGCAGCCCGTATCCGGCAGCACCGGGAAGTTGGCCCCGACGCGGTCGCGCAGTTCGATCTTGTGGACCTCGCACGGGCGCCCGCAGTCGCGGTGATCCTTCCCCGTACTCAGGAACGCCGCGAACACGCAATGCTCCATGTGAAACATGGGCATGTGCTGATGGAGAACGGGTTCGTACCACTCCGGGCGCGAGCGCCGCACCATCGCCGCGAACTGCTCCCAGTTCAGATCGTAACTCGGCACCAGTCGCTCCATGCCCGCGCCGATGAGTAGGTCGGCGGTGAGTTCGTTCGCGCAGTTCAGGCTGAAATCGCCGACGAGTTGCGCGTTCGGGAGTTGCTCGCGGAAGTAGCTGATCGATGCGAGGTTGCGGACGAGCACGATGTCAGGTTCGGCGCGCACGACGAGCGCCTGAAAGCCGTCCTCGCCGGGCTTCCACACGCGGAGCGGGGCCAGCCCTACCGGCACGCCGGCGGCGCGGGCCTTGGGCACCGCGTCCTTGTAGCGGCGGAGGTCTTCAAAGTCTGCGTACACCGCGGCCGGCTTCGGCAGGCCGTCGGGCGGCGCCCACGCGAGCACCGCGTCGAGCTGGTCGAGCGAACGCACGAGAACCGTGAGCGCCGGCGAACGGCCGGTGTCAGCCGGCCGGTGAGAGCTTGGCGCGGACGGGGCCGTATCGGTCCCACCGGCCGGCTGACACCGGCCGTTCGCCTGGTCTGCGAGCGCGTGCTTGCGCCCTTCGAGGCGCTGCTCCGCAAGTTCGCCCGCCGCCCGCCGGCGGAGGTCGTTGAGGACGCTTCGCGGCACCATTGCGTTCGCGGGAAGTTCGATCGCGACTTCGCCAAGTTCAAACGGCGTGTCGCCGAGTCTCGACAGTTGCTCGCGCACCTCCTCCGCCGATGTTGGGCGCTTCTGCGCTGATTCGAGTGGTCCGGGCCACGTCGCGTTTGCTTCGCACTCGCCGTCGGAAAGCGTGAGCGAAAGCGCGCCGCCGATCGCACCGCTGACGCGCCCGCTGAGCGCGACCCGGCGGACCAGCTTATCTTGAGCGTAGCTCTGTTCGAGCCGCTTCCGCAATGTCGGATCGTCGGTCTTGTACACATCGCAACCGACGGGAATCTGCGAGAGGTCGAGCGCACCGGCTTCAAACGAGAGCAGCACGGTGGCGGGGTCGCCTGGAGAAGATCGCTCGCCGGCAAGCTTCGTCAGTTCCACCTTCCAGACGCGCCCGCCCGGCTCCTGGGTCTCCGGCTTGCCGAGGTCGAACAGCACGCCGTCGCCGGCGCGAATCAGTTCTTCAATCGGCATTCGCTCGGCGAGTCTCACCTTCGCGCCGAGCTTCGTGAGTTGCAGGACTGTTCCCAACCGCACGCCGCGACTCTTCGGGAAGCGTCCGCGAACGAGCTTCTGGTGGTTGTTGCCTTCGAGGAAGCCCGGCGTCAGCCCGCGGCTGAACGTTTGCGCAAGATCGAGTTGTTCGCGCCTCGGGAGGGCGAAATCGCGGTGCGCCAGCTTCGCGTCGATGGCCTTGCGATAGGTTTGTGTCGTCGCTGCGACGTAGGGGCCGCCCTTCAGCCGGCCCTCGATCTTGAACGAGATCACGCCGGCGTCGATCAGCGGGTCGATGAGGTCGAACGCGGCGAGGTCTTGTGGGCTGAGCAGGTACGCGCGGTCGCCGAGTTCGCGCGTCTGCCCGTCCACGACCATTTCGTAGGGCAGTCGGCACGCCTGCGCGCACTGCCCGCGGTTGGCGGATCGCCCGCCGAGCGCTTCCGATGTGAGACACTGACCGCTGTACGCGACACAGAGCGCCCCGTGAACGAACACTTCGACGGGAGTCGAAGTGTTCGCGGTGACTTTCTGAATGTCCGAAAGAGAAAGTTCGCGAGCGAGTACGATGCGCTCGACCCCGAGCTGCGTGACGAACGCGATCCCGCGCGGCTCGGTGAGCGTCATTTGCGTGGACGCGTGAACCGGGAGCGTTGGCGCGAGCTGCTTGATGAGCCGCACCAGCCCCAGATCCTGCACGATCACCGCGTCGGCGCCGGCTCGGGCGACGGCTTTGACGAACTCGGTCACCGCGGGCAGTTCGTCCGAGAAGATGAGCGTGTTGAGGGTGACGAAGCCCTTCACGTTCCGCGCGTGAAGGAACCGCATCACGTCCGGGAGTTCTTCAACGGTGAAGTTGTGCGCGCGGGCGCGGGCGTTGAAGTTCGACAGCCCGAAATACACCGCGTCGGCCCCGTTGGCGACCGCGGCGCGCATCGCCTCCCAGTCACCGGCGGGGGCCAGAAGCTCAGGTTTGGGGGGAAGGGACATCCAGGAATTGTAGCAGATCCGTCGAACCGCCGGCTTACGCCGGCCGGGTTGTTTTCGCCTCACCCAGCCGGCGTAAGCCGGCGGTTCGACAACTCACTTCGCAAACACCTCGGCGGCCTTGAACCCGTCGCCGACGATCGCCTTGGCGTCCACGCCGAGCCACTTGTCGAGCACTGCGGCGTACACCTCGCGGAAGTCGGTGCCGTGGACGAGGTTGCCGTCCTTGAGGCCGGTCAGCCCCGGTTGCTTGCCGACGATGCCGGGCTTCACGGTGCCGCCGACCAAGAGCATCGGCGCGCCGGCGCCGTGGTCGGTGCCCTTGCTCCCGTTTTCGTAGGCCCGGCGGCCGAACTCGGAGAACGTCATCACGCACAGCCGGTTCTTGTGCCCGCGCTCGGCGAGGTCGCGGTAGAAGGCGCTGATCGCGTCGGACACTTGCGTGAGCAGGTTCGCGTGTGCCCCGGTCGCCCCGCCCTGCCCCGCGTGCGTGTCGAACCCGTCGATGGAGACGTAAAAGAGCCTGGCGCCGATGTCCGCGTCAATCAGCTGCGCCGCGAGTTTCAGTTTGTTCGCCAGCCCGGAGGTCGGGTAGGGCACCTTCGGTGTGTAGTTCTTCCCGATCGACGCGAGCTTCTCGCTGCTGGCGTAAGTCGTGGTCTGTGTGCGCGACACGAAGTCGAGCAGGTTCGGCTGCGAGGTCATCGGCTTCGCCCCGCCCTCCGCGACGCCGGTAATCACGTTCTTCTGCGCCGCAGTGTCGGCCCCGGTCACGCCGGCGGTCTTCAGTTTGAAGTCATCGAGTGACGTGATGCTGGGAACGCGCACCGGGGCGCCGGCGAGCGCCAATGGGGCCACCTCGTTGCCGCTCGCGAGGTGGAACGCCGGTACGCCTTGCTTCTTCAGCGCGTTGCCGAGCCAGCCTTCGGTGAGCGTCTGCGCGGTGCTGGCGGCGTGCCAGATGTCCATGCTGCGGAAGTGCGACTGATCGGGGTTCGGGTAACCCACGCCCTGCACCACGCACACCGCGGAGTCGTCCGAATAGAGCTTCGCGAGCGCGCCCATCGCCGGGTGGAACCCCACATCATCCGTGAGCTTCTTCACCTGGTCCTTCGGGATCGCGATGGTCGGGCGCTGTTTGTAGTAATCCGCGTTCGTGAACGGGATGACGGTGTTGAGGCCGTCGTTGCCGCCGGTGAGCTGCACGACGACGAGTACGGTGTCTTTTGCCCCGGGCTTGTCGGCGCGGGGCGCCGCGAGGGCCGTTCGGCCCAGGAACGTCGGCACCGTGGCACCGAAGCCCAGCAGCGTGGACGTGCGGAGAAAGTCGCGGCGCGTGGTCATGGGTGTCTCCTGGCGAACGGCCGGTGTCAGCCGGCCGGGGGTTCGCGGTGGATCACCGGCCGGCGGACACCGGCCGTTCGCCTAATTCAAATGGTATTACGGGAGCGTCAGCACCAAATGCGTGACGGCCCGCGTGCGATGGTTGGCGACATCGTCGCCGGACCAGTACGCCGGGTACTTCACGCCCTGCGCGGTTTTCAGGTAGCTGAGCAGCTTGTCGCGTGCGGCGGCGGGCGCGTCACCTTGCAGGAACAGCCCGAGCAGGAAATCGACCTTCTCGCCGTCGGTTTTTACGCCGTGACGGGCGAGTAGCGTGGCCGGATCGCACCGCGAGCCGAAGCGGGCGTCGTCACCGGAAGTCATCGCCAGCGCGAGGTTGTTGCGGCCGAGCAGCGTTTGCGCGTTGAGCCACGCCGGGCCGCCGTCCCAGCCCTTCACCGATGGCGGGGCGAACAGCACTTGCCCCAGCCCTTCGAGCGCTTCCGCGAGCGGGAGGGCGCCCGCGGAGCCTTCGAGCGTGCGGACCGTGCCCACCGCGAACTCGACCGGCGATTTGATCTTCGCCCGGTACGCGGAGGCCGAGAAGAACAGGTTCGAGCGCAGGATGATCGAGACCAGCTTCCCGGTATCGAAGCCACTTTCGCGGTACTGTTCCGCGAGCGGGTTAATCAGTTCCGCGGCGGGAGTATCGGTGTCGCTGACGAGGAACTTGTAGAGCTTACGGACGATGAACCGCGGGCACGCCTCGTGGTCGAGGCACAGCTTCGCGATGTCCTCCCCCGTAAACTTGCCCTTCTTGCCGAACACGTTCTTTTCGCCCGCGTCGTGCTGACGGCGGTTGAACGTGCCCTTCCCTTCCTTGATCTCGTAGCCCGTGAACGCCTTCGCGGCTTCGCGAATGTCGGTTTCCGTGTAGTTGCCGATGCCGAGCGAGAACAGCTCCATCAGCTCGCGGGCGTAGTTCTCGTTGGGCGCCGCCTTCGTGCTGGTGTTCGTGTCGAGCCACACCAGCATCGCCGGGTCGGTACCCATCTTCGTGAGTAGCTCGGCGAAGCTGCCGAGCGCGTACTTCTGGATGAGTTGGTACTGAGCGAGCATGAAGCGGGCGTTCTGCACCTTCGCGTTGCTGGTCGCGAAGTGGTCGTGCCAGAACAGCGTGAGCTTCTCGCGCAGCGGGTGCCGGCTCGCGAGCATCCGGTTCAGCCACCACGCGCTGAGCCGCCCCTGCGGCGCGCCGGGCGGCATACTGCGTTCCGACGCCATGAACTCGGAGGTGCGCGCAAAGTCGTCGCTTTCCGGCGTGCCCTTGAGAACGCGATCGAGCGTCGCGGCGTGCCCGTCCTTGACGCCAGCGTCGAGTTCGGCCGCGGTGGCGCCGAACCCGGCGCGGCGGTACAGGTGCCCGACCTTCTTGCGGTCCCACGGGTTCTCGGCGATCGGTGCGTAGGGTTGCCACGCGGTCTTGGGGTCGATCATACCATTCGTCTCCACCCCCGCCCTTGCGGACGGGGTTCGCCTACTTGCGCGGTTCCCACACCAGATCGAGTTTGTACTGCGTGTCACTGATGTCAAGTTCGCCGCGGAAGGTGCCGAGCGTTTTGAGCCACCCGACCAGCGCGGCCACCTCCTTGCGTGCGTCCTCGAGGCCGATCCCGCGCGAGAGGATCGCGTCGGTAATGAGCGGGTCCGGGGCCGCGGCCAGGAACTCCGCCCCGCCCTTCGCGGAGATCTTCCCGCGAATCACCGCCGTGCTGGCCTTCGCACTCGCACGCGGCGACTTCAGTTCGGTGATGAGCTTCTTGCACAGCTCCACCGTACTCGCGACAACCAGTTCATCGCCCACGACCGCGAAACACGGCTCGAAGTTGAACCGAATGCCCTCCGGGTCGTCCGCCAGTTCCTTGTCCTCCGGGAACCGGTACGCGACGATCCCGATCCCGTCGTGCGTGTGTTCGACCATCTTCAGGCTGAACTGCAGGCTCGCGATGATCGCGGCGGAACGCAGCGCCGGTTCGACCGACTTGGCGAACTTCGGGTCGCGCCCGGTGGCGACGTAGCCGAACGCCGGGAACCGCTGGCTCGGTTGCTTCTTGTACGGCGGGGTGTCGTGGTTCGCGACCACGATCCGGTGGTGCGGCCCCCACATCGAAAGCAGCTCGCCGAACTTCACACTGCCCGGCAGGATCTTGGAGATGTCCTTGTCGGCCTTTTCGAGTCCGCCGCGAATTTCGTCGTTCAACAGCGTCTTGCGGTTGGTCCACAGGTGGCTGATGTCGAGGTGCAGGCTGTGCGAATAGATCGTGCCGGGCGGTTCGAGTAGCGGGAGCGTGCCGGGTTCGCCCTTCGGCGGAACGTGCAGTTGGAACTCCGGCGGGAACTCGCTGCGCCCCGCGGGCAGTCGGACGGCGATCCGGTTGGTGCCGTCCGCGTCCTGGTAGACGCCAGCGGCGACGAAATCGGCGCGCTTCACGCAGTCGATGGTTCCGCCCACGACGAGCGTTTGCAGAAAGTCCTTACGAGTGGCGTCGAAAAAATCCTTCGAGGCCTGAGACTTCTTCACGGAGGCGAGATCGACCCACAGCCACGCGAGCGGGTCTTTGGGCAACAGCTTGAATGCGTCGCGCCGGGCCTTGTGCTGTGACGATTTGGTGCGGTCGGCGGTGGCGAGCAGCACCGCGGCCTTGAGCATCGTTTCGTTATTGGAAACGATCGTTGTGGCCCCGACGCGGGCGGCGTGCGCATCGCCGATCTTCACCGCGTCGTGCCCGGCGATGTCGTAGCGCTTCGGCCCGTCCTTCGCACCCGTGCGGGCCATTTCTCCTTCAATGGTCTGAAGTGCGAGTTCGGTCGCCTTCTTCACTTGCTCCGCGTCTTTGCCCTGCAAAACGAGAATGACCGGCGCGGGGTCGTCGGCGAATTGCAGCCCGATCGCGGCGCCGGCGCCGGCGAGCTGGTCGAGCAGGTCGGGCCACTTCGCGCCGAGTTCCTTCTCGAACAGCGCGAGCAGTTGGAACGCGCGCTTGGCCCCGGCGGAGTCATAAATCGCGCGGTATTGCGGGAGTTTTTGCGCCTTCTGGAAGGCATCCAGCCCGGTGACGGTCTGCGCGAGCTTTCGCGGGCTGTCGGAAACGATGACGAGTTGTGCCGAGGGCGGAATACAGTCGAGCGGGTCGCCGGCGTGAAGGCGCGCGGGGGGCGTCAGCCCTCCGAGTGCGACGAGCAGCGCGAGTGCGGCGAGGCGGGTCATGCGAAGCCCCCGGTGTGGTCTTACCAGGGGTACTTCGCGGAGGGGCGGCGGGTTTCAAAAAACCAGTGGGCCTTACTTCCCTTGCAGGTGTAGGTCAACGTACGTGTAGTGCGTGAGGCATGGGTCGGTTTAA
>CAZBXY010000300.1:417-9649 GCA_964495365.1 uncultured Frigoriglobus sp. | reverse complement strand
CCCTCCCCCGGGGGGAGAGGGGGAGAAAGACCGCGCGCCGAGCGCGCCATCGACCTCTCTTTCTCCCCCTTCCTTCTTAGGGAAGGGGGCCGGGGGGTTAGGTTCGGCGCGAAGCACCAACGAGTTCGTCACGCTGATGAACCCGATTTCGCCGGAGCGCTCGGTTCTTCGGCGGTCGCTGCTGCCCGGTGTGCTACAGGTGGCGAAACTCAACCTGGAGAACACCGACAGCGTGTCGCTGTACGAACTCGGCTTCGTGTACCTGCCGAATGCGAAGGAAAAACTACCCGACGAGCCGCGGAAGCTCGCGATCGTCCTCTGTGGTCGCCGCACACAGGCGGCATGGGACGATCCGCAGGGCGTAACCCCCTCGCAATACGACTTCTACGACCTCAAGGGCGTGGTCGAATCGCTCGCCAGCGACCTGCACCTGCCCGCGGTGGCGTTCACGGCAACGCAAGGCGTGCCGTGGCTGCACCCGATGCGCGCCGCGGAGCTGCGCGTGAACGAGAAGGCGGTCGGCGTACTCGGCGAACTGCACCCGAAGGTGGCCGCGAACTTCGGTCTCGGCGAGCGGGCGGTTCAGGTCGCCGAACTCGACCTCGAAGCGCTCTTCGCGGCAATCCCGGAACGCTACGGTTACAAGCCGTTCAGCACGTTCCCGCCGGCGAAGCGCGATATCGCGATCGTGGTGTCCAACGACACCACCGCGGAGCGCGTGCTGGCCGAAATCCGCGCCGCGGGCGGCGACCTGCTCACCGACGCGGCGCTGTTCGACGTGTACCGTGGCAGCGGCCTGCCGGACGGCACCAAGAGCCTCGCGTTCGCGCTGACGTACCAGGCCCCCGACCGCACGCTCGGCGAGAAGGAGATCGCGAAAGCTCACGAGAAGGTCGAGGGCCGCCTGCGGCACATGCTGAAGGCACAGATCCGCGGCAAGGATATCACCTGAGCGCAGAGGTGTGCCGTGACCGAAGCCGAGTGGCTCACGTGCGAAGCGCCGAGTGCAATGTTGAATGCGTTGCACGCGGTCAACGAACGCAAATTGCGCCTGTTCGGTGTCGCGTGTTGTCGCGACTGGGATGCCTTTGAAGACGCAGGTCTCCGCCGTGCGCTCGACTTTGCGGAAACGTTGGCGGACGGAAAAGCGGGTGAGCGCGAGCGGACCGAGATGGAAGGCGTCATATGGGAAGTCATCGATTGGAACACAATTTACCCGCACGGCGGTTCTGGACACGACCCGATTTTGTCGCTTGTCAAACCGAGGTACGGTATCGCGGATGCCGGCTGCGCCGCCGAGCGGGTTACAGAACACGCCGAGTTCTACGACAGCAATTCGTTTGACGGCATCGGCGCGGAAATCCAATACGAACAGAGCAACTTGCTCCGCGAAATCTTCGGTAACCCGTTCCGTCGCGTCGCCTTCGATCCTGCGTGGCGCACGTCGGACGTGATGCTTCTCGCACAGGGCATTTACGCGGAGAAAGCCTTCGACCGGCTGCCGATCCTCGCGGATGCCCTCCAAGACGCGGGTTGCGACTCCGACGAACTCCTCGCGCACCTCCGCGACACGTCGCTCGCGCACGTTCGGGGGTGCTGGGCGCTCGATCTCGTGTTGGGGAAGGCGTAGGCGGGCCGCTCGGCGTCACATGTGCGCGAAGCGGTTCGAGTTCTCGCGGGCGTCGTGGAGCAACTCCTTCGGTACGTCCGCCGCGCCCGCGGGGCCGGTCTCGCGGTTCGCCCGGATCGCCCGCGACGCCAGTACCGCGGCGACCGAGTCGGCGAAGAACATCCCGCGTGGCGTCGGGCGGATCGCGTCGGCGGTTACGACGAGAAGCCCGGCGGCGCAGGCCGCGCCCAGTTCCGGGGCGAAATCGTCCATCGCGTCCCGGTTGAACAGCGCGCGGTACTTGAGCCGGTCGATCTCCAGCGCCGCGAGCCGGCGCGTCAGCCACAACACCTTCTGATCGCGCGGGCGGTACACGAACGCCTTGTTCCACACGCGCTGGCCGCTCATCACCGCGTCGCGGTACTCGTCGGCCCCGGTCGGGTTCATCACCTTCAGCCCGGTCCAGAAGTCCTTCGTCGCCGCGTAGGAGATCGCGGACGGCCCGAACCCGATCACCTCGAACTCGTCCGCCTTGAAGCCGCACTCCTCGTACTGGTAGCGCTCCGCGCGGTTGCGGTAGCGGCCCTGCTCGAAGTTGGTGAGACTCGTCTGCGTGAACCCGCGGGCCAGGAGCAGTTCGCGGAGCGCCTGCCAGTTCTCCGCGGCGCGTTCGTTCTCGGGAAGCTCGTTCAGCATCTCCTCGTCGTCGGCCCACGGCGTACCCAGCCCACGGAACAGGACGAGGTGATACAGCCCGATGTGATCGAGGCCGATGTCGAGCGCGCGGCGCACATCGTCCTTCATCTGGTCGAGCGTCTGCCCCGGCAGGTTGAACAGCAGGTCCGCGGACGTGGTGAAGCCGAGCGTGTGGCCGAGTTCGACCACCTCGCGGAACGTGTCCGGCGTGCCGAACGCGGTGCGGCCCATTGAGTTCAGCCGCGCCTCGTCGAAGGTCTGAATCCCCATGCTGAGCCGGTACTGCCGCGCGCCGAGTGTCTCGCGCATGATGTCGAGCAGCCTGGGCTTGCCCTTCAGGAAGTACGCCGGCACGCCTTCGAGTGTCACCTCCGCGGTCTTCAGGTTGAAGTCCTGGACGAGGTGCGTACACAGGTTGCGGAACGCTTCGGCTTCGGTGAGATTGGCCGTTCCGCCGCCGAAGTAAAGTGCCGTCACCGGGGCGAACGTGAGATCGGTCATCTGCGCCCAGATTCGCTTCTGAATCTCGCCGGCGACGAGCTTCGCGACGTCGGCGGTCTTCGCGGTGTTGCCGGGCTGGTGCGGGAAGGTGCAGAACCCGCACCCGCTAACGGCCGGGTTGCAGAACGGGTGCGGGAGCACCCCGACGAGCAATCCGCGGCCGGCGCGGTCGAAGCTGATGTCGTGTTCGGGGGCGAAATCGGTCGCGTCGGGCATCGCCGCGGCGAGCGGGTAGCCGTGCAGGAGCCGGTGGCGCTGCGGGCCGCGCATCCGGCGCGCGAGTTCGTCCGCGGGGGAGAGCCGGGGCGTCGCTTGCGACATGAGGTGCCTCACGAAGAAGGGCGAGTCAATTTGATGCTAACGGGACGCGGAGCGCCGCACAACTCGCCGCGCGATCGCGTTCAAACAGACGTGCTCGGGTGAAGTGTTACCGCGGGTCGGGCCACGACTCTTCGAGCAATAGCCCGGACAGTTCCGCGGCGGCCTTCCACGCCTCGCCGATCGACTTGTTGTGCTCCAGCCGCGCCTCGGCGATCGCGCGCTGGGCCTGGATCACCCGCAGGTACTCGAACTGCCCGCCCTTGAACGCGACCAGCGAGAGCTTGTGAGTCTCTTCGGCCCGCGGGAGCAGTTCCTTCTGGTACACCTCGGCGCGGGCACGGGCGGACGAGTACGCCTGGAACGCGGTGGCGACGCGGGCGGCGAGGTCGTTCTCGGTCTGGCCGACGGTCTGGATCGCCATCCCGAGTTCGGCCTTCGCGGCGCGGATGTTGCCCTGGTTCTTGTTCCACACCGGCACCGGCACCGAGAACCCGATCGCGCCGTCGTGCGAGCGGTTCTCGAACTGCCGGATGTACCCCACGTAAGCCGACACGTTCGGGATCGGCTCGACCTCGGCCCGGCGCACCGCGGCCTGTGCGCGATCGACGCCGACCCTGGCCGCGCGCACCTGCGGGTGATACGTCAGCACCGCCTCGCGCGCCGCGTCCGGGTCGTAGGCCGGCAAGCCGTCAAATGTGCCTTCCACCGCGGACGGGATCGCCGTAGGAGTGCCCGCGACGGCCGCGAGCCGCCGGTACGTGCCGGGCAGTTCGCGCTGCGCCGAGAGCAACTCGGCCCGGAACCGCTCGCGCTCGACTTCGAGCTGAATGTAGTCGAGCCGGGCGATCAGCGGGGGCTTCGCGTCGAGCAGCACCTTGCCGTTGGCAACGGCCTCGTCCGCGAGTTTGACCAGCTCGGCGAGGATCTCGGCCCGCTTCTGAAGGATGTACGCCTCGTAGAACGCGGCCCGGACCGCGCCGACGACCGCGAACCGCTCTGCGACGAGTTCGAGCGTCGCCTGATCGATCTCGCGGGCCACGACCGCCTGCGCGAGCGTGAGCTTCCCGCCGGTCACGATGGTTTGCGTGATCTTCGGCGCGGTGACGATTCCGAGCCGGTCGGGGCTGGACCGGTCGCCGATCTCGTCCCAGGTGACCGCGACATCGGGGTTGGGGTACAGCCCGGCTTGGTGGTGCCGCCCGCGGGCCGCTTCGATCGCCAGATTGGCCCGGGCCAGCCGCGGGTTGCGTTCGACTGCCAGCCTGACGAAGTCGTCCACGGATGTGGGCGCCGTCGGGGCCGGCGGCTCGTTGATGCTGGGCGCGGCGGGGGGCTGAAAGGAAGCCTGCCGGATCGGCTCGAGGGCCGTGCGGCGCGCGACGAACCCGCCCGGCGCGGGCGTGGGGCGCAGGAGCGGCCCGGCGGGCGCCGCGCAGCCGCCCGCGAGCGCGGCCAGCCCGCCGGCCCACACCAGCGTGTGCCCGCGAAGCGTTCGGACGGCAAAACCCCATTTCCGCGCCATCGCACTCCGCCCAGATGACGTTCGGGGCGCACAATCGCCACAACCAGCAAAGTTTATCGACCGAAGGAGTGCGGTGACTTCACCCGCGAAGTGATTTGGGCGGATAATGGGGCTGTGAACGACTCACACCGCAACCCACGCGAGGCCGATAACGCCCCCTCCAGGAGGAGACGCGGAACAGTGAACGGGCGAACTGAGCCGAGCGCGTGGTGGTCACCTCGACGGACGGTGGGCTACCAGTAGAGACGGCTCGAACTTCGCAAGCCGCCGAAGCGCGGCGAACGCCGCGTGTAACGCCCGTCGCACAGAAGACCGGAGGGGACGATTCAAGACACCAGAAATGCCGCATCAATAATGACAATATCGGTACTGTTTTTCTCCGAGGTCGGATCGGGTGCGATGGGGTTGTGAAAGGAACCCCGTGGAACTGGCCCAGCTTCAAAAGCGCTTGGGCAAGGTCGTACTTCGCCGCCCTCTCGCGGCCCAACTCGGGCAGGAGGAGTTCACGGACCAGGCCGGCGTTCACCGTACCCACCTGAGCCTCCTTGAACGAGGCAAGCACACGCCGAAACCTGGCGCTGGTTCACAAACTCGCCGCGTTCGGGGTGGCAAGGTCGGTGTTGATGTCCGAAGCGGAGGATGAGAAGGCGATGCTGGATGACCCGCCGGCGTTGCCAAAGGGCAGGCCCCGAAAAGATCAGCAGACAGATCGGAAGCCGAAAAAGAAGGCCCGTTGAACGCGCTGGCTCCATGCCGTTCCTGCGCTCGGCGGGTCGGGTCGTTCGCCTCTCGCTGGCGCCCAGAAGGACGACCCGTGTAAGGAGGGACGCCGCCGGGGGTAAACCGGGTTGACTGGGGCGCTCCAACGGGTATACGATTCCACCATGTTTGTCTCGCGGAAGCTACGGCCGATCCTCTGCCTCCTGCTCGCGGTCGCCACCGCGATGGGGACGGTGCTGCCGGCCCGCGCCTGCGCCTGCGCGACACCCGTTCGGGCGCCGGTGATCCCCGCGAGCGAGCGGGCCGCGAAGCCGGCCCCCGCCGCGAAGCCGTGTTGTCAGACCGACCTCCAGAAGCGGTCGTGTTGCTCGCCCGGATCGACCTGCGGCACCGTGAAGACCTCCTGCTGTGACAAGCAAACCACGACCGGGCGAACCGGGCAACCCGCGCAGCCGGCCGACGTGCCGGGCTGCCACTGCCTGCGGTGCGAGTGCGAGACCCCGGCCGTGCCCCCGGCCGCCCACGCCTCGTTGCCGGTCGCCCCTGATCTTGACGGTCCTGCCACTGTCTCTCCGGTCCCGGTCGTCCTGATCTCGGACCCGTCCACGGCCGCGGCGCGGTCCGTCCGCTCGGCCCCGGCCGGTCCGCCGACCGATCTCGTCATTTCCCTCTCGCGCTTCACCTGTTAGCACCCCTGCGCGCCCGTCTCCCGTGAGTGCGGCACCCGTGTGTCCGCACCCCGTCGTACCGCCACACCCCGAACCGATTCTCGAACCGACCCCGCCAGGGGAGGAACGTCCGTGTCCGAACCGACACCCACGGCCGCCGCGCCGACCGCGTCGACCGCGCAAACGACCGACCGCTTCTACCGCGCCTTCCGCCTGGCCGTCCTCGTGCCACTGGCCCGGCTGCGATTCCTGTTCGTTCTGGGCGCTATCGGCCTCTTGATCGTGAAGTGGGACGACCTCGTGGCCCAGTACGAGAAGTGGGCGCGACCTGCCGCCGGCGCGGACGCGACCGACCCCAATCACGAATACTTTTGTCCGATGCACCCGACCGTGATTCGGGACACGAAGAAGGAGAAGTGCCCGATCTGTTTCATGCCGCTCTCGAAGCGGAAGAAGGGTGAGGTCGGAGGCGGCGAGGCGCTGCCCGCTGGCACCGTCGCGCGGGTGCAACTGACCCCCTATCGCATCACCCTGGCCGGCGTGCGGACGGCCCCCGTCGAGTACCACGCCCTCGCGCGCGAGATCACGACCGTCGGCACGGTCGAGTTCGACGAGCGGAAGCTCAAGGCGGTATCGGCCCGCGTGAAGGGGCGGATCGACACGCTGCACGTCAACCAGACGGGTCAGATGGTCCACGCCGGCGACCCGCTCGCCGAACTCTACAGCCCCGACCTCGTGGTGACGGTGCAGAACCTGCTCGACGCGCGGGAGGCGAAGAACGCCGTTGGGGAGAAACTCGCCCGCGACCGGCTCGACAGGTGGGGGATCGACGACAAGCAGATCGAGGCCATCCTCGCCGCCGGCAAGCCGATCACGCACCTGACGATCCGCTCCCCGGTCAAGGGGCGGGCGCATGTGCTGAAGAAGTACGTCCGCGAGGGACAGTACGTCGAGGAGGGTGCGGCGCTCTTCGACGTGGCCGACCTCGCGACCGTGTGGGTGCAGGCGCAGCTCTACGAGGACGACATCGCGTTCCTGCCGGCCGGTGGGCACGGCGAGACCGGTAAGCCCGACTTCGACCTGACGGTGACCGCCAGAACCCGCGCCTTCCCCGGCAAGCCGTTCACCGGCACCCTGTCGTTCCTCTTCCCGCACGTTGACGCCGAGACCCGCACACTCACGGTCCGGTTCGAGGTGCCCAACAAGGACCACGAACTGCGTCCCGGTATGACGGCCACGGTCACGCTCAAGCTCGACCACGACCTCCTCGCAAAGACGCCGGCTGGGGCGCGGCTCCAGGCCCGCGATGGGAAGGTGCTGGCCGTGCCGGAAACCAGTGTGATCGACACCGGGGCGCGGAAGCTCGTCTACCGGCAGACGCTCCCCGACACGTTCGACGGCGTGGCGGTCGAACTCGGCGCGAAACTCGTCGCCCACGACGGCGGCACCTACTACCCGGTGTTGTCCGGCCTGGCCGAGGGCGACCGCGTGGTCACCGCTGGCTCGTTCCTGATCGACGCCGAGACGCGGCTCAACCCGGCGCTCGGCTCGACCTACATCGGCGGCAGTTCCGGCGGCAAGGGCGGGCCGCAGGTGATGCGCCCGACCACGCCCGAAGACAAGGACACGAAGGTGGCGGCGGCACTGGCGAAGCTGCCGCCGGCCGACCGGAAACTGGCCGAGGCCCAGGCGTGGTGCCCGGTCCAGCGCGACCGGCTCGGCGTCATGGGCGTGCCGGTGAAGGTGAAGACGCCCGACGGCCGGCCGCTCTACGTTTGCTGTGAGGCATGCCGGTCCGAGGCGGAGGCGGACCCGTCGGGGATGGTCAACAGAGTTGAGGAACTGAAGCGGACGCGGACGATCACCACTCCCCCGCCGGGTGCCCCGACCGGGCCCACGCCGGCGGCCCCGCCCGCCCGGTCCCCGGAGCGACTGGCGAAGGTGCGGGCCGGGCTGGACAAGCTCGCGCCAGAAGACCGCAAGCGGGCCGTCGCCCAGCGGATGTGCCCGGTGCAGGAGAAGCCGCTGGGCCTCATGGGCAAGCCGGTCGAGATCACGCTCGACGGCACGGCGGTTTTCCTCTGCTGCGCCAGTTGCGAGGACGAGGCGAAGGCCGACCCGAAGGGGGTGCTCAAGAAGGTCGAAGGCTTCAAGAAGCTGCCCCCGGTCCTGCCGGAGGGCCCGCCGTGATCGAGCGCGTCATCGAAGGCTCGGTGCGGAATCGCTTCCTCGTCCTGGTCGTCGCGGCTGCCCTGGCGGTGTTCGGCGTCTACGCGATGCTCGACACGCCGGTGGACGCCGTGCCCGACCTTGGCGAGAACCAGGTGATCGTGTTCACCGATTGGTCAGGCCGCAGCCCGCGCGAGATCGAGGACCAGGTGAGCTACCCGCTTGCGCGCCGGCTCCAGGGTCTCGCTGGCGTGAAGGCGGTGAGGTCGTCGAGCGAGTTCGGCTTCTCGATGATTACGGTCATCTTCGAGGACCGCATCAACCTCTACTTCGCCCGACAGCGCGTGAGCGAGCGGCTCGCGGAGGCGTCGAGCTTCCTGCCGAAGGGCGTCACGCCCTACCTCGGCCCGGACGCCACCGCGCTCGGCCAGGTGTTCTGGTACACGCTGGAGCCGTCGAAGGACCACCCCATCGACCCGTCGCGGCTGTGGGCGCTCAACAAGTTCTACGTCGCCCCGCAACTCAACGCGGCGGCCGGGGTCGCGGAGGTCGCGCCGGTCGGCGGCACGCCTGTGGAGTACCAGGTGGACGTGCGGCCGGACGACCTGCGGGCCTACGGGGTGACGGTGGGGGAACTGTTCGACGCGGTGAGCCGGTCGAACCTGCCGGCGGCCGGCGGGGTGATCCAGAAGAACAACGCCGAGTACATCGTGCGGGGCGTCGGCTGGGTGAAGGGCAAGCAGGACATCGAGGACGCGGTGGTCAAGGAGGTGAACGGCGTCCCGGTGTACGTCAAGACGGTGGCGACGGTGCAGACGGGGCCGGCGTTCCGGCGCGGCGTGTTCGAGAAGGACGGGAACGAGGTGGTCGGCGGCGTGGTGCTGATGCGGCACGGCGAGAACCCGCTGCGCGTCACCGAGCGCGTCAAGGAGAAGATCCAGGAGCTTCAGCCCGGGTTGCCCGAAGGCGTGCAGATCGTCCCGGCCTACGACCGCACCCGGCTCGTGCGGGGGGCCCTCGGCACCC
>CAZBXY010000300.1:0-407 GCA_964495365.1 uncultured Frigoriglobus sp. | reverse complement strand
GGCCGACGTGATGTGGCACGAAATGCTCATCGCGGCCGTCGCCATCATCCTGATCCTCTCACACGTCCGCAGTGCCTTCGTCATCTGCGTCACGCTCCCGCTGTCGGTGTTGTTCTCGTTCGGGGTGATGTGGTTGTTGCGCCGGTTCGGAATCGTGGACATCCAGGCCAACATCATGTCGCTGGCCGGGATCACGATCTCCGTCGGCGTACTGGTGGACCAGGCCATCGTGATGGTGGAGAACGCCACCCATCACCTGAAGGAGAAGTTCGGCGCGGCGAAGGTCACCGGCGACACCCGCGAGGCGGTCATCCCCGCGCTGCGCACCGTCGGCCGGCCGATCTTCTTCTCCGTCCTCATCATGCTCCTTTCCTTCGTGCCGGTGTTCATGCTCTCCGGGCGCGAGG
>CAZBXY010000299.1:0-9679 GCA_964495365.1 uncultured Frigoriglobus sp. | reverse complement strand
CGGACGACCCAAGCGCAAGACCGCCATATGAGACACTGCCAGCGGGTTCATGTATCAGTTTCGACTCTCCGTTCCCGATCCGCGACCTCGCCGCCGCGTTCCACCTCGAACCGGTGCGCAGACTCTCGCTCTCGATCGGGCCGCACTCCGTGCAATGGAAGCACCTGGACGTCGCTTGTCTGGGTCGCGTGGCGTCCTTGAATCTACAACTGCCGGACGCGCATCATCAGAAGTGTGCCACGACCTTCGAGCAGGTCGCGAACGGCGAGAACTGGTCGGAAGTACGCGAACTCCGCCTGTGGAGTCGAACAGCCTCGGAGGTAGAAACCCCGAACGGGTACGTCCGGCAATTAGCCCGCTCGACGCTCCTCTCAAAACCTTTCTCTCTCGATGTGCGGATCGGGGTCACCGATTTGCCGCACCTTACGAAAAGTTCCCGCGCCTGCAATCTCCGCTCGTTCCGCGCGTGGGGGTCCTACCTGCCGAGCGAAGCGGGTGACACGGTCGGGGGTGCCACCTTCCGCCCGAATCTCGAATCGCTCGACCTCTCCTTGAACGAACTGGGTGACGAGGGCGCGGGGCTTCTCGCGGCCGTACCGTGGCCGAAGTTGCGTGCGCTCGACCTCGGGTTCAATCGCTTGACCGACGCGGGTGTGCAGAACCTGTTGCCGCTCGTGCCGCAGTTGACCGAACTGAGCTTGGCCAGCGGGACAATGACCGACTCCGGGGCGCGCGAACTGGCTGACGCAATCGACCCCGAAAAGCTCAAGAGCCTGTGCCTGAGCTACCACCCGCTCACGCCGCGAACGGTGAAGGCGCTCCGCGTGCAGTTCGGGGACCGATTTCACTTCCACAGAAGCCGATGACGCCGCGCGTCCGTAGTCAGTCCCCATGACCGCCGACCGACTTCTGCTCTGGATGCTCCGCATTGATGCCGCGGTGGTGCTGTGCGCGGCGCCGTGCGCGCTGTTGCCGTTTTCGTGGATGGACACCGTTCACCGCGACTGGCTCGGCCTCGGCCCGCTGCCCGATGCGGTTATCACGCGCTACCTCGCGCGGTCCTTGTCGCTCCTGTACGCGATGCACGGTGTCGTGGTGCTGTGCGTCACGCTCGACTGGGCGCGGTACCGGCCGCTGGTGCCGGTGCTGATCTGGTTGAACATCATTTTCGGCTGTGCGATGTTCGCGGTCGATCTGGACGCCGGGCTGCCGTGGTGGCTGACCTACGGCGAAGGCCCGTCGATCGCGGCGTACGGCGTCGCGGCGCTATTCGTCTACCGCCGCGCGAACCGTTCGCGCGCAACTGTTGGCCCCGACACGAGATTGGTATAACGTCGCCCCGTCGGCCTCACGCCCACAGGAACGCCATTATGCGCCACCGCCCCGCGCTGACGATCTCGGTCTGTGCGGCTCTCTGTGCCGCGACCGTTGCCGTTCACGTGTGGTTGACCGCACGTGAACGGCCCCACGATTCCGCTCCACCGCGCTCGGTCGTGGCCGCGCCGGACGGCGCGGCGCAACTGCCCGTTTCCGAACCGCCGGTCCCCAAACCCGAGCCGTTCTTGACTGTTCGGCACACCGGTACGCCCGCTCCGATGATCCTGCGCCCCGACCCATCGCTGCCCGAGAAGCACCTACCGATCGGGGAATCGACCTGGACGTTTGAGGCCCAGGGGCACGTCCAGTTCCGACTGCTGTACGGCTACAGGGCCGCGGGGAAGAAGACCGAGATGCACGTGCTCGCGGAGGCTCCGCCCACCGACCCGGAACACGAATCGGCGTGGCTGGCGCACGAGGTTCCCGAGCGCCCGACCCTCGTGCGCGGGACGGTCATCCTCCACTACCCGGCGCCGCTCGTCTCCGGCTGGTTGACCGTCGCGCAGGACTTCGGCAGCCGGCACCACGGCCCCCTCACCTTCCAGCAGTTCTTCCGGTTCCCCAATGAGCCCCGTGTACTCGACGGATGGGCGCGGTGGGCCGCGTGGGACGGCTGGCCCCAATCCAGTTCCATGTCGTTCTCGACGAGCCGCACTGGAGACGGCGAGTTCACGGGCACCGGCCGCGGAACCGTCCTGGAGGGCGAGGTGGAACTACACGAATGGGCGCAGGGTAGCTCGGTGATCGAAGGCACGACCCCCGGGTCGTTCGTGCGCCTCGTCGTCCGGCGCATCCCGGACGCCCGCGTCGCCGCCCTGACGGTCTCCGAGGAGTACCGGCGCTTCGCCGACGGCTGGGTCGTTGAGTCGGCGCACGTCGGCGGCGTCGCTGTTGAAAAGTACAAGGGGAAGCGGTTCTACTTCCGGGCAAGCAAGACGTGGTACACCGACCGAGACGGATCTGAATCGGCGCCGAACAAGTACCGACTGAACCCGGCAAAGCCAATCAAGGAGGTCGATCTGGCCACGGAAGCGGGAACCCTCCTGGGTGTGTACGAACTGGACGGGGACACCATGAGGCTCGGCCTGGGCGACCAGAAAGTGCGGCCGGCGTCCGCGGACCGGGGCGCGCAAGTGTACGTCCTCAAGCGGGTGAAATAACCCGCACCCGGGATCACCGGCGTGACAGGTCCTCACGCCCCGCCCTTCCCACTCGGCTTTGAGCTTGCCCGAAGGCCGGGTGGAATACCCGACCGGGTTCGGCCGCCAGCCGGGATCACTCCGTCAGAACGGCGAAGAACGCGCCGGTGGCCGCGGCGATCGTGTCCTTGTACGCGGTCAGCCGGTGGTCGCCGTCTTTGAGTAACCGCAGTTCCACACGAGGGTACTCCACGTTTCGGATGAAGAACAGACTGTCGCTGTCGGGAACGGTGTCGTCGGTCAATCCGTGAAACAGCAGTGCGGGCGTGCGCCAACCCACGACCAATTCGCGCGGGGAGAACTGCTCGCGCTCCTCCACCAGCCCGTAGCCGATGTCCACATCGACCCATTCGTTTTTCAGTCGCCGGCGGCCGGCGCGTTTCCACTCGGCGCGCTCGTCGGGCGTGAGCTGGTCCCAGCGGCGGTCCAGGAACCCCAGCCCCGGCGCCAGCAGCACGCACCCCAAAACGCGATCGGCGTTGCGCTTCGTGAACCACGCTGTCGCGAACCCGCCCATGCTCGACCCGACCAACCCCAGCCGCGTGTGCCCGCGAGCCGCGAGCCAGTCGCGCACGGCTTCGAGGTCTTCGAGCAGCCGGCTGGCGCGCAGTTCGTGCATTTCGCCTGACGATTCGCCGTGCCCGCGGAAGTCGAACGCCGCGAACGCCCACCCGCGGCGCGCGCACACGCCGGCGATCGCCTCGGCCTTTTCGCCGCCCCGGTGGCTGCCGAACCCGTGGACCCACACGACCGCGAAAGCCGAGTGCTTGGGGCCGGTCTGGTAAGTGCCGGCGAGCGTGCCGCCGGACGGAACCGCGATGCGAACCTGTGAAGTAGCCATTTGCGACCTGTCCCGGGGCTGGCACGGGGAATGCAAATATCCCCGCGGCACCCGCGCGCACTACTCTTGTGCGGCCCGCGGGCGCGCGGTTATCATAGGGTGTCGGTTCGACCGATGACCGATCCCTTTTTGCCAGGACCGGCCTCTTCTCGACAGTACACGACCGCCGCCTCCTCACGACGACGGCCGCCTCGACAACCCGACGCGCGCGGCAGAGCTGCACGCGACTCGACACCAAGCACTTTCGGGCGCCTCCTGCGCCCGACCCGTTCGACGGCTGGTTGACCGTCGCCCGTTTCGTCCCTCGTTCGTTTCAGAGGATCGTGCCATGGACTTCCGTCCGCTCGCCGAGGCCGAACGCCGCCAACTGATCACGGCCCTGCGGGGCCACGCCGATCGCGGCGTCGCGCTGTTGATCGACCCCAAGGACACCGGGTTCGCCGGCACCGCGGAGGAGGTGCCCGACGAACAGGTCATCGCCGCGGTGAAATCCGTCCCGTGCCACTACTAGCGAGAAGTGTGAGTGTGAGTGTGAGGAAAGGCACAAGAGAGTGAAGAAGGCCGACCGGTTCTTGTCTTCTGTCTTCTCACCTCTTCACGGCTTTTGTCTTCTGCTTTCCTCACACTCACACCCACACTCACACTATGGGCTTGTTGGACACCGAACCCGGTAAGCGGCGGCTGTTGGCCGTCGAGGTGCCGGCCATTGAGCGGTACAACGCCGGCCGCGACCCCGAGTTTCGCATCACGGTGACGCGGGTCGGGGGCGGGCTGGTGTTGTCGTATTGCCTCAAGCCGTGTCACAACGTTTACCGGATGGAAACGCGGTTGCTCTCCAGTTACCCGATCGTGCCGCCGGAGACCCGCGTCCTCACCCCGCTGAAGCACTGCCCGCACCTGCTCGAAGGGCAAACGATGTGCTTGTGGCGCCAGGGCTCGACGCGGGCCACGAGCCGCTGGGACGCGAGCCAGTTCACCTGCGTGTTCGCAATCGTCGCCGCGTGGCGCTGGCTCTTGTGCTACGAAGTGTGGCACGAGACCGGCGAGTGGCCGCTGCCGGAAGCGAAGTAGGTAGCGGTAATGACCCGGTTCAAGACCGCCGTGCTGGAGTTCGGCGCCCACTTCTTTTTCATGGTGGTCGCGCCGCTGTTTTTGACCTTCGTTGTGATCGTCGTGATTAGCGCGGTGATGAACTTTACTTCCGGGAAGTGACGGCGCCGGGTAACCACCGCCTCTGTCACACGTCGCGTGTCAGCGATGCATCTGTTCCAGGTCGGTGCCGGTAGCGGCGGGATGGCGGTTCTCGATCTCGTCGCTCGCGACCCGCGCGTGATGCGAATCACGCTCGTCGAACCGGACGTTTACAAACCGCACAACGTCCACCGGCACTTCTTCCCGCCGTCCGCGGTCGGCAAGCTGAAAGCCGAACTGGCGGCGGAGTGGGTGCGCGCGATCCGGCCGGATGTCGTGTTCGAGCCACTTGTGTCGGACATCACCGACCCGGCGCGGCAGGACGAATTCGCGCGAATCGCGGCGGAATGCGATACCGGCATTTGCGCCGCGGACAACGAGACCGCCAAATTCGCCTTCGACGCGCTCATGCGCGCCGCGGGCAAGCCCTGGACGCTGGGCGAGGTGCTCAGCGGCGGCATCGGCGGGTGGGTTCACCGGTTCGCGCCGGGCGGCGCGTGCTACGGGTGCGTGGCGAGCTACCTCCAGCGCGAGGTAACTGAACAGCCGGCCGGCCCGCCGCCGGACTACAGTAACCCCGAGGCCGCGCAGCCGGAGGCGACGATCCCCGCGAGCAAAGCGAGCATCGCGGTCATCTCGGGGTTGCACGCGGTGGTGACGCTCGATCTCTGGGCGAACCCGGAGCGTGAGCGACGGGGTGGGCGCATCACTTCCGCTTCGCACCCCGTCGCTCACGCTCCGGGTTCGCCCGAAACAGGCGGTTCGGACTTCACCAGCCTCCTCTTTTCCCTCCAAGCGGTGCCGGGCGTGTTCGACGCGGCGTTCCGGCCGCACCGGCTGCGCATCCCGCGGGCGCCGACGTGCCTCACCTGCGGGACGCCCGCCCCCGCGCCGACCGGAGACGCACTCGATGCCGCGGTGGCCGACGCGCTGGCTCGCCTGGGCCCGCGATAACCTGCTCCGTCGCGTCCGCCCGCGCCCGCTCTCGGCCGCGGTGGGGTACGAGCGCGCCGGGGCCACCCGCTGGGACGCGCCCATCCCCTGGGCCGCCGATGCCGCGATCGTCGATGTGCTCGTGCGCCTGCCGCTGGCCGCGCGCCGAAAGACCGACTTCGCGCTCCGGCTCCCGTTCGCCACGGTGCCGGCCGATTCGATCCGGCCCGACCTCGACGACCGGTGCCGGATCACGTTCCGGTTCCCGGTGCCGCTCGACACGCTCCGCGGCGACCTCTTGTGGAAGGGCCGCGTACTCGCGACGCTGCCGGTTCACGTCCTCACGCCCGGATCGTTCCTCGCGGGGCTGGCGGTCGCGAACCCGACCGTCTCCGTGCGCCTCGCCGGGAGTACCGTCGCCGCGTCCTCCTTCGTGCCCGATCGCTGCGAGGGGCTGTTCGCCGCCGCGCTGCTCCGTTGTCAAACGGCACTCGGTCCGCTGGCCGAACTCGGCCTGAAGGCCGTATTCCACGACGAAGCGGCCGGGCGCAGCTTCGCGGTGCCGGTGGCGCTGACCGCGGCGCAACTCGCGCGCCCGGAAGCGGTTGTGGTCGCTGCGTGCCCGGAGGTTCCGCGTCAGGTCGGCGGGTGGTGGGTGTCGTGGCTCGCCGGCGAGCGCACGCTGACGACGCAACGGGTTCACGCGATCGCGGGCGATCGGTTCCACGCCGGCGTGCGGCTGCTCGACGCGCGGTTCGCGGTGGTCGATCCGGGCGGCGGAACGCGCACGGTCAAACTTCCGCCGTCGCTGGTGGGCACGGAGCGGGTCGGGCCGTGTTTTGTGCTGAGTGGGAGCGAACCGGGCGCAACGGCGGTCTGCCGGTTCGAGGTGACGGGCGTTTCGACCGGCGAACCCGGCCCGCTGCTGTGGCGCGACGCCGAGGCGGTCGTCACCGACGGCCCGTCGGTGTTCGTCCCGGCGCTGTTCGACGCGACCCAGTTGGACCGCGTGAGCGGGTTCGAGTTGCGGCTCAACGGGCGGCTGTTGGGGGTAGCGTCACTGCGCCCGGTGCCGGCCGCGACGCTGACCGCCGAGGGCGGCTTCACCCCGCCGCCGGAATTCACGTGGTCGTCCGCCGCCGACGACGAGCTGGCCGACCGGCTGAAGCGCCTGGGTTAGCGTTCCCACGGCACCTTGTCGTCCCAGTGCGTATCGGTCCACTCGATCCGCTGGAGCAACCGGTAGCTCTCGTAGGCGAGGAACCCGAACAGGATCCCGATGTAGAGCGAGCCGCGCGGAACCCACCACGGCAGTTGCGCGAGCGCGTTGGCCCCGAACTGCCCCGAGTCGATTTCGCAGAACAGACAGTATGCGACGACCAGGATCGCCACGGCGAAGGAGATCTTCAGCGAGACACGCGTCCCGCGCGTGCCCCACTTCATCAGGCACAGCTCGCGGCTCACCTGCCCGCCGTCGAGCGGGAACACCGGCAGCAGGTTGAACAGGCCCCAGTACAGGTTGACCCAGACGAGTTGCAAGTACAGAAATGCGAGTTCGGGTCCGTTCGTCGGGCCGTTCGCGTCCCAGGCCCACGCGAACGCCGCGTTCGTTCCGTACACGATCCCGTACACGATGAACCCCGCGAGCGGCCCGGCGAGCGCGACGAAGATGCGGCGCCCCCGCCCGGAAACGTGGCCCGTCGGGATCGCCAGTCCGCCAAACGCGTAGAGGACGATGTCGGCGTCGGTTCCGAACCGGCGGAACGCGAGTGCGTGGCCCAGCTCGTGGATCAGGATCGACACGAACACGACCGCAATCCACATGAACAGGTATTCCGGGCCGATCCTCAGGAGCCGGTCGCCGTTGAGCAGAACGGTGACGAGCCAGAACCACGGGTGAACGCGGACCGGGAACCCTAACAGCCGGAACCGCAAGTCGTAAGCCGTTCGTTCCGGTTCGACCAGCACGGGCGGACCTCGTGAGAGCGGGCGACGCGAAGACGTGATCGATTTCTGATTGTACGGACGGCGCGCGTCAGTCACAATCGCGCCGCCGTCAGCCAAAGTAGTAGGCACACGCCGTGTGCCGTCGCGACACGACAGGATGACCGACGGCACACGGCGTGTGCCTACTACTTTGAAGGAAATTCCAATGGCACTTCCCCGCGAGCAGTTCCCGGTGACCGCGACGTGGGCGTTCCTCGACCACGCGGCCGTCTCGCCGCTGCCGACGCCGGCGGTCGCGGCGCTACATGAGTACGCCACCAGCCTCGCCACCCACGGCATCACGGCGTTCCGCCAGTGGTTCGCCCGGCTCGAACACGTCCGCGGGCTGGCTGCACGGCTCATAGCGGCCGAAGTGAACGACGTATTCTTTGTACCCAACACGACTTACGGCGTAAGTGTCGTTGCCGAAGGCTTTCCGTGGCAACCGGGCGATAACGTCGTGCTTGCGGCGGAGGAGTACCCGGCCAACCAGTATCCGTGGATGAACCTCGCGCATCGCGGCGTGGAAGTGCGGGCGGTGCCGAGTCGCGGCAGTCGGGTGGTGATCGACGACTTGCGAGCTGCGATGGACGCCCGCACCCGCGTACTGACGGTGTCCGCGGTCCAGTTCGCCAGCGGGTTCCGCACCGACCTCGATGCGCTCGGCGAACTCTGCCGCAGCCGCGGTGTCTTCTTCTTCGTGGACGCGATTCAGGCGCTGGGCGCGTTCCCGATCGACGTGCAGAGGGCACCGATCGACGCGCTCGCGGCCGACGGCCACAAGTGGATGCTCGGCCCGGAAGGGGCGGGGATCGCCTACGTGCGCCGCGAATGGGTCGAGCGCCTGCACCCGATCGGCGTCGGGGCGTTCAGCACGGTGAACCCGTGGGCGTTCACGACGATCGACTTCACCCTGAAGCCGCACGCGGGGCGCTGGGAGGGCGGCGCGTACAACATGCCCGGCCTCACCGCGCTCGGCGCGAGCCTCGAACTCCTCCTGAACGCCGGGATCGCCAACGTTCAGCACCGCGTGATCGAACTGACCGACTACCTGTGTGACGCGGCGACCGCAAGCGGCTGGACCGTGTTCAGCTCGCGCGCGGAGGGCGAGAAATCCGGTATCGTGTCGCTGACCCACCCGACGCTGTCGTCCGACGAGGTGATGAAGCGGTGCAAGGCGGCGGGCGTCGCGGTGAACAACCGCGCCAACCGGGTGCGCGTCAGCCCGCACGCGTACAACACCGAATCCGAAATCGATCGCTTTTTGGCCGCGACGGAGAACTGAGTAATGCCGAACAGCAACCTGAGTCCGCGAGTGGCGGTGTACACCGGCACGTTCGACCCGGTTCACTACGGGCACCTGGACATCATCCAGCGCGGCAGCCGGCTGTTCGAGAAGCTCATCGTCGGGGTCGGGGTGAACCTGGACAAGACAACGCTGTTCACGCCGGACGAGCGCGTGCAACTCACCCGCGAAGTGAGCCGCGCGTGGCCCAACGTGGAGGTAGAAGCGTTCGACGGGCTGGCGGTGACGTTCGTGCGCCGGTGCGGGGCGATGGTCGTCCTCCGCGGGCTGCGCACCCTCTCCGACATGGAGTACGAGTTCACCATGTCGCTGATGAACCGCAACCTCGACCCACAAATCGAGACGACATTTCTCATGGCGAAGGAAGAATTTTCGCACGTCAGTTCGTCGCTGTTGCGGCAGATCGCGGTGCTGGGCGGCGACCTGTCGAAATTTCTTCCAGAGCCGGTGCGAAAAGCGCTCGTCGAGCGCGCGCGAAAGCCCGACTGACCTCGGACGTGTGCTACGCTTGGTGCGCCGCCCACATCTTTGGGGTTCATGCCGTGTCAAAAATCGCCGTGGTGGCCGTGTTGCTCGCGGCCGGGCTGGGGTATTTGGCGTTCGACCCGTCGGCCGCGCAGTCCGCGTGGAACTGGGTGGGCCGGCAGGTCGGCGAGAAGCCGCAAATGAAGGATGTCGGCAGCCCGAACTACATGCCGGTCACGCCGGCAAAGGGGCTGTAGCCTCTTTGTAGCCGCGGAGCGGCGACCGATGGTAGCCCGGGGTGGAGCGCCGGCCGAAGGCCAAGCGCTCCACCCCGGGCTACCATCGGTCGCCGCTCCGCGGCTGAAAGACAAAGGCGTGCCC
>CAZBXY010000298.1:0-9694 GCA_964495365.1 uncultured Frigoriglobus sp. | reverse complement strand
GTCGCCCGCAGGTGCTTCAGCTTCTCCTTGTGTTCGACCCCGAACCGCTGCTCCTCGTCGATCACCACCAGCCCCAAATCCTTGAACTTCACGTCCTTCGAAATGAGCCGGTGCGTACCGACGATCACATCGATCGACCCTTCTGCGAGCCGCTTGAGCGTTTCCTTCTGCTTCCCGCCGGTCTTGAAGCGGTTCACCACATCGACCACGAACGGGTATTCCGCGAACCGCTGGCTGAACGTGCGGTAGTGCTGCTCCGCGAGGACCGTCGTCGGAACGAGGATCGCCACCTGCTTGCCGCTATCGACCGTCTTGAACGCCGCGCGGATCGCGACCTCCGTTTTGCCGTAACCCACATCGCCGCAAATCAAGCGGTCCGTCGGCTTGGCCTTTTCGAGATCGGCCTTCACCTCGTTGATCGCGGAGAGCTGGTCGGGTGTCTCCTGATACGGGAACGCGGCCTCGAACTCTTTCTGCCAGTCGGAATCTTGCGGGAACGCGAACCCCGGCACCGCCTGCCGCACCGCCTGAACCTGAATCATGTCCGCGGCCATGTCGCGGACCGCCTCGGACACTTTCTCCTTCTTCCGTCCCCACGCGGTGCCGTTGAGCTTCGACAGTTCCGGTTCGGTCTGCGACCCGCCCACATACTTCTGAACCAGATCGATCCGCGTCGCCGGGACGTACAGGAACACACCGTCGCGAAACTCCAGAATCAGGTTCTCCTCCTGCGG
Organism: uncultured Frigoriglobus sp.; assembly: GCA_964495365.1. Classification (GTDB taxonomy): domain Bacteria; phylum Planctomycetota; class Planctomycetia; order Gemmatales; family Gemmataceae; genus Gemmata. Next base: position 8,960 of record CAZBXY010000298.1, on the reverse strand, counting down.
AGGAGTCAGGAGTCGGGAGTCAGGAGTCAGATCGGAATCATCGTCCTGTGCGTCTTGGCTGACTCCTGTCTCCTGATTCCTGACTCCTTTCTCCAGCATCTTCATCCCGCGAAACCGCGCAATGCCGTGCGCGACGTGAACCACGTAATCGCCGTCGTTGAGATCGAGGAAACTGTCGATCGCGCGCGACTCGATCTGCCGGCTCGATTTCGTCTGCACCTTCACGCCGGGCGGCAGCAAGTCCTTGTGGAACAACTCGTGACTGCCCAGAACGATCGCACCGCTTTCCACGAGTCGGAACCCGGCGCGAACGTGCCCGGTTACCAACTGAAGGCGGTGTGATTCCGCGAGCTTGCCCGCTTTCAGCACCTCCGTGAGCCGGTGAACCTCGGCCTCGCTCTGACACGCGATCAGCACCCGCGCGGTGGTGCCGCCGGCGATCGAATCGAGTTCGTCGCGCACGCGATGCACGCTGCCGCTGAACCGCTCGACCGACTCGACCCGCAGGTGAACCGACGCCTCGACGCTCGGCCGCGGGAGAGCGGAAATCACCACGCTCGGCAACCGCATCAGGTTCGCGAAGGTCTGTTCGGGGGTGAACAGCCCGTCGGTTTGGGCGACGCGCTCCAGGAAGTGCTTCGCCTGCTCCTTGAGTTCGCGCGGCTCGCTGAGGACAACCCACGAATCGGGGGGGAGGTAATCTGTTAAGAAACCTAACCCCCCAACCCCCTTCCCTGGAAAGGAAGGGGGAGTAAGCGCGCTGGACGGCGCGTCTTGGTCTTTTGTCTTCTGTCTTTCTCCCCCTTCCTTTCCAGGGAAGGGGGTTGGGGGGTTAGGTTCTTCGCGCCCCATCCCCAGCAGAGTCACGCTCGTCTTCTTCTCCAAGCTCCGCTGGCTGACGGCGGCGAACGTGCGGATGCTCTCCACCTCGTCGCCGAAGAACTCGAACCGCACCGGGTCGGGCGCGTCCGGCGGGAACACGTCGCAGATGCCCCCGCGACGGCTGAACTCGCCGGGGTACTCCACCGCGTCCACCCGCTTGTAGCCGTTGGCGACCAGCCACTCGGCCAGTTCGTTCGGCTCGACGATCTCGTTCGTGGTGATCGTGCGCCCGTTCGCGGCGAGGTCGGCGCGCTCCGGCACCGGCTGACACACCGCCGCGACGCAACACACAACTACCCGTGGTGCATCGAGTTGGAGTTGTTGCAACAGGCGCAGGCGCGAAGTGGTCGTCGGGTCGAGCTTTCCCTTGTTCGAGGTGACCGGCCACCCTTCCCACGCTTCAAACACGGCCGGGCGCTCGCCGGTGAAGCTGGCGATGTCCTCCACCCACGGCGAAACGTCGGTCGCGCTCGGCACCACAACCAGGAGCGTTCCGCTCGCGTCGGTGGCGAGCGCACTGGCGGCCAGTGACGCCGCGGAACCCCATGCACCGTCGATCGTTCCGCTGCGCCCGCCGGCGAGCGCGGTGCGCAAGTTGGCCCAGCCCTCCGCGTTCTGAAGAAGGGCAGGCAGAGCGCGTAAACCGGCATCCGCCGGCGCCGCGAGAGTCGCCGTCGTCATGAACAATCTCCTCAACCCGTACATTCTACCCGTGCAAGAACTGAGCTGGATAGGTCGGTTTCACCGCGTCAAGGCCGCAATAGCGGCCCGAATTGGCCGATTCCGCCACGCGACCGAACTTTCTGCCGGGCAGAAATGTCCATTAAAATCCGATAATGGGTTGCCGCGGGCCGAGATCGGTCGAATAATGACTCAACTACCGAATCGTTCCGTTTTGCCGGGTCGGGCGCCTCTTACCGAACTTGTTGCCGGTTCCCACTCACCGGCCCTCGCAACAAACGCCGACCCAAACGTAAAGGAGTGCGACCACCGACCCTTGTCGGTCCCCCACCCTCCCGCGGGCGAATCCCTCTCCATCCCCGCGCCTCAAACTCGTACACTCGCCGCACCACAAGGACAGATTCCCTCAATGCGTCAGCTCGCGAATTACCTCGGCCGGCTCCCGCTGGCCGGTCGGTTCTTTCGTCCGTCGCTTTACGACAGCGCGTCGGCGCCGGTCCCGGCGATCATCAGCCGGCGCGACCCGGTACTCGCGGGGTCGAACCTGGTCCGCTCGTTCGGTACCGGCGAGACGAAGTCGTTCGCGCTGAAGGGCGTTTCGGCCGAGTTCAACCCCGGCGAACTGAACCTCTTGATGGGGCCGTCCGGGAGCGGCAAATCGACGCTGCTCGCGGTACTGTCGGGCCTCTTGCGGCCGGATTCGGGCGCGGTGGGCGCGCTGGGGCGCGACGTGTGGCAGATGCGCGAGTCGGAAATGGAACGCTTCCGACTGAAGCACTGCTCGTACATCTTCCAGGGCTACAACCTGTTTCCGGCGCTGACCGCGCGCGAGCAGTTGGAGATCGTGCTGAAGTGGGGCGAGGGGTGTTCGTCGCGCGAGGCCCGCACCCGCGCGGACCGCGTGCTGGGTCAACTCGGCATGTCGCAGAAGGCGCATTTGCGCCCGGCGGAACTCTCCGGCGGCGAGAAGCAGCGGGTCGCGATCGGCCGGGCGCTCGTGAAAGACCCGACGTTCGTGTTCGCCGACGAGCCAACCAGCGCGCTCGACTGGGAGAACGGCCAGCAGGTCATCAACCTGCTGACGGAAACCGCCCGCGCGCGGGGGGCGATGGTGCTGGTGGTGACACACGACCCGCGACTGACGCCGTTCGCGGATCGCGTGTTCGAACTGGCCGACGGGCAACTCCAGAGCGAGCCGCCGGCGATCCCGCGCGAGTACGAACACACGATCCGCGACCCCGAACCGCGGCTCCGGCTGTACAGCCCGGAGGTGTGACCCGGATTGCGCTCTTGGTAGCGACCGTGAATGCCGCGGCGGCTATCTTTTTCAGCCCCGGAGGGGCAACCGATGTTAGCCCGGGGTGAAGCGAGTCCGCGAGCGCAACCCCGGGAACACGATGCGAAAATGAATCGAAGCCCCGGAGGGGCGACAGAGCCTTTCGCGAAGGTTTCTGTCGCCCCTCCGGGGCTTATGGTTTCTTCGGCTGCGCACCCGGGGTTGCGCTGCGCCTTCGGCTCCGCTCCACCCTGGGCTAACGTCGGTCGCCCCTCCGGGGGCTGAAGAAAAGGTCACGCGGCTCCGCGGCTCAAAAAATCCGCGCTTACTTCTTCTTCGCCACGAACTTGCGGAGCTGGTAATCCTTGCCCGGGCCGGCCAGCCACGCGCCGAACGCCTCCTTCGTCTTGTCGCCGAAGTCCTCGCCCGGCTTCACCATCGGAAACTTCCACCCGTCCTTGTCGGTCAGCCCGAGCTGGTTGAACGCCATGTACGCGTTGGGCGCGGTCGCGTCGTTCGGGTCGGGCTTCCAGTTCCCCTCGGCCAGCGCCTTCAGCACCAGCTTGCTCTCCTCCGCGGGCACCTTTTCTTCCACTACCTCCGCGGCGGTTTCCGGGTACGAGCGGTACTTGGTGACCAGCACGATCGCGGCGAAGCCCCGGTCGGCGGCCTTGTCCGCCTTCAGAGCCTTCATCGGATCGGCGAGGACCGCGGCGGCCGACTTCGCCTGCGCGAGGTCGGTCTTGTAGTTTTCGGCCTTCGCTTCGGCCGGCGCGAGCATCGGGTTGATGGTGTAGAACTCGCCGGTGTGGTGTTTGGTGAGGTAGAACAGCCCTTCCATTCCCTCGGTGAGAACGACCGGCGGATACCCGCCGCGCCGCGGCCCGCCCAGTTTGCCCGGGGCGGGCGGCTCGTCCTTCGGGGGCGGAACAAAACCCACCTTCACGTGCGTCGCGCCCGCGGCGCCGTGCAACCCGCTCTCCACCTTGATGACCGCGACCCGGTACGCGACCTTCTCGGGCGCGCCGGGCGCGGGCGCAGAACTCACGGTGTCCTTCTCGATCGCGGTCACCTTGCCGAGTACGACCGCGTCGGCGCGGGCCACCTTCTCGACCGGGGTGAACAGCCGGATGGCCCGCTTCGCCCCGACGGGCGCCGACAGAACCAGCGCGGCCGCGGCCGCCAATACGAGTACACGATACATGGATACCTCCACTTACTTTTTTGGGACGACGCGTTTGATGACGTAGTCCTTCCCAGGACCGGCGCGCCACTTGGTGAACGCGTCCTTCATCACCTGACCGTAATCCAGCACCGGGGCGCCGGGCGCCGCGGCGATCAGCGGCTCGACCCAGCCGTCTTTTTCGGTCAGGTACAGTTGCTGGAACGCGGCCAGCGGGTGCGGGACCGGGTCGTCCTTCCACCCGAGAGGCGGCGGCCGGGTACTCCAGTCGGCTTCCAGGAGCGCCGCGAAGATGAGCTTATTCTCCTCCGCCGGGATCGTAATCTGATCGGTCTCGCGCGTGAGTTCCCCTGTCACCCGGTACTTGATCACCAGGAACGTGGCCGTCGCGACCCGCACGTCGGCCTTGTCGCTCTTGAGCCCCTTCACCGGGTCGGCCAGCGCCGCGACGAACCGCTTGACGGTCTCCAGTTCCGTCTTCCCTCGTTCGCCCTTGATTTCCACCGGCGAGTTGCTCGCGGGGAGGACGTAGAAATCGGTACTCGGGTGCTTGACGAGGAAGAGCAGCACGTCCTGCCCTTCCTTGAGTTGCGGCCGGTCCGGGACTCGCCACGGGGCGCCCTCCTTCGGGTCCGGCTTCGCCGGCGGCTCGAACGCGACCTTGATCTCCTTCAACTTCTCCGCGCCGACGAACGCGGTCGCGACCGCGACCGTCGCGACCTTGTACGGTACCTTGTGCGTGACGTCGTAGTGCCACGGCGCGGTCACGGTGTCGGCGGCGACCGCGGTGACCTTCCCCCGAACGACAACGTCCGAGTGCGCGAACTTGGTGACGGTGGCTCGCGGCGGGCCGGGCGAGCCCGCGCGGGTCGGACCGATCAGCGCTCCGGCGGCCACCGCGGCGAGGATCAGGTTCCGGTACACGACTACTTCCCTGCTTTCTTGGGTACGACCTTCTTAATCTGGTAATCCTTGCCCGGGCCGGCGAGCCACGTGGTGAACGCGGCCTGCGTGACGACCGCGAAGTCCGGCGGCGGTTGGCCCGGGGCGGCCACGAACTTCGGCGGAACCCACCCGTCCTTTTCGGTTAGCCCCAGGTAGTTGAATGCGGTGAACGCGCCCGGCGGCGCGCCGAACCGGTCGGCCTTCCACTCGCCCTCACCCAACCCTTTGAGGATGAGTTTGCTCTCCTCGGCCCCGATCGCGACCTGTTCGGTCTCGCCGCCGAACGGCGGGAACGCGCGGTACTTCATCACCAGCACCGCCGCGGCCTCGGCCCGCGCCTCGGCCCTGTCGCTCTTGAGCGCCTTCATCGGGTCGGCGAGGACCGCGGTCACCTTCTTGGCTTCTTCCAGCGCCTTTTTGCCCTCGGGGACGGTCGGGTTGATCGGCGGGCCGAACCCGGCCATCAGGTAGAAGTCGCCGTTCGGGTGTTTGTTCAGGAACAGCAGTACGTCTTGCCCTTCCTTCAGTTCGACGGCCACGGCCGGGCCGCGGGGCGGGCGGATTCCGCCGGGCAGCTTGGCGTTCGGATCGGGTTTGGGCGGCTGGAAGATGCCGACCTTCACCTCTTTCACCTTCGCGCCGTCGATCCCGGCGAGCGCGGATTCGACCTTCACCACCGCGACCTTGTACTTCTGCTTGTCTTTCGCCCCGACGTAGGGCGCCAGAACCTCGGCCAGCTCCTTCTCGACGGCGGTCACCTTCCCGACGACAACGACTTGCGAGGTCGCGGCCAGTTGACCGGGTGGGGACGGAACGGCCACGAGCGCGAACGCCGGGGTGGTGCCGACGACTACCGCGGCGACGGCACCCGCGACCGTTGCGAACAGATACCGACGCATTCGGAAACTCCGCGTGGGAAAGGCGATCTCTCGATTCAATCAAGACGACGGACCGGGCCGGAGAGTTGTTAGGGGCACGAGTTTTCTACCCCACCGGAACGGCGGCGCGCATCAAAGTGAGGTGCAGAAAAAGTGCCGGTGCCCATTGATCTGACGGCTTAACGGGCTTACGCTGACAGTAAGATCGCACCCCGCGTGGGGCGATCTCCCGGCCGCCCGGTGGTGTCCCCGCACCGCCGGGCGGTGTTTCTTGGGGCTTACCCGTGCGACTCGCCCTCCCACTCTTCATCATCGCGCTCCTCCTCTGCGCCTGCCGGCGGGGGGAGGAGCCGAAGTCGTACGCCGATCTGCACGAACCCGACGACCCGCTGCGCGAGACGGCGCGGGCGCTGCCCGCGGGGAAGGCCCGAATCGAACTCGTTCGCTCCCAACCGGCCGACAAGGGCGACCGCGCGGAGTACGAGTGGGCGATCGTGACCCGCCTGTCGCCGGCGAACCGACCCGGGGAGGAGTTGAAGCACGACCCGGCGAACCCCGAGCCGGGCTGGACGATCGTCCGCGTGACCGTCCGGGCGGAACGGATCGCCGATTCGCGGTCGAAGAAGGGGGAGCGGAAGGTCGCCCGGCTGTCCTTCGAGTCGAAATACGTCGTCTTCCTTCCCGGCCAAATCAGCGGCCAGGGTAACACTCAGAACACCATCCTGCCGGGGTCATCGTTCCGGTACGACCGCCCGACGCGGCAGTTCATGCCGGTCCGCCCCGAAGGGCGCGGCAACCGAGAGGAATTCTTCGACGCACCCGATTCGCTCGACGCGCTCCTGAAGCCGCTGCTCAAGGGGCCGGAAACGGTCGAGTTGCCCGCGACCGTGAAGTTGTTCGAGGCCGGGGAGCAGGTCAGCACTCTCGAAATCACCCGCTGAGGCGGACGTCTCTCCGGCCGCCCGGGTGTCCCCACACCGCCGGGCGGTGTTGTTTGTGGCGAACGGCCGGTGTCAGCCGGCCGGTGAACCACGTTAATCCGAACTCGATCCGATGAACACGAGTGTCTCCGCAGGGCCGGCGATGACGTAAGCAAAGTCCCAGAATACCGGGTAGGCGGGGTGGCCTTCTCGCAGCGAGAACGCGGTTACAGACGTCGCCCGCTCGGTTATGCATTCCAACTTGGTGAGGACAGCGGCGACCAACTCCTTGTACCTCTGTAATCGAAGGACCGCCGGGCGCGGTCCGCTCGCATAATCGCCCTTGTAGCGCAAGGCCGCTTCGACCTCCGCAACCAGCGCCACCCTTTCGACTCGCGTTTCACCGCCAAGAACCGCCGTCGGGCCGAGCGTCTGGCCGACGTAATCCGCGGTTCGGGTGCCCAGCACGAACGCCACGCGGTAGACGCGCAGGAACACCTCGTAGTTGTGTCCCCTCAGAAGGGATTCGAGTTCTACAAGGAGCCCTTCCACAACTCACCTCGGGATCGCTCACCGGCCGTTCGCCTAATCCGCGCCCGGCCCCGTCATCTTCTCCGGGCGCACGATCAGGTCGAACTTCTCCGCGGTCAGCACGCCGCTGCCGTCCTTCAGCGGCGGGGCGAGCTTCACCGCCTCCTCGCGGAGCGTCGTGCCGTTGTGGTGCGCGGTTTTGGCGATCTTCGCTGCCGCGTCGTAGCCGATGTGGCGGTTGAGCGCCGTGACGAGCATCAGCGACTCTTTCAGGATCTTCGCGATCGCCGGTCGGTTCGCGTCGATACCCTTGCGCACTTTCCCGCCGGCCTTCGCCACGATCTTCGACTGATCGACCTCCACCATCCCGCTGTCTGGGCCGACGAAGTATTCGAGCGCCTCGTAGTCGGTTTCCGGCATGTCCGCGGCGCAGTGTTCGCGGAAACTGCGGCAGGCGTCGGTAAGGAGCCGCACGGAGTGCAAGAAGTTGTGGATGAGCACCGGCTTGAAGACGTTCAGCTCGAAGTTGCCCTGTGAGGCGGCGAGGCCGACCGCCACGTCGTTCGCCATCACCTGCACGCAGACCATCGTGAGCGCTTCGGACTGCGTCGGGTTCACCTTGCCGGGCATGATCGACGAGCCTGGTTCGTTTTCGGGGATACTGAGTTCGCCCAGCCCGCACCGCGGGCCGCTCGCGAGCCACCGGATGTCGTTGGCGATCTTCATGAGGCCGGTCGCGAGCGCCTTGATCGCGCCGTGAGCGAATGCAAGCGGTTCGTGCCCGGCGAGTGCCTGGAACTTGTTCGGCGCGGTGACGAACGGCAGGCCCGTGAGCTTCGCGATCTGCGCCGCCACCTTCACCGCGAACTCCGGGTGCGCGTTCAGCCCGGTGCCCACGGCCGTTCCGCCGAGCGCGAGTTCGTACAGCATTGGCAGCGTCGCCTTCACCGCTTGGAGGCCGTAGTCGATCTGCGCAACGTACCCGCTGAACTCTTGACCGAGCGTGAGCGGAACGGCGTCCATGAGGTGCGTGCGGCCGATCTTCACGATGTCCGCGAACTCCTTCGACTTCGCCGCGAAGGTGTCGCGCAGGGCCGTCACGCTGGGAACGAGTCGGTGAACCAGTTCCTCCGCCGCGGCGATGTGCATCGCGGTCGGGAAGGTGTCGTTGGACGACTGCGACATGTTCACGTCGTCGTTGGGGTGAACCGGTTTCTTGCTGCCGAGGTGCCCGCCGGCGATCGCGATCGCGCGGTTCGAGATCACCTCGTTGACGTTCATGTTGGTCTGGGTGCCGCTGCCGGTCTGCCAGACGCGCAAGGGGAAGTGGTCGTCGAGGTGCCCGGAGATCACCTCGTCGGCGGCTTGCGCGATGAGGTCGCACTTCTCCTTGGGGAGCAGCCCCAGTTCCTTGTTCACGAGCGCCGCGGCCTTCTTGAGGGTGCCGAACGCGCGGAGGACGGCCCGCGGCATGGTGTCGCCGCCGATGGCGAAGTGCGTGAGCGAGCGCGCGGTTTGTGCGCCGTAGTAGCGATCGGCGGGCACGCGGATCGGCCCCATGCTGTCGGTTTCGGTGCGGTACTCGTGCATCGGAGAGCGTTCCTGTGGAGAAGCGTGTGAGGTGCTGGTATTGTAAGGTGGAGGGTGGTAAGAACCACTGCGCC
>CAZBXY010000297.1:0-9725 GCA_964495365.1 uncultured Frigoriglobus sp. | reverse complement strand
ACCGTACATCATCAATCCAGAGCGATCCAGGGCGTGAAAGTGGTCCCAGGTCGCCCACCGCGGCACGAGGTTCGAGTTGGCAATCAGCACCCGCGGCGCGTCCGGGTGCGTCGGGAACACGCCCACCGGCTTGCCGGACTGCACGAGCAGCGTTTCGTCGCTTTCCAGCCGCCGGAGCACCTCCACGATCTTGTCGAAGCACTCCCAGTTACGCGCGGCGCGGCCGATGCCGCCGTAGACGACGAGTTCCGCCGGGCGCTCGGCCACCTCCGGATCGAGGTTGTTCATGAGCATCCGCAGCGCCGCTTCCGTCTGCCAGCTCTTGCACGACCGCACGGCCCCTCGCGGGGCGCGGACCACGCGGGCCGGGTCGTTGCGGGTGCCGCTCACATCCGTCTCCCCGCGCGCCAGCTGATGGCGATGAACCACGCGAGCCGGGCCGCGACCCGCGCCCCGTTCCCCTCCGGGTCCAAGTTCGGGGCGAACTCCGCCAGATCGACCGCGGTCACCTTCCCGGTGCTGAGGATGCGCACGATGAGCGGTTCGACGATCTCCAGCGGCACCCCGCGGGCCGCCGGCGCGCTGACCGCGGGCATGATGTACGCCGGGAGTACGTCGAGATCGACGCTGAGGTGAACCGCGCCGCACGGCTGCATGAACCCGGAGATGAGCTGATGAACCTCGTCCAGCCCCCACGGCCGCAGGTCGAAATCGTGCAGGTAGGTGACGCCGAACGCGTCGGCCCGCTCGTAGAGCGCCGCGGTGTTCGACTGTTTGGCGAGGCCCACCGCGAAGTACCGGAACGCCCGCGCCCGCTCGCGGCAGAACCGCTCGGCCTGCGCGAACGCGGTGCCGGAGTTCGCTTCCGCGTCGGCCCGCAGGTCGAGGTGCGCGTCGATGTTTACCGCGCCGACGACGTGCTTGTGCCGGGCCGCGGTGACGCCCTGGTAGGTTCCCCACGCGGCCTCGTGCCCGCCGCCGATGATGAGCGGCCGGTGCCCGTCGTCGACGATCTGCTTGACCACGTCCGCGAGCCGGTCCTGCGCGGCTTCCATGTTGTCGTCGTCGCACCGCACGTCGCCCCAGTCGTACACCGGCCACTGCTGGTACCACGCGAGGTTCGCCAGCGCCTTGCGGACCGCGTACGGGCCGTCCTTCGCGCCGGGGCGCCCGCCGTTGCGGCGCACGCCCACGTCGCACGAGAACCCGACGAGGACGACCCCCGGCTCGCCCTCCGACGAGTACGGCCGCACCTCCGTGTGCCACCGCAGGGCGGTCGGCCCGTCGGCCTCGTCCACGCGCCCGGTCCACACTCTCATATCGGGTTCAGTCATCGGCTTGCTTCCCTCGAACGACCCGCTGCACGAGCGGGTTGACACCGAGTTGACAGACAATTTCAGCCGGGTGCGACACGTCCCACAGGAGGAAATCGGCCCGCTTGCCCACAGTAAGCGTGCCCAGGCAGTCGGCGCGCCCGAGCGCCTTCGCGGCCTCGCGTGTGACGCCGGCAAGCGCCTCCTCCGGCGTCAGCCCGTACAGCACGCACGCCATGTTCATCGCCAGCCGGAGCGAGGCGAACGGGCTGGTCCCCGGATTCAGGTCGCTCGCAACGGCGATCGGCACTCCTGCGGCGCGGAGCGATTCGACCGGCGGCTTTTGCTGTTCGCGAAGGAAGTAATACGCGCCTGGGAGCAGCACCGCAACGGTTCCGGCCCGCGCCATCGCTTCGACTCCCGCCGCGTCGAGGTATTCGAGGTGATCGGCCGACCACCCGCCGCACCGGGCCACGAGTTCCGCGCCGCGCGAATGGGAAAGCTGCTCAACATGCCCCTTCACAACAAGGTGATGCTTCTTGGCGGCCGTGAAGATACGCTCGCACTGTGTTGGTGTGAACGCGATCGACTCGCAGAACACGTCCACCGCTTCGACCAGCACCTCGCGGGCCGCGGCCGGGATGATCTCCTCGCAAATCAGCGAAACGTAATCGTCGGCGCGCCCGGCGAACTCCGGCGGCACCGCGTGCGCCGCGAGCAGCGTCGGCGACACCTCGATATGCAAATACGGGTCGGAGTAGCGCAACCGCCGCGCGACGCGCAGCATCTTCAACTCGTCGGCGAGCGTCAGCCCGTACCCAGACTTGATTTCGACGCACGTTACTCCTTCATCGATCAATGCCCGGATTCGCGGGATGGCTGCTCGAAGCAAATCGTCTTCGCCCATCGCACGGGTCGCGCGAACAGTGGACAGAATTCCGCCTCCGCGGCGCGCGAGTTCGGTGTACGGAGTGCCCGCGAGCCGCAGTTCCCACTCCGCCGCGCGCGATCCGCCCCAGACGAGGTGCGTGTGGCAGTCGATCAGCCCCGGCGTGACGAGTCGCCCGCGGCAGTTCGTTACCGGGCCGCCGAAGCCGCGCACTTCGGGCGCGTCGTTCGGGAGAACGGCCGCGATCGTCTCACCGCGAACCGCAATCGCGTGATCTTCGAGCAACCCGCAGGGCGCGCCGGCGCGCGGGTCGAACGTGGCGACCCGCGCGTGGGTCCACAGGTGATCGAAGTCGGGGCTTCGCATGTCGTCATTGGAACGACAGTGCATCCGTGGTGCAACGAGAAAGGCCCTATGTACTCCGGTCGCGGTGTGCCGACGACCGCACGATCGTCGGTGCGGATATTTTTTCGTTGACTCGCTCCCGAATCGCTGTACTATCCAGTCCACTCGTGCTGCCCACGTCTTTCGCACGAGTTCTTCGGCACCAGGAGTATGCCATGTTCAAGTCCCTCGGTCGGTTGTTCAAACAGTCGCCCCCCCCCCTAAGAATGACAGGTGGAAGCAGCGTTCGCGCCTGTGCGTCGAAGCGCTCGAAGGCCGCGACGTGCCCTCCACGGTCGTGTTCAACGACACGTTCAACTGGATCAGCACCGGCGGGACCGCGACCGTCGCGGTGACGGTGACGGCCGACGCGCCCGGGTACGAGGGGAAGTTCCTCTGGAACTACAACATCATGAACACCTCGTACTTTACGAACGAGGAGTTCGACACCTTCGGCGTGTCCGTGGAAGACCTCTCGGCGGTCACGAACCTGGGCAACGACATGGGCTGGACGGGTTCGGTCGGCACGAACGTGTCCTGGAGCGGCAGTTCGGTGATCGAGCCGGGCGGGTCGGGCAACTTCTGGTTCGCGACGCTGCCCACGGTGACCGTGCTCAGCAGCGCGTTCGCGGGCGCGGCCGTGGGGTCCGTCGTCGCCCCGGCTCCGGCGCTCGTGGTCACCACCGCTCTCGATGTCGTGGACCCGAAAGACGCATGGGTCTCCCTCCGGGAAGCGGTCGAGTTCGTCAACGACCCTGCGCGGAACCTGGCAAACCACGAGCGAATCACGTTCAAGAGCACTCTGGACGGGGGAACGATCACCCTCGACCCGGGGCCGGGGAAGGGCCAACTCGATCTCAAAGCGAACGTACACATCGATGGCCCGACCAACGGAATCACTGTCCAGCGCGACGCATCCAGCACGGTCAAGCACCGCATCTTCGATGTGTTCTCGGCCTTAAACGCGAAGCTCACGAAGTTGACCCTGCGGAACGGGGAGTCCGATCCCAACGCGGGCGGTGCCATCCGCTCGGTCGGGAACCTGATCGTCGAGAACTGCACCTTCGCCCAGAATAAGGCCACCGGCAGCCTCGGAGGGGCGATCGCGGCCACGGCCGGGTCGCTCACCGTCACCGGGGGTGGCTTCACCGGGAACAGCGCGGCCGAGGGCGGTGCCATCTACATCGGCCAGCGAGTCAATACCACCATCACCGGCAGTTCCATCACGCTCAATACCGCCCGGGCCGGTGGCGGCATCTTCATCGAGAACTCGACAACCACGACCGCGACGACCGTCACCCTGTCGGGAGTGGACGTGAACGGGAACTCGGCCGTGGACTGGGGCGGGGGGATCTTTGTGAAAGATGGAGGAGCGGGTGCGGGGACGACGCTGACGCTGACGGGGGGTACGACGATCCGCAACAACATCGTGACCAGTAGCGCCGGGAAGGGCGGCGGCATCTTCTTCGGGAAAGGGACGCTCAACCTCGTCAGCGTCACGATCGGCGACAACACGGCCAACCAGGGCGACGGGATATACTGGGTCAAGGGGACCACGAGGGTCGAAACCCCCGGCGGAGTGTCGTGGAACAACGACACAGAGTTCTTCGAACCGTAGTGTCTCGCAATCGGGCCACCCGCGCGGACATTCGTCCGCGCGGGTTCTTCCCTCAACCGACTTTCATACGGTTCCAGGAATCAACTGCCGTGTCATGTCGAACCGCCGGCGTGAGCCGGCTGGGTTGTCTTGAAGAACCCGGCCGGCTCACGCCGGCGGTTCGACCGGCCGTTTCCAACTGGGATCACCTTCAACCCGGAGTTTCCGATGTTCCGTCTCGCAGTCGGTGCGGTCTTCGCAGTCGTCGGGGTCATCGCGGTGGCGGGCGGTTCAGACATCCCGCCGCCGCGGGCGGTGGACGTGGCGGGCATCGTGAAGCAACTCGACAGCGAGGACTTCGCCGAGCGCGAGGCGGCCAGCCGACGGCTCGCGACGCTGAACGTGGACGAAGTGCCGCCGGAACTCTTGGCGGCGCTGAAGTCAGACAGCCCCGAGGTCCGCACCCGCGCGGCGAAGGCGGTCCAGGCGCTCCGCGAGCACATCGCCCTGATGCGCCTGCCGCGCGGGGACCGGTTCGCCAGGCGCGGTCAGATCGACCTGTACGTCGCTTCGACCGCCGCCGTCAGTCCGTTCAAGGTCGATGACGATCGCCTCTGGATACCGGCCTACGAGCTTGGAGTCAGGGCGGTTGCGGTGGCGGAAATGACCGGGGACCGGAAGCCGCGAGGCGGTCCCACATGTTTTGCGGACTTCGCGACTTACAAAAAGGCGTATCCGGGCATCGAGTTCATTCGGCGCGACGGACTGTACAAGAAACAATCTGGTCCGGCAGCGGAAGCTATCCAGGCTTCAGGCTTGGAAACCCTTGGATTGATACATTGTCTCGTGGTCTCACGCGGCCCGTTGACGGCGGGAATCATGGACTCGCTGGTTCTTGCGACTGGTGATGTCAGCACTAAACACGACATCTTCAATTCCGTCGTCATCTGCGACGGCGACGTGCGAGTGAAGAGACACGTTCAGAAAAGCCTCATCATCGCCCGGGGCAATATCACCGTCGGTGGGACGGTTGAGGTGGGTACCCTGATCGCCGGCGGGACCGTCACCATCGCCGTTCCCCCAAAACCGCACGAACAAGTCAACAACCCTCTACTTCAGAGAGATATCGATTCGCGCAGGGTCGTCGTCGAGGAGAAGGTGACCCGGCCGCTCGGCTACGTCACGTTCTTCGAGCTGTCCACGGTCGGTGTCGAAGTGAAGGCGACCGACAAGGTGGTGACGGTCGCGAAGGTGGCGGCCGGCAGCGCCGGCGAGAAGGCCGGGCTGAAGGTCGGCGACGTGATCCTCGAAGTGAGCGGCAAGAAGCCCGCCGACGCCGAGGCGCTGCGCCGGCTCCTGCGCGATGCGCTGGCCGTCGGCGACGCGACCGTCAAGCTCCAACGCGGCGACACGACCACAACCGTCAAGGTATCGTTGCCCGAGTGATCGAAGTCGGGGCGGGTGCGTTCGAGCGCGTTGGGCAAAAGCGCCGCGGACGACCCTTGAAAACGCGCCGCCATCCGCAATAATGCCCGGAGAGTCGTTCCGAGCCGGGATGGCGGAATTGGCAGACGCACCAGCTTGAGGGGCTGGCGGGGGCAACCCCGTGCAGGTTCAAGTCCTGTTCCCGGCACTCGTCGCGCGGAAAGGGTCGGGGTGAATCGATCACCCCAACCCCTTCTTTTTCTGCCCGCGCCAGCCCAATCCTCTCCACGTTCTCCGTAGAACAGAAGACCCGGCCGGCTCACGCCGGCGGTTCGACGGAACGGAAGCCGCGTCACTTCTTCAGCAACCCGTCGATAAACGCGAACAGCTCCTTCGTCGGCTTGTCGTCGGCCGCGCCGAGTTCGGAGTTGATCGTCAGGTGCGTCTTCCCTTCCGCCGGGTACGCCCGCGCCGGCACGCCGGCGTCGGTCAGCGCCTTCGCGAGCTTCTCCGACTGCATCTTCACCTCGGGGTGGTTCGACACGTGCAGGATCAGGAACGGCGGGATGCCCTTCCCCTTCGCCACGTGCGTGATCGGCGAGAGCGCCTTCTGGCTCTCCTCGTCGCCGAACTTCTTGCGGTAGATGTCGGCCCGACGTTGCTCGACCGTCTTGATCTGGAGCGGAACGTCGTAGGTGTCGCCGTCGTTGGGGACACAGCCCCGGATCGCCGCGAGCGCGAGCTTTTCGGCTTTCAAATAGTGCTCGTCGGTACACACGAGCGCCGCGAGCTGCGCCCCGGCGGAGTGCCCGGTGACGAACAGCGTGTGCGGGTCGCCGCCGTAGTCCTTCGCGTGGTCGTGAACCCACCGGATCGCCTTCGCCACGTCCTGGGCCATCTCCTTGATGGTCGCGGTCGGGATCAGTCGGTAGTTGACGGAGACGAACACAAATCCTTTGTCCGCAAACGCTTGTGGCTTTTTGTCCACTTCTTTCTTGTCACCGGCCTGCCACCCGCCGCCGTGGACGAAGATCACGACGGGCATGAGCTTGCCCTCCGCGGGCGCGTACACGTCGAGGGTTTGCTTTTCGGTTTTGGGTTCGGTGTACGCGAGGTCGCGGTGAACCTTCGGCTCCGCCGCGCGTGCGGGCGAAGCCACGAACACGAGTATGAGAACGGCAGCAAGACGCATGGGAGACCTCCGAGAGGGCTGCGGTAGTGTCCGGTGAGGGCTACCGGCGGTCGGGTTGCGGTGTGCGGGGCGGTTGCGCGCCGGGGTCGTCGGCGAGGCCCCGCCAGACCAAAAACGCCCGGCGGTACGTGTCCGGGTCGGTACGGAAAGCGAACTGGTCGATGAACTCGATCCCGTCCGTTTCGTCGATCCGCTGCCCGGTGAGCAGCCGGACCAGCGGGCCGGTCAGTTCGGCCGGAACGTCGAACCGCGGCACTTCGACACCCAGCGCCTTCCCGCCGACGACGAGGTTCACCCGCGTGCCGTCGGGCGAGAACCACATGCGGCTCGCGGCGGTGCGCTCCGGCACGGTCACGGTGAGGAGCGCGTCGGCCCGGTCCGCGTCCCACAGTCTGACCATGCCGGAAATGTTCTCGAAGAAGGCCAGCCGCCGGCCGTCGTCGGAGATCGCGCACTCGTTGGGGTTCACCCGCACGTACTGCGCCTTCGTCTGGGCGGGCCGCAGCGCCGGGCCGACCGCAGTCCCGGTCCGACTCTCGAACACCCGGGCCGTGTTGTCCGACGCCCACAGCAGGATCCGCTGGCCGTCGGCCGAGAACCCGAACCCCTGGATGTACCCGCGGTACCGACGGTTCTGGTGGATCACGCCGCCGGTGTCCACGTTCCAGACCGTCAGTGTGCCGGAGCTGTCGGTCCCGCCGGCGAGCAGGCGCCCGTCCGGCGACAGAACCAGTCCGTTGACGATCCCGTGGTGTTCCTTCGGGCCGAAGACGAGCGGACCGGGGTTATCGTTCCTCCACGGGCCGAACACGCGCTTGCCGGCGCCCAGATCCCAGACCGACACCGTCTTCGGGTCGTCCCACACGGCCAGCCGGGTACCGTCGCGACTCAGCCGGTCGTGGGTCGCGCCCGCGAGCGCTTCCTTCGGCGGCTGCGGACTTGCCGGTAACCGCACCGGTTCGCCGGCCGGTTTGCTCGTCTTCGCGTCCCACACGCGGACCGTGTTCCCGCCGAAGACCACGAACCGCGCGCCGTCACCACTGAACAGCACCGCGGTGACCGGCTCCGGGTGTTCGACCGTCACCGGGGCAGTTCCGGGAGCGAGCGTCGCAAGGGCGGGCTGATCTTTTCCGCCGTACTCGACGGGCGCCCGACCGTCCGGGCCGGTTACCCGCTCGCGCCCGCCGGGAACCGGGAGCGTGAGGTAGTGCGCCCGGCCGTCCGGTTGGTACGGGTGAACCGACGGCGGCCGGGCGGCGACGGCCCACACGCGGATCGTCCCGTCCTGACTCGCCGCCAAACAGCGCTTGCCGTCGGGGCTGAAGGCGACGGCGCTGGCGAAGTCCCCGCACCGCTGCGGGTTCCACACCGGCGCCCCGGTGGCCGCGTCCCACAAGTGAATCACCCCGCCGCCGCTGGCCGTAATCAGGTGCTTGCCGTCCGGACTGACCCCGCCGACGTTCGCCTGCCGCGGGTGCTGAAGGACGTAGACGTCCTTCCCGTCGGCGACCGTGACCACCGCGACCCGGTTGTACTTGTTGCCGGTGGCGAGGAGCCGGTCCGTACCGGGAACGAAGTACACCTCGGTGATTCCGTAATCGAGGTCGAAGCTTTTGGCCTCTCCGTCCCCGTCGCGCCAGATGACGAGGTTCTGACCTTTGAAGGACGCCACCGACTTGCCGTCCGGTGAGAACTTCGGCCACCGGTCCCAGTGGAACTGGTACCGCTCGGTGGGCGTGGACGCGCGGTACGGTAGGGGGGGCGAGAGCGGGGCCGGCGGGTCGAACGCCCACACGCGCACCGCGTCGTCGCGCCCGGCCGTGAGCAACCGAGAACCGTCGGGCGAAAACGCGATGTAATCGACCACCGCGCCGGCGGGGAACGCCCAGGGGAGCTGCTTGCCGCTCGCGGTTTCCCAGAGGCGCACCGTCCCGTCCTCGGCGGCGGTGACGAGCCGGTCGCCCTTCGGGTGGTAGGCGACCCAGTTGACCGCGCCGCCGTGCGCGAGCGTGTGCCGCCGCGCGCCGGTCTTCGCGTCCCAGATCGCGACCGTCTTGTCGGCCGACGCGGTGGCGACCGCGGTCCCGTCGGGACTCCAGCACAGGTGTCGCACGCGGTCGGTGTGGGTCATGAGCGGCGCGGCGAGCCGGCTCTTTTCGTAATCCCAAATGTACGCCGCATTTCCCTCCGTCCGGGCCAGCACGCGCGTTCCGTCCGGCGAGAACACCGCGTCGGTCACCTGATCGGTGTGGAAGCAGGCGCCGATGAGGTCGGGCATCGTCTGGAGCAACCCGGCCAGGCGGGCGCGGTGGCTCGCCTCGGCAGAGGCGTCCGAGCGGTCCAGTTCCCACACCTGGCTGAACCACAGGAGTGCCGCGCTCGGGTCGCCGGCCTCCAACGACCGGGTCGCGGTCATGAGCTTGAGCCAGACCATCCGCCGGCGGCTCTCGCGCTCGGCGGCGCGGGCCGCGTCTTCAGCAGCGCGGGCCGCGTCGCGGTCGGCAGCCGCTTCGGTGGCCTTCTGGGTGGCGCGCGCCTCGCTGTCCGCGGCCCGGACCGCGAAAACCGTCGCGACCGCCGTTCCGGTGACGAGCGCGAGCGTGACCGCGGCCACGGCCGCCGACAGCGCGCGGTTCCGCCGCACCCACTTCCACGCGCGCTCCGCGGCCCCGACGGGCCGAGCCACGATCGGCCGCCCGCCCAGGAACCGGTCGAGGTCGTCGGTCAGCTCGTCGGCCGAGGCGTACCGGCGCGCCGGGTCTTTCTGAAGGCACTTGAGGCAGATCGTTTCGATGTCGCGCGGGAGTTTCGGAAGCAACACGCGCGGCGGAACCGGATCGCGGGTGCGGACCTGATCGAGCGTATCGAGGAAGTCGGCGCCGGCGAACGGGGGGCGGCCCGTGAGCAGTTCGTACAGCACCGCGC
>CAZBXY010000296.1:0-9729 GCA_964495365.1 uncultured Frigoriglobus sp. | reverse complement strand
AAGCACGGCCCGCTCCACAACCCCTACACCTACGGCTACTTCGATCACGTGCCCTACACGGGCTTCAAGGGCGGTCACGTCACCTGTGGGGGCGTGCTGTACGACGCGGACGTGTACCCGGAGGAGTACCGCGGCCAGTACATCGCCGGGAACCTCCTTTCGAGCGCCGTTTACTGGCACAAACTCGAAGCCGTGAAGTCGAGCTTCAAGGCCAGCCACGGCGGCGACCTGATGACGACCGACGACAACTGGTTCCGGCCGGTCGATCTGATGCTCGGGCCGGACGGGTGCATTTACGTTGCGGACTGGTACGACAAGCGGGCCGCGCACCTCGACCCGGTGGATTCGTGGCACAAGGCCAGCGGACGCATCTACCGCATCGAATACAAGGGCGGTCCCAAGTACGAGACGTTCGACCTGCGGAAGAAGAGTACCGCGGAACTCGCGGAGTTGCTCAAGCACCCGAACAAGTGGTGGCGGAACGAGGCCCGGCGCATGATCGCCGAGCGTGGCGAGACCGGAGTTCACGCGAAACTGCGGAAATGGCTGCTCACCGAGAAGGGGCAACTGGCGCTGGAATCGCTGTGGGCGCTGGCAGCCTCCGGCGGGTGGATGGAAGAGGACTTCGTCAACGTCGGCGAGCACGCCAACGAGTACGTCCGGGCGTGGATGATCCGGCTCATCGGCGACGAGGAGACGGCCTCCGAATCGACGCTCGCGATGTTCGGGCGGATCGCGTCGGCGGAGCGGAGTTTCCCCGTTGTGGCGCAAATGGCTTGCACCGCGCGGCGGTTCACCCCGCAGCAGGAAATCGCCATCGTGGACGCGCTTTTGAACAACCGGATGCTGAGCGACGATCCGATCTTGGCGATGCTCACGTGGTGGGCGCAGGAGGACGCGAACCGCCGCGACACCACCAACACGGTACGGTTCACCTACCTGACGGCGCCCAACCAGAAACTTGCCGACTTCTTCAACGAGCGCGTCGCCCGCCGGCTGATGTCGGGCAACATCGCCAACGGCACCACGCGCGTCGGGACGATCTTCGAACTGACCCGCAGCGCGAACGACGATCTCAACGCGCCGCTCCGCGGCCTCGCCACCGCACTTCAGGCGCACCCGCAAGACAGCGTGCTTCCCTCACTCCGTGCGCCACTCGACCGGTTGCGGATGGAGCGGCCAAAGGATCTGCTCGTTTTGGAAGTGCTGGCCCGGATGAAGGACGCGCCGGCCCGCGCGACGCTGCGCGAGATCGCGGCCGACGAGAAGACCGCGGAGGGCACGCGGCTCCGAGCCATCGACCTCCTGCGGCAGGTGCGCGATCCGCGATCGGAAGAACTGTTCCTCGAACAACTGACGTCGGCGAAGTCCGACGCTCATCGCGTCGGGCTGCTCGGGGGGCTGGAAGCGTTCGACGCCGAATCGGTCGGCGAGAAGGTACTCGCGGGCTACGCCGGGTACTCGCCCGCGGTGAAGAAGCGCGCGATTCAAATGCTCCTCACGCGCCCGGCGTGGGCCGCGATGCTCCTGAAGCGTTGGGAGGAAGGGAAGATTCCGAAGGCGGATATCACCGTCGATTACGCGCGGTCGGCAGTGGCGCTCGGCGACAAAGCCGTAACGGCCATCGTGGAAAAGCATTTCGGCAAACTGGCGCCGTCCACCGCCGGCGAAAAGCAGGCCCGCATCGGCGGGCTGAACATCGCGCTTCAGAAGGAGACCGGCGACGGGGCTCGCGGGAAACTCCTCTTCACCAAGCACTGCGCCGCGTGTCACCAGTTGCACGGCGAGGGCGGCAAGGTCGGCCCGGACCTCACCACCGCGGACCGCAAGAACCGGATGTACCTCTTGGCGAACACCGTCGATCCGTCGGGCTACATTCGGCCGGAATTCGTGACGTACTCGGTACTGACGAAGGACGATCGGAAGCTATCCGGCATCGCGACCGACACCGCCGGCGAATCCGTGACACTCATCAACGTGGTGAACGACCTGGTGACGAAAGTGACCGTCGCAAAGGCGGACATCGCCGAGATGACGCCCTCCGCGGTGTCGCTGATGCCGGAGAAACTGCTCGACACGCTGACGGAACCGCAGGTCGCGGACCTGTTCGCGTACTTGGCGAGTGACGCGAAGAACCCCACCCCCCAGCCCCCTCCCCCAAAGGGAGAGGGGGGGAAGAAGCTGAAGGTCGCGCTGATCTCCGGGTCGTTCGAGTACAAGTCGGACGACTCGCTCACCGCGCTCAAAAAGCACTGGGAAGCGAATTATCCGGTGGAATGCGTGCTGATGATCGCGAAGGCCGAGAAAGACCCGGCACTGGCGGGGCTGGACCAACTGGAGAAGTGCGATGTCGCGGTGTTCTTCACGCGCCGGCTCCAAATCGAGGGCGATGCGTTGGAACTGGTGAAGAAGTTCGTCAGTTCCAAGAAGCCAATTATCGGCATCCGCACCGCGAGCCACGGGTTCCAGAAGTGGTTGGAGATGGACAAGGAGGTTCTGGGCGGGGATTATAAAGGACACTTCGGCGCCGGCGTTGCCGAGGTGAAGCCGACCGACAAGGGGAAGGACCACCCGATTCTCAAAGGTGTGCAACCGTTCAAGACCAACGGCAGTCTGTACAAGAACCCCAACGTCGCGGGCGACGTGAGCGTTCTGCTTCAGGGGACGATGGGCAAGGAGTCCGAACCGGTCGCGTGGACCCGCGAGAAGGACGGGCGCCGGGTGTTCTACACGTCTCTGGGCCACCCCGACGACTTCAAGGACGAGAACTTCATCCGGCTGCTGACCAACGGCCTGGCGTGGGCGACGAAATCCGACTGGAAGGCAAAGTAGTAGTAGGCCGAAGGCCGGCGCCGTGTGCCGTCACGATACACAGCGGAATAGCGACGGCACACGGAGTGTGCCTACTACTCTGAGGACCACACATGATTCGCTGGGCGAGTTGCGGGCTGATCGTGCTGCTGAGCGGGGCGCCCGCGCCCGGTCAGTCCGCGGAGGCGATCCAGGAGATTTCCGCGCTACTCGACTCCATCAAGTACCGGCCCAACCCGCTCGGCGGGGCGCCGATCCCGATCAACCTGCGAGCGGTCGCGCTGGCCGCGCAGCAGAAGGGCGTGGCGCCGGGCGCCCCGGACCAGCCGCTCCCGCCCCCCGGACCGCCCGCGCCGCGGCCCATCCGCCCGGTGTTCACGCTCCCCGGCGCGCCCCAGCTCGACCGCCACGGCGACCCGCTCCCGGCCGGCGCGGTCGCCCGCTACGGCACCGTCCGGCTCCGCCACGGCACCGACATTCACGCGATGGGCTTCACCCCGGACGGCAAACTCCTCTGCACCGTCTCCGGGAGCGAAGACACCATCAAGATGTGGGATCCCGCGACCGGCAAGGAGGTCGCGCGGCTGAACTCGGCGGCCGGCCTCGTCGGGCTGGCGAAAAACGGCTCGGTCGTATTGATCGAAGACACGCGCGTGCGCATCTGGACGCCGGCGGCCAACACCGTTCGCGACCTGCCCGAAAAAACGCTTCCCGACGGAACCAACCCCGGCGCGCTGGCGGTCCACCCGGACGGGCAGTCGTTCGCGGTCGGCACCGAGAGCAAGGTGCTGCTCGTCAGCGCCCAGACCGGCAAGTTGATCCGCGAACTCGGCCTGCCCGCCGGCGGCCCGAACAACAACCCGAACGGCCGGTTCGCCGCCCTGGGGGCGGGGGGCCTCCAGCCCCCTCAGCCGGGCGTGCCGCCGGGCGCGCCGCCGACCCGGCTCCTGTACTCGCCCGACGGCCGCTGGCTGCTCGGTAGCGGACAGCGGACCGGCGTGTGGCTGTGGGACTTGCGCACCGGCAAGCGGGTCCGCACGTACCGCACCGAAATCGACTTCCCCGAGTACGCGTTCTCACCGGACATCACGAAAATCGCCGTCACCGGACAGCAACTCCACCTCTACGCGCTCGATTCCGAGGAACCCGTGGACGGGTTCAAGGGGCCGGAGAACGTGGTCCACTTCGCCCCAAGGTTCGGTCCCGACGGCAAGACCCTGTTCGTCGTGCAGGGCGACGCGACCGTGGTCCCGCTCGACGCGGCCACCGGGGAGGAGAAGGAACCGCACGACCCGCCGGAAATGAACCTCCACGGCCCGTTCGCGCTCGCCCCCGAGGGCACCACGGTTGCCGCGATCGACCCGAGCGGCGGGATCCGCATCTGGGACACGAAGACCGGCAAGGGGCCGCAGGTGGACCGGTTGCCGCCGCTGACAACCCCCGGCATCAGTGCGGACGGCAAAACGGTCACGGTCGTCGATCAGGAGAACAAGCTCCACACGTTCGACGCCGCGACCGGCGCGCCGGGCAAGGTCACCGAGCTGCCGGGCGAGGAGAACGGGCTGCCGACCGTCTGGGATTTCTCCTCCCGGCGCGCCGCGGTCGTCGTGCCCAGCGGCGAGGAACTCGAAGTCCAGATCATCGACGTGGATACCGGCAAGGTCGTGTCGAAGTACTCGCTCCCGCCGAACTCCGGCGTCCCGTTCGTCTCGTTCGCCGCGGCCAATCGCGACCGCATGACCCTGTCGTGTCAGTTCGGCATCGTCGTGTTGAACCCGACCACCGGAAAGGCCGTGCGGACCTTCAACCCGGGCGGCGGACAGGAGAACGGCGTGCGCGGGGCGCTCTCGCCCGACGGGCGGCTGGTCGCGGTGCCGACGCACCCGCTGACGGTCTGGGAGGTCGCGACCGGCAAGAAGCGGCTGACGATCGACGCGGTCCAGAACGCCGGCGAGATCGTGTTCAGCCCGGACGCGCGGCTCCTGGCGACGTGGGACGAGACCGGCACCGCGCTCGTCGTGGACCTGCGCACCGGGGCCGTCGTCCGGCGCGTTCACGCCGACGCGGAAAACGGGCTGATGAGCATCGCACTCAGCGCCGACGGCAAGCGGCTGGCCGTCGGCACGCAGACCGGGCGCGTGACGGTGTTCGACGTGCCCACCGGCGACACGCTCGCCCCGTTCGGCGGCCACGACGGGCCGGTGACCGGGCTGTCGTTCACCGCGGACGGCAAGAAGCTCGTGTCCTCCGCACAGGACGGCACGGCGCTGGTGTGGGAGGTGCCGGAGAAGCCGGTTGCGGTCGGCCCGGCGGACGCGGCCGTTTCGGGGTTCGATGAAGCGTTTAGGCTGCTCGGTTCGTCCGACGCGGCGCAGGCGCAGCGCGGCCTCGATTACCTGTACAAGAATCCCAATGAGGCCGCGAAGCAGGCCGGCGAGCGGCTCCCGGTGCCGGCCGCGACCCCGCCGGCGAAGCTCGCGGAGCTGGTCGATGACCTGGGCAGCGAGGAGTTCGCGACCCGCGAGGCCGCGGTGAAGGCGCTGGAGAAGCTCGGCGGCGAGGCTTCCGCGGTGTTGAAGCAGGCGGTGGAGAAGTCGCCGAGTTCCGAGGTGCGGAAGGCCGCGGCGGAACTGCTCAGCCGGATCGACGCACCGGCGGTGCGGGCCGACGACCTGCGGATCCTGCGCGCCGTCGAGGCGATGGAGAACCTGCGGGCGGGCGCGGGCCGCTCTCAACTGGAGAAATGGGCCGCCGGCCCCGCCGGGCACCGGCTGACGGTCGAGGCCGCCGCCGCGCTCGCACGCATAAAGGCGCTGGGCGGGAAGTGACCGCCGTTTTGACCCCGAAGGGGTCGGACAACGTAGCCCGGGGCAACGCCCCGGGTTCCCGGGCATTTTGGTTTTGCACCCTGAAGGGGTGCGACAGGCGCTGTCCCAGGCCTTCGGCCTGGAAAACAAATCCGATCGCATCCCGGGGCGTTGCCCGGGCTATGCTGTCCCAGCCCTTCGGGCTGAAGAACCGACACTCCCGGAGCCAACCCTTGACCCGCGTTCTCCTCTCCGTCGCGCTCCTCGGCGCGTGCGCCGCACCTGCGACCGCCGCGCCGCCGACCGATGTCGCCGACCTGTTCCCGCCGGGCACGCTCGCGTTCGCGGAACTGCACAACCCGGCCGAACTCGGCCCGATCCTCGGCGCGACTTTCAAGAACACTCCGCTCGAAGACAGCATTCCCTTCATCGACGGCAAGAAGGGCAGCGCGAAGACGCTGCAAGAGATGCAGGGCAAACAGGAACTCGCGGCGCTCGCGCTGTTCGTGTCACCCGAGATGCTCACCGAGTTCCGCAAACTCGGCGGGGTCGCGGTCGCGCTGACCGGGTTCAACGGCGAGGGGCGGCCGGAGTTCGCTGTCGCGGTACTCACCGGCGACAGCGCCGCGGCCGGGCTGGCGGCTCGCATGTTCATCACGACGACCACGAGCTTCCGCAAGGTGGCCGAGGTGTCGAAGGTGCCGGTGTTCCAGTCACGCCCGGCAATCGTGAACTACGACCCCAGCGGGCAGCCGCGGCTGGCGAACGACAAGCCGCCGGACGAAGTGCCCTACCAGACCACGTTTGCTTACACGCCGGGGCTGTTCGTCGCCGGTACGAGCAGGGCCGCGATCGCGCCCGTCATCAAGCGGTTCCTCGGAGAAGAAAAGACGACGCTCCGCGAATCGCCCGGTTTCAAGACTGCGGCGGCCGAGTTCCGCAAGCCGGGGCTGTTCTTCTACGCCAACGCCCCGGAGCTGGTCGCGAAGCTCCACGCGGCCGGCAAGGCGCGGGGCGAGCCGTTCGACTCCGAACTGTTCGCGTGGCTGAAACTGACGGCCAACCCCAAGGCGCTCAAGGCCGTGGCGGGTAACATCCAGTTCCGCGACGGCGGACTGGCACTCACCGTATCCGGCACGTTCGATCCGGCACAGAAAAGCCCGCTCATCGACTTCTTCGCCGGGCCACCAGCGAAGGTCGAAGCGCTGTATCACGCTCGTAAACCGGCATCGTTCGCGGCTACTGTCAATCTGCCGGAGAAGACCCGCGCGAGCGCTCTCGTCGGGTTCCTCGACGCGCTGGCCAAGTCCGGTGGCGAACTCGGTCGGCTGCCGAGCGACATCGTGAAGGACGTTCAGACCAATCACAAGGTTCCGCTTTCCGACGGGCTTCTGGCGAAAGTTCGCGCCGTCACCATGATCGTGCCCGCGAAGCAGGAACTGCCGAAGGACGCGAAGTCGATCCCGACGTTCGTGCTTCACTTCGACGACGCGGCGACCGCGATCGCGTTTGAAGAAGCGCTGCCGAAGATCGTGGGCGAGGTCGCCGGCGAGAAGCCGGCGCAACCTGCGAGCGAGACGGTGAACGGGGTGAAGGTGTGGTCGCTGCCAGGGAACACGCTGCCGTGGAAATCGGCCGTTCACTTCGCGCGCAAAGACGCGGTGCTGGTGATCGGGCAGGACCGCAAGCTGGTCTCCGCGGCGCTTTCGCCCGACGCGGGTACTTCTGTCGCCGGCGGCCCGCGTCCGCTGGTCGTCCCCTCGGGCGACCTCGCGCTACTCGGCACGGCGAACCTGGGCGAGCTGCTCGCCGCGATCGATTGGCCCGTACCGACCGCATCGGGGGCGCAACCGCCGTTTGGGAGGCCCGGCGTGCGCCGCGGGGAGGTGATGAACGCCCCGGAGGACGCGGTGAAGGCCGCCGAGCAGGCCCGCGAGGCGTTTCTGGCGGCGTTCGGCGAACTGCCCCCGGCCGCGGTGTCGGTGCGCCGGTCCGGCAACGAACTGCGGCTGGAGGTGTTTCAGCCGAAGGTGCAGAACGGCGGGCTGACGCCGGTCATCAACGCCGGGGTGAACTGGTTCGACAAGCTGATGAACCTGCGCGACCCGAACCGCGCCGCGACCGACATCTACGACGGCCCGATCAAGGGCCGGTGGTGAGGGCGAGATAACCGGTTACATATTGCCGAGTACGAGATCGCAGACCCGGTACCCGCGGATGCGGGTCGCGGAAATGATGCGGTTAGAATCGGGAGCAAAAGATGCGAGCGGAGGTCGTCTTTCCTCCTTCGAGCCGAACCTCAAGGAAGTAACTATCTCCCGTGAGCCATGTGCCAGGCGGGTCGCCAACGTACCAACCGAGTGTCGTGCCACGGTCGTGCTCGTAAGCCGGCGCGCCCAAGCGGCTTTCCAATTCCGCCCGCGTCAGCCCTACCAGCACCCCGCTCTCGGCGATGCGCTCAGCGACCGAATAGCGGTCGCCGGGTTCGAGAGTCGCCCACGCCTCAAGTGGGTCCGTCGGTGGAGCCTTCCAGCAACGGGCTGTGAGCAACGCTGCAACCACGAAAGCACTCAGACTGAACCAGACGAACCACCACCCCACTCGTCTTCCTGTATCGGTCATTGCTCTACCTCCGAAATTCCTTCCAGCATCCCTGTTCTGCCGTTGAGTGCAAGGTCGCGGTCTCGCGTAATCCGCCATTGCATCGCGGCCCGGCGCGCCGTACACTGCTTTTGGATTCACCCGCGAGAGTCACCAATGCGCCCGGCGCTGCTTCTGGAGATTCGACTTCTTCGACCGCCACGGGGCCGGTCCTCTTCGCGCGTCGGTTGATCCGAACCACGAAGTACCCGCGGCCCCGGAACTGGTGTTCCGGGGTTGCTTCGTTTAGGGAGCTTCTCTCATGCCCAGGCCGACCGATCCGAACCGCGTCATCATTTTCGACACCACGCTGCGCGACGGCGAGCAAAGCCCCGGGTGCAGCATGAACCTCCCCGAGAAGCTCGAAATGGCCCGGGCGCTCGCGGACCTCGGCGTGGACGTGATCGAGGCCGGGTTCCCGATCGCCTCGCCGGGCGACTTCGAGAG
This sequence comes from uncultured Frigoriglobus sp., assembly GCA_964495365.1. Classification (GTDB taxonomy): domain Bacteria; phylum Planctomycetota; class Planctomycetia; order Gemmatales; family Gemmataceae; genus Gemmata. The sequence continues at coordinate 1,024 of CAZBXY010000296.1, read as the reverse complement.
CGTGCAGGCCATCGCGCGCCAGGTTCACGGACCGATCATCGCCGGACTGGCCCGGTGCAACCCCAAGGACATCGACCGCGCCGCGGACGCCGTGAAGGACGCCACCCGGCCGCGCATTCACGTGTTCCTCGCAACGAGCGCCATTCACCGCGAGCACAAACTGCGGATGACCTCGGCGGAAGTGGCCGAAAAGGCGGTCGAGGGCGTGAAACGCGCCCGCGACCGGTGCGTAGACGTGGAGTTCTCGCCCGAAGACGCCGCCCGCACCGAACTCGACTTCCTGGCCGAAGTGGTGGAGCGCGTGATCGAGGCCGGGGCGACCACGCTCAACATCCCCGACACCGTCGGTTACGCGGTGCCGACGCACTACGCGGCGATCATGCGGCACCTCAAACAGAAGGTCCGCGGGATCGACCAGTGCGTTTTGTCGGTCCACTGCCACAACGACCTGGGGCTGGCGGTCGCCAACACGCTCGCGGCGCTCGGCGAGGGCGCCCGACAGGTCGAATGCACCATCAACGGCATCGGCGAACGCGCCGGCAACACCGCGCTCGAAGAAGTGGTGATGGCGCTCCGCACGCGCGCAGACTTCTACGGCCTCACAACGGGCATCAACACGAAGCTCCTGTACCCGGTGAGCCGGAAGCTGTCGGTCGTGACCGGGACGCAGGTGCAGCGGAACAAGGCGATCGTCGGGCAGAACGCGTTCGCCCACGAGGCCGGCATTCACCAGGACGGGATGCTCAAGGAGCGCAGCACCTACGAGATCATGCGCCCCGAAGACGTGGGCATCCCGCGAACGGAACTGGTGCTCGGCAAGCACAGCGGCCGGCACGCGCTCAAGCAGCGCGTCACCGATCTGGGGTTCCATCTGACCGACGAGCAACTCAACCGCGTGTTCGAGGAGTTCAAGAACCTCGCGGACAAGAAGAAGGAGATCTACGACGCGGACATCGAGGCGCTGGCCGAGACTCAACTTCAGTCCGCGACCGGAAATCTGTGGACGCTCTTGGGCTTCACCAGC
>CAZBXY010000295.1:0-9767 GCA_964495365.1 uncultured Frigoriglobus sp. | reverse complement strand
CGCGGCCCGCGTGTGCGACTGAGATCGGATCGCGGGATCGGTTTCGTTCTTCTGTAGCCGGCCTCACCGAGGCCGGAGCAACATGGCCCGTACAGCTCCGGGGTCAATGACTCCGGCTACAGATAGACACTTACACGATTGTGTATCCCCCCAACGCGCAGGTTGCGTGCGCAACAGAATCGGGCGTTCGGCTCACGAGGAACGTTCATGGCTCGGCTGAAGCGGCAACGACGGGCCGGCACGGCCGCGGCGGTGGCCCTCATCGCCCTCCCCGTCATTCTCTTACTGTTCGGGCTGGTGCTCTACATCGCGATGGGCCGCGACACCCGCTCGGAAGCGCAGAACGGCTGCGACGCGGCGGCCCTGGCGGCCTGTCGCGCGCTTGCGTGCGACGACCTGCACGCTCCGCACCACCCCGACCGCGAGCGCGACCGCCTCCGGCACGCCGGCGAAGCGGCCCGCGAACTGGCCGAAGCGAACCACGCCCACGGGCACCGCCTGTCGCTCCACTGCGACCTCGACCACCCGGAACACAGCGAGGTCGTGTTCGGGCGGCTCGCCCACCCGCGCGGCACCTTCGTCCCCCGCGGGCACGAACACGACGAGGACCGCGAGCACCCGATCAACGCGGTCCGAATCGTCGTCACCACCACAAAGGTTCGCGGGCCGTTCGAGAGCCTCTTCTGCGGGCGCCCGATGCAGGCCCGGGCCACCGCGATGCTCGACTGGTGCGCGGTCGGGTTCCGGCCCAAGGGCGACGAGTGCGTTCCGCTCGTGCCGATCGGCTGCTACACCGACCACAAGGGCGACCGCGACGACGACGGCTGGGACCGGTGCCGGCGCACCGGAACCGATCGCTGGCGCTACGATCCGGAAACGAACCGGTTTGCGCCGGGCGCAGACGGGATCCCCGAACTGGTCGTCGTGATCGGCGGATCGCGTGGGAAAAACGAGGTTCCGGGCCTGTTTTTGTGCCTCGGCACCGGCTCCGCGCCGGAGGCGCTCGAACAGTTGCGCTCCGGCATGACCGCCGCACAGTGCGAGAAATTCTCTGGCGGATTCCACTTCGGCGAGGATAATACGATCTCCGTTTCCGGCTCCCGCGCGTGCCCCGCCCCCGGGACCGACGCCCGCCGGCGTCTGATCGAAGCCCTCGAACACTGCGCCGCGAGCGGGCAACCCCGCATCTGGCCGCTGTTCGAGAAATCCGACGGCGAAACCGGTATGGTGAAGGTGTCGGGGTGGGTCGGGGCGCGGATCGTGTCGGTCGGGTCGGCCGAGGGCGGCGGGGTGCGGCTCGTTCTGCAACCGGCGATCGTCTGCCACCCGTCGGTTGTGACGGACCCGGACCGCCCGGTGCGCCCGCAGTTCTGGGGCGGCCCGCGCACGGTCTGCCGGGCGCGGCTCGCCGATTGAGGTCCGGGTTTCGCCGAGGACGGTGTCGAATGCGGGTCTTGCTCGCCGGGAACCAGCCGACCGATCGCGATCGAGGGCGCCGCGCGGCCCTCCGGGCCGGGCTGGAGTGTGCGGCGACCGACTGCGTGCCGCTCGCCGACCTGCGGATGCGGCTGACCCGCGAGCCGGCCGTTCAGGTCGTCCTCGTGTTCTGGAACTCCGAGCCGGACACCGCCCGCGCGATTCGCACCGCGGCCGAACAGACGCGGCACCCGGTTTACGCCGTGGCCGATGCCGGGGTGAATCACGAGTCCGCGACCGAACTCGGCGCGGCGGGCGTGCTGGCGGCCGACCGGCTCCAGGAGGAACTGGTGGAGACGGTGGACGCGCTTCGACGGACCGGACAGGTTCCCGACACCCGCGGCCGGTTCGTGGTGGTCACTTCGGCCCAGGAGGGTGTCGGGGTCACGACGGTGGCGACCGGGTTGGCGTTCGGGCTGGCCGGAAAAGAGGCGGTGTGCCTCGCGGAATTCGGCCCCGGGACGCCGGCGCTGGCGCTGAACCTCGATTTGCGCCCGCGGCACTCGCTCGCCGACCTGATCCGGGCCAGCGACCGCGTCGATATCAGCATGATTCGCGAGGCGGCCACGCCCCACGCTGGCGGCGTGAACGTGCTGGCCTACTCGCCCGAAACGCTGGCCCCGGAAACACTTGCGCCGACCGCGGCGCGGGACTTTCAGGTGCTCTTCCGCAACGCGTTTCCCTGGACCGTTGTGGACGCCGGGCGCGGGATCGCGCCGGGCACCCAGGAGTCAATCGGGTTCGCCGACGCGGTGGTTCTGGTCACCCGGCTCGACCCGCCGGCCCTGCGGCTGACGCGCCTCTATATTCTGGCCCTCGCGGATCGCGGGGTGCCGGTGGACGCGGTGACCGTGGTCGCCAACCGGTACGGGCAGTCCGGCCTCGTGCCGTGGGCGAAGGCCCAGGAAGCGCTAAAAACGACCGTGGCCGCGTGGTTGCCGGACGACCCCGGCGCGGTCAACAAGGCGCTCCGCGAGGGCAAACCGCTCGGCGCGGTCGCCAAGTGGAGCCGGCTGACCCGTGAACTCAACCAACTGGCCGCCGGGGTCCGCGCCCGGCTCTCCGCCCGGTGACCGTGGCCGCCGGGATCACAATAACCGGCAGGAGGCCCCGACCGAGCGAGCAATCATGCCTGCCGACCGCAGCAAGAGCGATGGGTTCGACACCCGCTACCACAAGCTCAAGACCGAGATCCACAAGCGGATCATCGAGTCGCTGGACCTGTCGAAAATCAACCGGTGGGACCAGCAGCGGATCCGCCGCGAGGTCCGCAACCTCGCCGTCCAGCTCTCCGGCTCCTCCCAGGAACTGCTCAGCGAGGTCGAGCGCGAGCAACTGACCGAAGAGGTCATGTCCGAGGTGTTCGGCCTCGGCCCGCTCGACGTGCTGATGCATGACCCGAGCATTTCCGACATCCTGGTGAACGGCCCGCACTCGGTTTACGTCGAACGGTACGGGCGTCTGGAACTGACTGGGGTCCGGTTCTACGACAACGCGCACTTGCTCCAAATTGTGCAGCGGGTCGCGGCCCGGGTCGGCCGGCGGGCCGACGAGATGTCGCCGATGGTGGACGCCCGGCTCGAGGACGGGTCGCGGGTGAACGCGATCATCCCGCCCCTGGCCCTCACCGGCCCGGTACTCTCGATCCGGCGGTTCGGGGTCCGGCTCGGCAGCGACGAGCTGCTCAACAACGGCACCATGCCCGAAGAGGTGTTGCAACTGCTCCGGGCGGCGGTCGAGGCCCGCGTCAGCATCCTCGTGTCGGGCGGCACCGGCAGCGGCAAGACGACGCTCTTGAACGCGATGAGCGCGTTCATCCCCGGCGAGGAGCGGCTGATTACGATCGAGGACTCGGCCGAACTGCGGCTCCGGCAGCGGCACGTCGTGTCGCTGGAAACGCGGGTCGCCAACGTCGAGGGCTCCGGCGAGATCCGGCAGCGCGAACTGGTCCGCAACGCGCTGCGGATGCGGCCCGACCGGATCATCATCGGCGAGGTCCGGGGCGGCGAGGCGCTGGACATGCTCCAGGCCATGAACACCGGCCACGAGGGGTCGCTGACCACGATCCACGCCAACGACGCGCTCGACGCGCTGACGCGGCTGGAAATGATGGTGATGATGGCCGGGTTCGAGCTGCCGGTGCCCGTGATCCGGTACTACATCGCGACCGCGATCACGCTGGTGGTCCAACTGGCAAGGCTCAAGGGCGGCGGGCGGAAGGTGGTGCAGGTAACCGAGGTGCTCGGCACCGACCCCGCGCCGTACGACGTTCACGACATTTTCGGCTACCGGCAGCGCGGGGTGCGCAACGGGGCCGCGTTCGGCGAGTTCTACGCGACCGGCTACCGGCCGCAGGTGCTCGACAAGCTCCGCGCGATGGGGCTGGAACTGCCCGACGAACTGTTCCGCGAGCGCGTCTGGGCCGACGACTGATACACGAACCCGATGAGGGCAGCGCTTTTCTGGCGAGCCGCGCCCGCGAGGGAGCGGTTTACGTATCCCGCTCCCCGCGGGCGGCTCGTCAAGACGCGAGACCAACCGAACCGACGACCGAGCGGACGACCTGGAGGATCTGTTGTGCCCTGGTTAGCGATATCCGTCGCGGCGCTGGTACTCCTGATCGCGGTGGTGGTGCGCGCGGCGGCGACCTCGCGGCAGCGCCAGGAGGACCGCCGGCTCGCGGCGACCGACGACAGCTCGATCCTGGTGCGCACGCCGGCACCACCCCAGGCGGAGGCGCAGGGGACGCTGACCCGGTTCGACCGGTGGTTCGACACGGCCGTGTTGCGCTCCGGGCTGGACGCGACCCCGGCCGGGGTGTTCGCGGTCATGTTCCTGCTCGCCACCGCGCTGGGCGGCGGGCTGTACTTGTGGCGCGAGCAGTTCGGGCTGGCGGCGCTGGGGATCGTGATCGGCGTCGCGGTGCCGCTGGCGGTGGTCGCCTACGCGTACCGCCGGTACCGCCGGCAGCTCCAGAACCAGCTCCCCGACGCGCTGCGGATGCTCGCCGGCTCGGTCCGGGCCGGGCAGACGATCGAACAGGCGATCGAGTTCTACGCGCGCCACGGCGCGCAACCCCTGGCCGAGGAGTTCGGCCACTGCGCGGCGCTGCTCCAGCTCGGGGTCGCGCCCACCGCGGCGCTGCAATCGACCGCCGAGCGGGTGCGGCTGCTCGACTTCGACCTGCTCGTCTCGACCGTCGGCCTGTACACGCAGACCGGTGGCAACCTGGTGCTCCTGATGGAGCGGCTGGCCGACAGCGTGCGGGACCGGAACGCGTTCGTCGGCCAGTTCTACGCCGCGACGGCGCAATCGCGGCTGGTCGCGATCGCGCTGGGGTGCGCCGCGCCGCTGTTCTTCCTGGTGTACGTGCTGGTCGAGCCGGACCACGTGCAGGCGTTCTTCGCCAGCTCCGGCGGCTGGGCGACGCTGGGCCTGTGCGCCGCTCTGGAAGTGATCGGCGTGATCTGGCTGTGGCGGATTCTCAAGATCGATTACTGAATCATCGATTACTGAATCGAGTACCGACCGGCACCGCGGTGCCGGCGCGAGGGCGTTCCGATGGTGGGCGAATGGGGCTGGTTCGCGTTGGTCACGGCCGGGACGGCGGTCGTGGTCCTGTCCATCCTGGCGCTGTTCCGGCGCGGGGAGACCGACACCGGCGGCACCCGGCTGCTCAACCCGGACGAGCCGGAGGACTCGAACCCCGAACTGCTGCTCGGCGACATGACCGACGTGCTGTCGCGCGGACTGCCGGGCGAGGGGCGGGACCGCGCGGAGGTGCTCCCGGAGCTGGAGCGGGCCGGGTTGTACGGCCGGTTCGCGCTGGCCGAGTACCGGGCGGTGCGGGCGGTCCTCGTCTTGGCCCCGCTCCTGGCCGCCGGGGCGATCGCGCAGGTGGTCGAACCGGAGCAGGTGATCTACGTCGCCGCCGGCGGCGTCGCGGGGGCGATCCTGGGGTTCTCGCTGCCCCGGCTCTACGTGACTCTGCGGGCCGCCGCCCGGCACCGCGAGATCGAGCGTGGGCTGCCGATCTTCGCCGACATGGTCTCGATCGCGCTGTTGGCCGGTCAGGGCCTCACCGGGTCGCTGCGCCGCGTGACCAATCAGCTCAAGACCGCGTTCCCGCTACTCACCGAGGAACTGGAGATCGTCATCCGGCACACCGAAATGTTGAACCTCTACGTCGCGTTCGAGTACTGGGCGCGGCGGTCGCAATCGACGGAGGTGCGGAACCTCGCGATGATCCTCGGCCAGTCGCAGCGGCTGGGTAACGACGTGACGGCGGGCCTCCTGGAATACGCGACGCACCTGCGGAGCGAGTCGCGCCAGAAGGCCGACGCGAAGGCCCAGCGGGCCAGCTTCTGGATGCTGTTCCCGACGCTGTTTTGCCTGTGGATCCCGGCGGCGATCCTGATGATGGGGCCGGTGTACTTCGAGTTCTCCGAGCGCCGGGCCAGGGCCCGCGAGGAGATCCAGAACAACGCGGCGAACTCGCCCCTGGGCAAGATGAAGGCCAAGGGCGGCAACACGGGCTTCAAGGACAACGGCCCCGGCGCCCCCACCAGCGCGAAGTGAGGGCATCTCTCGTAGCCCGATTCTCCGAGTCGGGTTCTTCTCTTCGGTAACTGAAGAAGAACCCGACTCGGAGTCGGGCTACGAGAAATCCGTCACTTCTTCGCCGCCGGGTGAACGACCTTCGGCCAGTAGGTGAAGATGTCGAACCGCGGGTCGTTCTCCGAGTCGTGGCACGACGCGCACATTTGCGACACCCCGTTGACCGCCCGGCGCTCGCCGAGTTTGACCGCGGCCTTCACCCGCTCGGCCGGGGTCATTTTCCCGAGTTGCTCCATCACCGCGACCGCGGGCATCCGGTCGCCCGGTTCGGTGCGCCACGGCGACTGCAGCGCCAAAAGCTTGGCGTCCTTCGGGTCGGCCGCGTGTCCGCGGCCCGGGCCGTGGCAGCTCTCGCACCCGACGTGCTTGAGTTCGGGCGTCGTCAGCTCGTCGCGGTAGCCCGTTTTGAACCCGAACCCGACCGTGTGGCACACGACGCACTCGCCGTCGAACTGCCGCTGCGCGGGCCGCCGGGCGAGCTTCTCCAGCGCCTCGAAGGCGTGGGCGTGCTTGGACGATTCCCACTTCGCGTACTCCGCGGCGTGGCACTTCTTGCACGCCCCCGACCCGACGAACGACAGGTCGTATTTCGGCTGGGCCGCCTGTGCCGGGTGCGGCCCGGCCGGGAATTTGCCCATGAGGTTGCGCGCCTTCACCTGCTCGGCATAGGTGTCCAGCAGTGTGAGGGCCGGGTTCAGCTTGCGGGCCGCGTCCTCGGTGCCGGCGGTGACGAACTCCTCGCCGAGCGGCACCAGTTGGTACTTCAGGTCGAACCCGGTGGGCGCCTTGAACGCGCCCAGCACGCCGACGAACCGCCCCTTGTGTCCGACGCGAACGACGAGCGCCTTGCCGACCGTCTCGGCCGTTTCGGGCGGTTCGGAATCGTCCGACAGACACACGATCACCTGGAACTGCGGCCACCCCTTTGCGACCGTTTTCGCCTCGTCGAGCGTGCCCTGGTAGAGCAGCACGTTGAGTACGGGCTTCTTCGGGTGCGCCGCGAGTTCCTTGACCGCCGCGGCGAGCGCGTCCTTTTCGGGCGTGAACCCGACGAGCGTCTTGGCCCCCATTGCGGCGACCGCCTTCTGGAACGATGGGCCGGCGACCGCGGCGAACCCGACGGATGTTTCGCCCACCGCCGCGACTTCGGTCAGCCCGACGAGCGGGCGCGGACCGGGGCCGGGGAACGCGTCGGCCCGCGGCGTGACGCGGCCCCCGATCGACGCGCCGATATTGCCCGCGAGCGCGAACGGCGGCTGTTCCTTCTTCCCCGCGTACTCGTCGAGCACCTTGAAGAGGCCGTTGGCGATCTCCGCCTTGCCCACACCCACCGCGACGTATCCCATCTCGCGGAGCGCGGGCAGCGTGGTCGCGTACTTGAGCAGCACCTGTTCGGGCACGGCCCCGGCGACGGGAAGTACGTCGCCGAGGTCGGCCCCGGCGACCGGCCAGCCCCTGTCCTTGAGTAACTTGACGAAGTTCGCGCGCCGTTCCAGACCGCCGAGCTGCGGGCGGCTGCACCCGCACGGCTGGAGGTAGCCGTAGGTCTGCCCGGTGATGACCAGAACCGCGTCCGGTTTGGGCCAGTCGGCGAGTTTGGCAGCGGCGGGCTGCGCCGCGACCGGTTGTGCGGGCGCGGTGTGCAGGGCGATCGCCCCGGCGACGAGTACGAGTACGGCCCCCGCGAGCGCGCGGGTGGCCAGTGCGGCGGGGCGATGAGGAGGCGTCATGGTGCGGGGTCCGGGGGCGAGTGCGGGTGTGGGCCGGAGGCGATTATATGCGACGGTTGCGAAAGTCCGCGCGCGAAAGAACCCCGGCTTTGGGGCCGGGGTTCGAGGAGCTTTCAGGGGCGATTTCAGGCGACCGGCGTGCCCTTCAAGCGGCGGCGGACGTAACCGAAGCCGGCGACGCCCATCAGCCCGAACACGACCATGCTCGTCGGCTCGGGAACCACCTGCGAGGCCAGGAAGGCGTTTTCCGCGTTGGGCCGGGTCGTGCCGAAGGCCTGGAGGAAATCGACGGTGCCCGACGCGCCGGGGGCGAGCGTGAGTTGACGGCCGAACGCGAAGCCGATGTCGGCGTTCGCCCCGTTGGGGTCGAACGGGCTGGTGAAGAACGTGTTCAACTGGGCGCCGTTACTGATCCCCAGACCGAACGTGTTCCCGAAGCCGAGAACGCCGCCCGGCCCGAACACCACGGTGTAGCCCGAGTTGACCCCGCTGGCCGCGGTCGCGCGGCCCACGTTGAAGCCGCCCAGAAGGTAGATGTCGTTGTCCGTGCTGAAGGTGCTCGGGATCCCCTGGTCCGGGTCGGCCGTGTCGAACGTCCGGAGTGTGGTGGAGTTCGCCCCGTTGTTGGTGAAGGTGGTGGTGGTCCGCAGGACGTTCTGCCCGGGCACGAGCGAGTAGGTTCGGGTGAAGGCGATGTTCGCCCCGCCGCCCGTATAGACGCCGGTGACGACCACGCTGCTGGGCGTTCCGCCGGCGGGGCTGACGGTCACGGCCGTGCCGGAACCGCCGTTGGTCGTGTTGATGCTGAACGTCGCGGTGTTCGTCCCGTTCTGGAACCCGAAGTCCGAAACGAAGGCTCCCTGACGGTAGAACTCGACCCCGCCGAGGGCCGCGTTGTGGATCGCACCGCTGTCGGCACGAATTTCAACGGAGAGCGTGCCGTTGGTGAGGATCGGGCCAGCGGATGCGGTGTTGGCAGAAAGGGCCACCACGAGGGCCGAGACGTATAGCCAGCGCATGATGCACCTCCGGGGGGGTAAACCGTAGCGGCAAACCAGCCGGGGGACGGGTCCGGCTCGGGTTCGAGTTTTCCGCCAGCCCAGAGTGTTCGGAGATTCGCGCCGGATGGGCCAACCGGCGGACCGCGGCGCGCAACCACGGGTAGGTTAGGGGGGGTAGTTCGCGCGCCAATTTCAGTTCTGTTTTCCCAGCAGAATCAATCAGTGTCAACAGAAAAATCGGCACAAACCGCAAGTCTTGCTCCACCGACTTTGACCACACCTGAACTCACGGCGGATTGCGGCTACACCGTAATCATGGGCGACTCCGCAAGGCACTCCCGCAGGAACCGGACGCCGTGTTCGATGTCGCGGAAGCGGTCCTCCTGCGTCCCCACCTCGCGCTCGATGCACAGCGCGCCACGAAAGCCGATGCGCTTCAACGCTTTCACGAACGCTTTGGTGTTGGTTTGCCCGGTGCCCAGCGGCACCTCGTCGCCCCACGTCCCCTTCACGCGCGGCCGGTTCGCGTCCTTGACGTGGACGCTGCGGATGTCGGGCGCCAGCAGGTCCAGCACCGCGAGCGGGTCGTCCTTGTCGTAAAGCAGCATGTTTGCCGGGTCGAAGTTCACCTTCAGGTTCGGCGATTTCAGGTCATCGAGCGTTTTGCGGAGGAGCGCCGCCGACTCCTGACCGGTCTCGAAGGCGACCGTGACGCCGGCGGCACGTGCGAGGTCGCCCACCTGCGCCAGCGTGTCGAGGAACGGCTTGCGGGCGGGGTCGCCGGCCTCCGGGATGAACCCCGCGTGCAGCATGATGTCGGTCAGCCCCAGCTCCTTCGTGCGCGCCAGCCCCCACTTGAACCGCTCCAGGCGCTCCGGGCGCGTCGCGGGGTCGCCGAACCCGCCGGTCTTCTCGATCGTCTGCGGCGTGGTGTAGTCCTCGC
>CAZBXY010000294.1:0-9779 GCA_964495365.1 uncultured Frigoriglobus sp. | reverse complement strand
CCGCGCTCGCTCCCCCCCCCCCGCGCAAAAGCCTGACCCACACCACACCCGGCCCCGCCCGCCCCCCCCCGGCCGTTCGCCGACATCACTCCTTCGCCCCGGCGCGAGTGAGCGCGTTGAACAGGAACTTGAACGTCCCGTGCGGCTGGGCGCGGAACAGGATCTGCGGGCCACACAGAACCAGTTTCCCCTTGCCCACATCGGCCTCGACGATCGCGACCCCGCCGTCGAGTGCGCCCTGACCCCACGCCCACCCGCTCCGCAGCGGTTCCTTGCCCTCGAACCACGCGACGCGCTTCATCCCCTTCGCGTCTTCTGTGGGCAGTTTGAACACGGGACTGGCCCCGAACATCACGTCAACTTGCTCGCCCAGCCCCCACGCGAGCGGGTGCGCCGGATCGACGCGGGCGCGCAGCAGTGACCCGGGCACGTAGAACTTGTCGCGCCCCAGCGGGCGCTCCTTCCCGTCGTTGTCCTTTGTGACGAGGTGGTCACCCAGTGGCAGCCCGAGGTGGGTCGCGAGGTTCGTCGAACTGCCGATGGTCAGGATCGTGCCGCCCTCCTTCAGGAACTCGCGCAGGTGCGGAACGGTGATGTCGCCGGTCACGGCGCCGCCGCGGTCCTTGTACTCGTCGGGTATTTCGGGCGGGTTCTGCCCCTTCGGCCGGAACCCGCCGGCGCCCCCGCGGCCGGGAATCGCGCCGTCCACGAACACGATCACGTCGTACATCTCGCGCAAGCCCCCGCGGTCGAGCTGTTGCGGGTAGACGACCTTGAACGGGAACTCGAACTGCTCCAGGAGCATCCGCGTCCAGCCCGACGGCATCGACCCGCCGTAGCGGTCCCAGAGCGCGACCCGCACCGGCTTCAGCGTGACGGCTTCTTTCTCCGGGGCGGTGTCAACTCCGACGAATGGCGTACCGAGGTCGGTCGCGAGTTTCTCCACGAGTTTTTGCGTGGTTGCCTTGCGAACGACGAAGAACGTCCCGGCCGGGACCGTCGTGCCGTTGACCTTGAACGGCTCCTTCAACCGGCGCACGTCCTCGCCGGCGGCCAGCAGCCGGTTGACCGCGCGGAACGAGTCGTTCATGCGCGTGTCGAGGAAGAACCCGGCGCTACCGGCCATCACCTTCGCCGCCGGGGGCGGAACCTCGCTCTTGAGTTCCTCGAACGGCCCGTCGAAGCCGTCCAGGATGCGGTCGAACTGCACGCCCATCTGGAATGCGAGCGTCCACCCGGCCATATCGTAGGGCGGGGTCGGCGTCGTCGAACCGGCGGCGAAGTCGTCCGGGTGATCCTGGGCTTCGAACATGTCGAGCAGGTGCGGTCGGAACGCCTGCGCCGATTTGAGAACATAGGAGCCGGCGGGGTACTTCTTCTCGCCGACCGTGAATTCCGCCTTTGCCCGGTGAACCGTCAGGCCGGTGCCGATGAGCGTGTTGACGAACTTGGTCGCGGTGAGGAAGTCGGGCTGGTCGGACGGGATGATGTAGCCCCGCGGGTCGCGCTTCGCCGGGACGCGGAACGTCTTCTCGAACTCGCCGCCCTTTGCGGCCTTCGCCGCCGCGATCATCTTCGGCGTCGTGGTCCAACTGTCCTTGCTTCCCTTTTCGATCGAATGCGTGCCCATCACCCAGATGTTGTGCAACAGCCGCGAGCGGTTGCGCGAGGCGTAGTCGAGGATCGCCCGGTTGGCCGTCACGATGTACTCGACCGACTGCCGGAAGTGCCACTCTTGCGGCGTGATCGGCAACAAGTAATCGCTGCCGGGGAGCTGCTTGTCCGGCAACAGCGGCACGCGCGACGGGGTGGGGCCGCCGATCGTCTCGGTGAACATCCCGATCATGTTGTGGAACATGCATGTCGTCGAGAGGCCGCCGTTCCACCACGTCGAGTACCGGGCGCCGGTGCGAACCGTGGCCCCGGGCTTGTTCTCGGCGATGAACCGCTCGACCATCGCGCCGCTAACGCGCTCGATCCCGTTGACCACCATCGGGTGCAGGTTGTAGTTGAACGGGTCGCGGCACGGCGGGATGAACATGACCGCGCCGGCCGGGCCGGTCTGGTGGTGGTCCATCACGATCTGCGGGAACCACTCGCGGTACATGACGCGGTTCATGTTCCGCGACTCGGCGAGGTTCTGGGCGTAGGCGTCGCGGTTGTTGTCGTGCCCCGCGTACTTCTCGTAGAGAGTCGGCAGCCCGGCGAGCGACCGCCGCTTCGGATCCTTGTTCCGCATGTACCAGTCAGCGCACAGGTCTTGGCCGTCGGGGTTCGCGTGAACGAACAGGACGATCACGTCGTCCAGGATGCGGAGCGTTTCGGGGTCGGTGGCGGTGGCGAGCCGGTACACGCTCTCGACGAGCGCCTGCGCGCCGAGCACCTCGCTGGCGTGCAGCCCGCCGTCGAGCCACACGACGGCCTTCCCCTCGTCGGCGAGTGCGCGGGCCTCGTCGGGTGTCACTCCCTCCGCTCGGGCCATGCGGCGTGCGATCTCGCGGTAGCGATCCAGCTTCTTGTGGTTCGCCGGCGACGTGAGGATGCACATCAGTTGCTCGCGGCCCTCCTCGGTCTTCCCGATGCTCACGACCTTCATCCGGTCGGATTGCGCCGCGGTCTTCTTCCAGTAGCTCTCGAACTGTTTGTAGTTGGCGAGGCAGTAGTCCTCGCCCATGTCGAACCCGAAGTGTTCCTTCGGGGTGGTGACGGCCTTGGCCGGCTCTTGCGCCCGGGTCGGCGCGGTGGTGAAGTGGGCCGCGGCGATGAGAGCGCCGGCGAGGAAGAATGGGTGGCAGCGCACGGGCAGACCCTCGACGAACCTGGGAGTGATGAGAGATGCGACCGTTGCGAATACGGTCGTGACGGGATTATCCCGAGGGAAACGGCAAGGACAAACGGAAAGTGGGAAATCGGCACCGGGTCGCGTGCTAACGGGCTTCACATTGAAACGGCGATCCCGGCGAAGGCGAACTCGTTCTGCGGCTTGCGGGCGCGCGGCGAGCCGATCTGCCGTTGGTTCGCGACATCGTTGAACAGCTTGCGCATTCGCGGCAGGCATGTTTCGATGCTGTAACAGTCGCGAACGAGCTGCCGGGCGGCCCGACCCAGCGGCCGGTATGCATCCGGGGCATCGAGAACGGCGTTCACCTGCTCGCACCAGCAGTCGAGGTCGTAGAACGGGGCCAGGAGGCCGGTGTCGCCGTCGCGAACCACTTCACGCACCGGAGCGGTGTCCGACGCCAGCACCGGGGCGCCGCACGCCATCGCGTTCAACAGCGACCACGACAGCACGAACGGGGTCGTCAGATACAGGTGCAGGTCGGACGCGGCGAGCAACCGCGCCAGGTCGGGCGGCGGGATGCGCCCCAGAAAGCGGACGCGCGACAGGTCGTAATCGTCCTGCGACAGCACCCACTCCTTGAACGACTTGCCGCCGGTGAACCGCGTGTCGCCGCCGTAGCACACGCGGTCCTCGCCGACCACCGCGAACACCACGTCGCTGCGCCGATCGCAGACCCGTTTGGCGACCTTCATGAAGATGTCGAACCCTCGCATCGCCTCGAACCCGCGGCTGACGTAGGTCACGAGCTTCGTTCCGGCAGGTGCGATGAAGTCGCCGAACGAACGCACCGAGCCGCGGTCGATGTCCGACGACTTCCAGAAGTGCGTGTCGATGCCGTCGTGAATCACATCGACCTTCGTGCGGTACACGTCGGGCAACCGGCTGTGTTGCCAGAAGGTCGGGCTGTAGCCAGCGGCGCAGGCGTCGAGGTCGAGAAGAATGGTGGCGTTGCGGGTGCGGGCGCGGAGCCGACCGAGTTCGTTGACGGGAAATTCGGGTCGGAAGTCGAGGTCGCCGCCCTCGGTGTGGTAGAAGTACTCGAAGTAGTTGATGATGGGCGTGTCGGGGTACAGGTCGCGAAGGTAGAGGGTGGAGCCGAACCCGCTGTGCCCGACGACGAGGTCGGGCTTGATGTCAGGTCGTGCCCGCAGTGCGGCGTACACGCCGAGCGTGTGATGAATGGCGTTCTCGAACGAGCGAGTGCAGGTGTGGTTGTGCTTGGTGGCCCCACCGCGGAGCCGGTACTGGATACGTTCAAAGGGTGCGGTCGCCGGCGGCTTGCGCGAGACGAACGTGCAGCGGTAGCCGGGTGTGGACGCCAACCGCGCCGCGATGTGCCCAAACTGTGCCGGGTAGTTCTGGTGAACGAACAGCACGTGCATCGGGCGACCTCGCGCTACTTGGCGCTGGGCTTGACGACAAACCCTTCCTTCGGAAGCTCATTTCGCCAGCCCTGAAACTCAGTGAACGACTTGTCCGTGAGCTTCTTGACGCCGCCTTCGAGTTGAGCGAACGACTTGTCGTCGCGGTCGTTACAGGACCAGATCACGTCACCGGTCCTGCGCTTACCGTCTGGTCCCGAACTCGCTCGATCAACGACCGGAGACCGGAGACCGGTGACCTCTTGCGAATTGCCTCCGCCCAAGATAACCCCGACCACTTCTCCGCCCTCCTCGACCTCGACCCGCCACTCGCAGGCGACGGAGGCCGTCAGCACGAGGATCACGGGTTTCCCGGCCTTCACCCGGATGCGAACCGCGTGGTAGTCGTCGGGGAGCGGAGCGATGTGACCGGGAAATGCGGACGCCAACAAACCGCGATTCAGGCGCAGCGTTTGAAGGCGCGTTCGCTTCTCTCCGAGTGCAACGAGAGCCTGGAGTTTTTTGTCCAGCGGAACGTCCTTGAATGCCTTCTCTGTGTAGAAGTCCGGCCGCCCGATCATCTCTCTCAACTCGTACGCGGTGTCGCCCTTGAGGCCGCGGACGGCCGCCACCGGTGATTCACGCGGACCGAGTTGGGAAACCAACGCGTCGTCCAACAGCGCCTCCTGCCGTTTTTTCGGCAAGAGTTGCCAGATCCGTCCTGCTGGCCCTTCGCCCTTGCGAAGCAAGCCAACGAACCCCGGCCAGTTCGTCACGTCCTTATGACCGAACCCGTGTGCGTTTGGTTGGGAGATGCCGACCCCATGCACCTCGGCACGCGCCGCGAACTTGCGAACGACCTCAACCGGATCGGCCTCTTGCTTTGGAACGTTCCGGGGTTCTTCTGCGCGCAGCGGAGACCACCCGATCAACAAACACGCAGAGATAAGAATGTGGCCCCGATTCATGGTTTCTCCCGATCGCGATCCACTCCTCCACAGACCTCACAACGACTGGTTTGCTCTTGTTTGATATACAATTGACTATAAATTGTCATGAAGAATATCATCATTATCAACATTGTTGAAATTAACGACATCGATCGGATCGATCACCCAACCTTCATACCAGAGCGTGTCGATTGCTCCGTCGTTCGCACCAGACGGATGTGATACAGTCGCTGTTCACTTCTTGGGCGGAATGATGTACGGTTCGTCCTTCGGTTTAGGCTGGTAGCCTCCCTGGAACGAAGTGAAATCTTTTCCTGTTGCTTCCTTCACCCCCGCCACGAAGTTGTTCCAGTCCTTATCTTTCTCGCCGTACGCACCGAATGACTTTGCGGCGAGCAGCTTGCCATCTTTCATAAACTGACGCGGGATGTTGTCCGGGCCTTTTGTAGCTCTGTACAGAATTGGCACTTCTATGGGGTTCTCGTGTATTTCGGCCTTCTGTGCAGCGTGACCGCACAGAATGAGACCGGTCACCTTTGAACCGGGCTTCACGTCCACATCCCAACGACACACTGTATGACACGACAGAACTAATACCACGTCCTTTTCCGCACGAACTTGCACGCGGACCGTTTGGTAATCGGTCGGGAATTCAAGCACCGCAATGGGAAAGATGGTTGCAAGCAATTCCCAGTTCATCCGTGCGGTCTGCCACGCGGTGCGCTTTTCACTAAGGGCAATTAGGCTTTTTGTGTTCTCCCCAAGCGAAACATTCTTGAACGGTTCGAGTTGGTAGAAATTGTTGCGCTCAAGAATAAGATTAAAACCCTTAACAATTTCATCCTGTAAATCGAACACCGGTGGTAGAGGTTGACCAATGCGGTAAGTCGTCAGGCCTTCGAGGATGTTGTCTCGGGCGAGGAGTTTCTCAGCATTCTCGGAGAAAAAGTCGAGAACGACTTTTACCGGCATGGTCTTGCGTTCCTGAAGGGCGCGAATCAACTTCGGCCAGTCAGTCACGTCTTTCTTGGTGAATTTGTAATGAACTGGCTGATAGAGGCCGACCGCGTGAACCTCGCTACGTCCAGCGGCCTTGCGAATTGACGCTTGGATTTCGAGTTCCTGTTCGTCGGCTTTGACCTTTGCTGTGAGTAGGATCGCAGCAAAGGTCGCGGCAAGAACGGTGAGTGTAGTGGCGATCAAACGAGATGCGAACATGTGCAACCTCCAGCGCAAGCAACGATCGCGCACTCTGAAAGAACGGCCCAACCCATATTCCGATTAGATCCACACAACGAGATCCGTCGTCGGATCCGCACCCTCGAGAACGTCCGGGAGGAAGAAATCGAACCCAAGATAGAACGTATCGATACCTGAACCGTCCGAGAGTGTATCGATCGTCACCAGCACGCCGCCCCACGTACCGATGTACGTCACCATGTTCCCGCTCCCCACGAACGAACTCGCGTAGGTCGGATCGACGTTGATGCTCGACGCCCCGTTGTCGGTGATCGTCAGCGTGGTGAGGCGGCCGAGAAGGCCGTTCGTAATGACCGCCGTGTTCGCTTCGCCAGTACTGCCGTAGTACTCGACGATACCCATGTTCAACGTGATGTAGGACGGGTTGATCCGTGCGTTGAGTTCTTCGAGGTTCAGGCGGACGGAGTTGGTCGGGTGCATGGACGATTCCTTCCGAGGTGATGTGGTCGAGTCCCGCTCCGCACCTGCGATCGCGGCTCGACGGTGCCCATGCTGTTCGATGTGAGTCGGGTTGTCAAGCTCCGTAGTACAAATATCCGTTTTTTTTTTCGATCGTCACGGCCGGGCTGCTTTTGGTTCGCGCGGACGCCGCCCTAGAGATAAGGCGACCCCGTCCAGCGGTCGCCGGCCGCGGCGCGCACCTCATCGAGCAACTCCGGCCACGCCTCCGCGGCGGCCCAGACGAGCGATGGGCGGTCGAGGAACGCCAGCGATGCGGCCCAGCGGTTCACGGGGACGGGTGGCGGCGGGTCGTTCGATCCAAACAGCCCGACGAGCACGCCCAACACGCCCCGGGGCCGCGGACGCTGCGGCTGAACCGTGAACGCCGCCGTCAACCGCCACTGTGGGTCGTCGCCCGGCGGTTCGATCCAGAAGCTCAGCCCGTGAATGTCGGTGATCGTCCCGCGCTCCAGGGGCCACGACTCCAGCGCCCGGGCGGCCAGGTCGTACCAGGCCTGGAGCGGCACGATCAGTTCGGACAACAGCCCGCGCGTGAACACGCCGGCGTGCGGGCCGATGCGCACCGTCACCCGATCGCCGGTGTTGTCCCACACCCAGCTGCCCAGCGCGAGTGGGTCCGGGCCGATTCCGAGGCCCGCGAGCCACCCGGCCGGGATGCCGGCGGTCGTCACTTCGGTGATCGTTCGGAGAGCGTCGTAATAGGCCGGGTCGTCGAGCTGGTCGAGCGCCTGGATTTGTGCGGCGCGAACCCCGGCGCGGAGGAACCGGCCGAACTCGCCCTCGCCGTTCTCGTCGAGCCAGTCGGCCAGCACCAGGCGCGCGGTGTCGTCGGCCGGGGCGGAGAGGACGTTGGCGAACAGCGCGGCGCGGTCGTCCACCGTCGTCCCTCCGAAGAGGTGGTTCCTAATCCAGCCCGGAGTGGAGCCGGCGGCGGGCGTACTCGGGCACGAGCGGCTGGAACAGCGCCCCGCCCAGCCAGCCGCCGAAGAACCCCAGGAGCAACACGCCCCCGACGGCCCCGACGATCGCGGCCGGGGCGTTCGGCGGCATCCCGCCCAGTGAGATCGTACTCAGCCAGTAGTCTACCGGACTGAGCGGTTCCCCGCGCACCGCGGTCAGCCCGAGTACACCGACGCCACCGATGACCCCCGCGATCAGTCCGTGGCGGATTCCGGCCCCGGTCGCGGCGCCCGCGGTCGCGCCGCCGGCGAGGACGCCGAAGACCGCCATCTGCCACGTCAGGAACCGGCCCTGGCCGACTGTCGTCACCCGCAACATGCCGCCGGAATACTTCTGCATCCCACTGCGCGCCTGTTCGGCCACCGCGACCGCCGCGATCATAATCATCGCCCCGGCCATGATTCGCACCCACGCCGTCGGGCGCCCGGTACTCGTCGCGTCCTCGATCGCGAACCGCGACGAACTCAGCCGGTTCCGGCTCGGGATCGGCATATCCAGAACCGGCACCGCGCCCCAGATGCGGGCCGCGAACACGCCAGCGATTCCGCCCACCAACAGTAGCAAGAGCGGTTGAATGTAGAGAACGAGGTCGCGGGCCGGCGCCCCGGCCACCAGCTCGGCGGCGAGGAACAACCCGCCGCACAGCCCGCCGACCGTCGCGCCGAAGACGAACCCGCCGCTGCGCCCGGCCGCGGCCAGGACCGCCCCGAAGATCACGGCCAACAGTTGCCCGCCGCACACCGTCATCAAACCTTCAAACGAGGACCACCACCCGTCCGGCTCCGGGACCGTTGCGAGGACCAGACCGATCGCGAGTTTCCGCAAACCGAGGTACAGCCCCAGCGCGAACACCGCCCCCACGATCACGCGCCCAACGGGCGTCGGCTGAACGGGTTGCGGCACCGGCGCGGCCCTCGCGAGCGGAACGAGTGCGTCGGCGGCTTCCTGGGGCATGAGCAGAAGGCCGCCGCACCGCGGGCACCGCTGTGTTCCGGGGAACGCGGACTGACAGGCGGGACAGAAGAGTTGCATTGGCGCGGTCCGAGTCCCGGTTTTTCGGCGAACGGGTCCGTTTTCAGCTTAGAACACAATTCGGCCCCGCGCCGACCGTTGTAGTTGCCCCCGCCCCGCGGTACTCTGCGGGCCGCTGCCTTTCCTCACGAGGAGACCGCCATACGTCCGCTCGCCGTTGCGCTCGTGATCGCGTTCGTCACCCCGGCGTTCGCCGCCGACAAGGACGAGGAGAAAGCCAAAGAGGCCGCCGTCGCGTTCCTCAAGGCCGTGAAAGCCAAGGATCTCGACGCCGTGATGAAGGTCTCGGCCGCGCCCTTCGCCCACCGCGAGGGCGGCGCGATCGAGGTACTCAAGGACGAGGACGCGCTCAAGAAGTGGCTCAAGGGCCGGCTCGACGACCTGAAGGATACCGACAAGGTGCCGACCTCACTGGAGAGCTTCACCACGTTCGCCAACCTGAAGGACAAGATCAAGGACGAGGCCCAGGGCAACACAGTTGTTGATCTTGGGCGAGTTGGTGGAGTTGGGTATGGGTTGAGCTCCTTCTGGGGAGCCGTGTAATGGGACCGTCGCTGTTGGAGTTGTTGGAGGAGTTGCCCGACCCGCGTGACCCGCGTGGGATTCGCTACCCCCTGGTGCCCGTTCTCGCGTTGTGTCGGGTCGCGGCCCTGGCCGGGTACACCCGTGGCTCAACGAGTACCTGGATTGGCCGCAGGTAGGCCAAGTGTTCCGATTGGAACGCACGCGGCGTGTGAAGGGGAAGACGACGGTCGAGGTGGTGTATGGGATCACCAGCCTCACTCGAATGGAGGCGGACGCCATGGGGTTATTGGCCCTCACACGCCTGCATTGGTCGATCGAGAACGGTCTGCATTATGGAATTCCCCACGGAAAGTGGACAGCGTTTAGCGGTGGTTTTGGTTGTGCGTC
>CAZBXY010000293.1:4563-9851 GCA_964495365.1 uncultured Frigoriglobus sp. | reverse complement strand
ACTGGGCATCGCCCGCAATCACCCATTAACCTCCCGGAAGTTTTGCCACACCCGGGCCCACGACCGCGTCATGTGACGCTCGCCACTCGCCGCGCCGGCGCTTACAATCCGCGTGTCGGGCAATGCCCCTTTCCCACGCGGAGTTCATTCTCATGCGGAAACTCACGTTGCTGCTCGCCGGCGCGGGGCTGTGCGCGATTGGCGCGCTGTCCAGCGCCGGTCAACCGGCGAAGAACAAGCGGCTCCTGCTCGTCACCCACAGCGGCGGGTTCATTCACGGCTCGGTCGGCACCGCCGAACAGGTGCTCAAGGAGGTCGGCCCGAAGAACGGGTTCGACGTGACCTGCTGGCGGTTCACCGGCGACCCCGACGCGAAGGACAAGTCCGGCAAGTCGGCGCTGGAGGCGTACAGCGACCGGTTCCGCGGCGCGGCGAAGCTGCCGGTCGAGAGGGAGCACTGTGGGCGCATCAACAAGGACACGCTGAAGAACTTCGACGTGGTGCTGTTCTTCACCACCGGTAACCCGGTCACGAAGGAAGAACTGGCCGACCTGCGCGAGTGGGTGAGGGCCGGCGGGGCGCTCGCCGGAACGCACTGCGCCACCGACACGCTGTATGGCGAGTCGGTGTACGGCGACCTGATCGGCGCGTACTTCAAGACGCACCCGCCGGGGTTGCAGAAGATCAAGGTGAAGATCGAGGACGCCAAGCACCCGGCCGCGGTCGGGTTCACCGACGGGATGGACTACGAGGACGAGATGTACATCTTCCGGGACGCGCCGTACTCGCGCGAGAAGTTGCACATCATCCTGAGCATCCGGGCCGATTCGTTCAAACCCGATCCCAAGGTGGCCCGCGCCGACGGCGATTACGCGATCGCCTGGTGCCGCGAGGAGGGGAAGGGGAAGGTGTTCTACACGTCGTTCGGGCACGCCCCGAAGGTGTGGCAGGACGAGAAGTTCCAGAAGCACCTGTTCGGCGGGCTGAAGTGGGCCGCCGGCGAACTCAAGGGCGACGCGACGCCCAGCGGAAAGAAATAATGCAAAGAACCCACACCCCAGCCCCCTCTCTGAAGGGAGAAGGGCTTTCTCTGACTCCCCCTCCCTTCAGGGAGGGGGTTGGGGGGGTGGGTTGCCTTTCGTACCCACACCCCGGACGGAATCGGTGAACTTTCTCGCGCACCTGCACCTGGCCGACGGCGCCCCCGGCGACATGACCGGCGGGGTCGCGGCCGACTTCGTTCGCAACCCGGACCTGCACCGGCTGCCCCCGGACGTGCTCCGCGGGGTCATGCTGCACCGGCTCATCGACGGGTTCACCGACCGGCACCCGGTCACGCTCCGCAGCATCAGCCGGGTCAGCCGCACGATGGGCTGGTTCGGCGGGATCGTGATCGACATCTATTACGACCACATTCTGGCCCGCGACTGGCCGCGGTACAGTTCCGAGCCGCTGAGTGCGTTCGCGGCGCGGTGTTACACCGTACTGGAGGCCGGGCACGCGGCGCTGCCCATTCCCGAACCGGCGCGCGACTTCATGCGCCGGTTCATCGACGAGGACCGGTTAAATCAGTACGCGACGCTCGCCGGGATCGAGGACACGCTCGCCCGCGTGTCGCGGGTGATCGCCGAGCGGATCCCGCACCGGGCGATCCCGCTGACCGACGCGATGCCGATCCTGGTCGCCCGCGACGCCGAACTGGCGGCCGACTTCCACGCGTTCTACCCCGAACTGATGGCGTTCGCGGCCGAACAGCGGCTCCGCCCGCCGGACCCGCCGCGCCATTGATTCCCCTTCACGGAGATACGCAATGACACCGTTCCTCTGGGCCGCGGCGCTCGTGTGCGCGTTCGCGGTAACCGCCGCCGGCGAGGACAAGGTGCCGAACAAGCTGCCCGATGCGGTGAACACCGCGCTGGAGAAGGCCGGCGAGCTGGAGGTGTACTCGCTCGACGGCGAAACCAAAATGAAGGACAAGGACGCCTGGCACGGGTCGAAGGTGCTGGGCAAGACGACCGTGAAAAAGGAGGACGCGACGAAACTGGCCGCCGCGGTGGCGAAGGGCGTGACCGAGGGCGACAGGGGCGCGCGGTGCTTCATCCCGCGGCACGGCGTGCGAGCGGTGTACGACGGCAAGACCTACGATCTGGTCATCTGCTTCGAGTGCGGGTGGGTGTACGTGTACGTGGACCAGTCGGACAAGCCGACGGTGCTGATGATTTCCAGTTCGCCGCACAAGATGATCGACAAGATCCTGACCGACGCGAAGGTGCCGTTGGCGAAGGGGAAATAGAAGTCGCAAGTCATCAAGTCGAAAGCCAAGACAACAGAGGTCTTCGACTGGATGACTTGCGACCTGATGACTTGCGACTTATCTCACCGTCTTGGCAATCGCCTCCGGCCACTCCAGGTCGCTGCCGGCCTTCATGAGCTGCGCCTGGTAGTCTGCCAACAGCTTCGCGTCCTTGCGCACCTGCCGCGGGAGGCGCTTCTTCGCGGTGCAGAACGCCACCAGTTCCCCCACCGCCTCGCCGATGCTCCACTCGACCGGATGGAGCCGGTAGCAGCCGTTGGTGATGTGCGTCGTGCCGATGTTCTTGCACGCCGGCAGCAGGTTCTCGACCCGCTGCGGGATCAACGCCCCCAGCGGGATCTGGAACGGGAGCGAACTCACGTCGATGTAGTTGTCGCCGCCGCTACTGGGGTGCAGGTCGATGCGATAGCTCCCGGTGCCGACGCTATCGGCGAACACCTCCGCGGTGAACTCGCCCGGCTTCTTGCCGAGCAATTTCGCCCGCGCATCGACGCCGACGTGATTCTCGGTGACGGTGAACAGCGCCTGGATGCGCCGGCTCTCGCGGACATAGGGCGCCATCGCGAGGCCGTGCGTGTCCTCGGTGCCGCACACGTCGCCGCGCAGCCGCAGCCCCTTCCAGCCGATTTTCTTGCCGTCCGGTCGCGGAGCTTCGGTTTGCATCCAGTACAAAAGGCACCGGCTCAACACGTGCGCAGCAGCGACGTGATCGAAGTCGGCCGGGTCGTCATGGAGGTTGCCGAGCCAGTAGTCGTTCTGCGGCCAGTTCACAAGGCACACGTCGCTGGTCCCATCGGTGAAGTTGTCTTTTGCGACGATTCGACGATATGTCCAGAGGTTCAGACCCTTCGGAACTGGGCCGGTCGGGTCGAATCCGACCGCGCGCGGCTTGAGCGTCTTCGGGTCGGACATCTCCCACGACAACAGGTTGCCGGGCCACGCGGGGGCGAGCTTCGGAACGTAGTCGCGCCACGCTCTGTATCGAGGGGGTTCCTCGATAGTGTTGTCCTTGTTCGGTTCGTGGTCCATCGCGAAGCAGACCGTGAACGCCTGGTGATTGTGCGGCTGCGCGCGATCGGGCGCGTGCGGCTCCTTCGTGTCGCGCTGCGATTCCGCGCCGGTAACGTGTTCGCACTTGGCGAGCGGGAGTAGTTGACCTGTTTCCGTCGCATCGACTAAGAACGGAGCGGTGAGGATCGTTCGGTCGTGGAGGCTCGTTTGGACGGTAACGGCTGTAACAGAATCGCGGTCGATTTCCACGACGGCCGGGGTGACTCCGCGGATCAGTTTGACACGGCCCGCGGTGATGTGGGGCGCGAGCATCTCCAGTAGCACCGCGAGGGCGACCCGCGGCTCGTGGCACAGCTTCGAGACGCTCCCGAGGCCGGGGTTGAGGGCCGGGTTCTTCGCAGCGGCTTCTGTCAGGCTGTAGTTGCGGCGGTAGTAGTCGCGGACCTTTGTGCGGAACTGCCGGTAGGTCTTCGTGCTGCCGCGCTCCTCGATCCACGGGTGTTCGTCGGGCGGAACGGCCTGAGAGGTGAGTTGGCCGCCGATCCAGTCGTATTCTTCGGTAAGAATGACCTTCAGCCCGTTGCGCGCCGCCGCGAGCGCACACGCAACCCCACCGACCCCGGCCCCGACGATGACGAGATCGGCCTTCATCTCTCGCGCGGGTCTCACATCGTCGCGGCCGTAGGCGGGCAGGAGGTGTGCGAGCGGGGTGAACGCGGACAGCGACAGGAACGCGCGGCGGTTCATCGGCGCCTCCGACGGGCAAGGGACGGTGTCTACGGTATCGGTTGGAGCATCGCCTCGAAAGCCCCCGTTCAGGGGCGCGAATGACATTGCTGCGGTACGCTCTCACGAATAACCTGCCCTACACCCGCAATTCGCGCCCCCGAGCACACTGCCCGCACCACGAGTACGCACCATGCCGAAGGCACCCCGTTCAGCCCGCTGCGGCTGTTCTCACCGATCCAGCTCGGGTTCTGCTTCATCCTGTTCTTTTTGCCGTGGATCGAGATGACGTGCGTTCCGCCGGCAGAAGCCAAGAAGATGCCCAAGGAGGAGATCGACGCGACCAAGAAGGAACTCGGGATCGACCCGACGAAACCCGTCTCGATGGTGTCGCAGAGCGGCCTCCAGATCGCCACCGGCGACTCGTCGCCCGGCTCGGACATGAAGAAGATCGAGGCGAAGGCGAAGGAATCGCCCAAGAAGATGGGCGGGGCGGTCGAAACCGAAAAAACCAAAGACAAGGACGACCTGAAGGGGGCGCCGCTGCTGTTCCTGTTTCCGGTGGCGCTTCTGGCCGGGATCGGGGTCGCGTTCTTGCCCATCCCGAGCCTGATCCGCCGGCTCACCCTCGCGGGCTGTTGCGCCGCGGCGCTGGGCGTTGTGCTGCTCCAGGCGCTCATCGGGTTCCCGATGGAGAACGAAATCAAGAAGAAGACCGAAGAAATGAAGGCGATGGGCGGGGGCGGGTTGATGTTCGGCGGGGGCGGCGGAATGCCCGGGGACAAGGCGAAATCCGACACCAAGTAGCAGGACATGATTCGCGTCCGGTGGCAGATCCCGCTGTACCTGACTCTTTTGCTGTTACTCGGGGCCGGGGCCACGGCGTTCCTTGACGGCGGGGGCGCCAAGCCGCGCTACGGGCGGAAGCGCCGGCCCGATTACTACGACGAGGACGATGACGAAGAAGAGGAGGAACCGCCGCCCCGGAAGAAGCGCCGGGCCGACTACGACGATGACGAAGACGACCGGCCGCCCAAGAAGAAGCCAGCGTTCGAGGTGGTGGACGAACCGCCGACGCCCAAGAAGAAGCCGCGCCGCCGCGATGACGATGATGATGACGATGACGACCGCCCGCGCAAGCGCCGCCGGCGGGACGAGGACGATTAAGGCGAACGGCCGGTGTCGGTGGCACGACGGTGTGCCAACCACCGCCGCCGACGCGGCCTGGACCCTTACC
>CAZBXY010000293.1:0-4553 GCA_964495365.1 uncultured Frigoriglobus sp. | reverse complement strand
GGGCCCCGGGGGGGTCGGGCCGGGGGGGGGGGGGGGGGGGGGGGCGCCCCCCCCCCCGGGCCCCCCCCCCCCCGGCGGCCCGCCCGGAACATGGCGTTCAATCTTCGCGCTTGGCGTCGGCGATGCTCTTGATCTTCTCGCCGAGCAGGGCCACGTCGAACGGCTTCTTGAACACGTCATTGAACCCGTACTGCGCGAGCTGCTCCGGGGCCGCCTCGTCCTCGCTCGCCAGCCCGACGATCAGGGTCGTGGCGAATGCCTCGTCCTTGCGCAGGTTGGAGACGATCTGGATCGACTCGGCCCGCCCCAGGCCCAGGTCGATCACGATCGTGTCGGGGTGGAAGCTGCTCGCCAGGATCCCGGCCTGGAACCCGCTGTCGGCCAGCTCGAACTTGTAGTCGTCGTTTTCCGGCAACAGTTCTTTGATGCGATCGTTGAACAGTTTTTCGGTGCCGATGAGCAGCACCTTGTGCCACTCTTCCTCTTCCAGCTCGCCGAGCGGCATTCCGTGTTCCTTGAGGAACCGGATGAGCTGTTCGCGGGGGATCCGGCGGTCCTGGCTACCGGGGATCCGGTAGCCCTTCAGGCGACCGGAATCGAACCACTTGGACACCGTCCGGGGGGCGACCTTACAGATCTTGGCGACCTGCCCGGTGGTGAACACCTTTTTCATGGCGAGACACTCCGTTTGAACTCGCTCGACCCCGCGCCCCACCGCGCTCCCTGGCAGAGCGCCATCCTGGCGGGCGGCGTGTCGGGTTCCGGCGGGCGAACCCTCGGGGCTGAGGGGCCTACGCTCGCCGCGGTCGGGGGCGCCGCGGCGGCGGGTGTATGAACGTCCGGCGGGCTGTTCCGCTCCGGTCGGCTTTCGGCGCCGCGGGTATCGGTCCGCGATGGCCCGGCGCGGTAAGGCGGGCGGGCTGGGCGGGTCCGGTCGGCTGACCCGGACGCGCGGACGACGGTCGCGACGCTAACTCCATCGACCACACCAACCGTCCGTCTTCGCAAAACCCGCGAATTTGGGCGGTTGATAAAGGCGGTGGGTTCCGGCGGGGTTGGGGCCGCTGGTACGGGCGGACATGTGAAGCCGACCACCGGCTTCTGGGGGTGTCCGCGCTGTCAGTCACAATGATCGTTCGGGCTGGATGTGTAACTTGGGTGCGAACTCTTCGCCGAGACGTGCCTTCCGTGGCTGGTGGGCCGGTCGGTCCGGTTGGTCCGGTTCTGCCGACCGCGTTCCATGATACGAGGGAAGACAAGGGGTCAGTGAGCAGTGGGCAGTGGGCAGAGAAGAAAAGACAGGGATTAAGAGCAAGATTAAGAGCAGGAAGAGGAGTAAGAGCCAGAGAAAGAGTAGGACAGGCCGCCGGGCGTGTTGATCCTACTCGTACTCCTACTCTTACTCTTACTCCTCTTCCTGCTCTTGCTCCTACTCCTAATCTTACTCCTTGGCTGCTGCCTCTGATCTCTGCCCACTGCCCACGCTCTTCACAAACACAGCCATTCCGTCGCCATCGGCGTAAAAGTCAGAGATCGTCGCGGCGGCGGTGTACCCGTGCTTCAGGTAGAACCGGCGGGTCGGTTCGTAATGGGCGGTGTCCGACGTTTCCACCACGAGTAGCCGGCCGCCGAGTGCGCGGATGTCCTCTTCGGCGAAGGCGAGGAGCTTTCCGCCGAGTCCGCGGCCCTGCTGGTCGGGCGCGACCGCGATCCACCACACGTACCACGTGCGATCGGTCATTTCCTCCGGGGCGTGGTACACGTATCCGCGAACGGCCCCGCCGTCGTCCCACACGAAACACCGGTGCCCGAAGTGGTGGTTGTGGTCGAAGAAGTCGGTCAGCACCTCTTCGAGGGTTTCCACTTCCATCGGCTTGAAGTACCCGGTGCCGGCGGTGAGTGCGAGAATCGCCTCGACGTCAGATTGTGTCGCGGGTCGGATCATGTCGGAAGTGTAAACTGCCGGCGCGGCCGGGTAAACTGGAGTCGATCGCGGTCCGTCGCAGTGGGGTGAACGATGTCGAAACGAGTACGCTACCTGCTGCTCGCGGTCGGGCTGTGCACTCGCCGTGTTCCTGATCGATGCTCCGACCATTCTGTGGGTGGGTAACACCGATCTAACGGTCGAGTTCGAGGTGACCGACGTTGAATCGGGTGCGCCGATACAAGGTGCTGACATCTCGATTCTGTCGGAAGGTGGATTTAATGCCGATGGTGATCGCTTGCGGCAAGCCGGACTTCGTAGGGAAGAACTCAAACTCACCACGGACGATACCGGTGTTGCGCGTTATCTCTGTCGTGATAGCATGTGCTGCGGAGAGCAGAGTACATTGCGATTCACGGACACACTCAGCGTTTACCTACCGCGCTGGCGCGTCACAGTAGGGGCGGTCGGATACACTGCACACGAACCGTTCATACTCGAAGAGCGCCCGAATCGTCGGAAAGAACAACGCGATGGGCCGAGACGAGCGAAACTCGTGGTTCCCATCAAACTGAGCAAATCGCCGTAACTCCCGAACCCGCGTGCGGCACGACAAGCCCGCACGCGAGCCGCGTGCGAGACGACAGATCACACGTGCAACTCACTCGTCTTGCCCAGCACGCCGGCGTAGGTTTGGCGGATCGGCTCGACGTGCTCCGCGACGAACTCCTCGACCTGCTGCGGCGAGCGCCCGACGAACTCCGACGCCTGCTGCCTGGCGATCTCAGCGAAATCGATCTTCGCAAACGCCGGCGTATCCTTCAGCCGCGTCAGGAGTTCAGCCGTGGAGCCTTCGCCGGACTTCACGCGCGCCGTGACCGCGTGGCTGTGCTGCCGGACGATCTCGTGAACCTCCTGACGATCCTCGCCGGCGCGGACGGCGGCCATCATCAGATTTTCGGTCACCATATACGGGAGGTACTCGCGCACGTTCTTCGCGATCACCGGACGGTTCACCACCAGCCCGCGCCCGGTCTCGTTCTTCTGCGTGAGCAAGTTCAGCGCGATCCGCAATACCGCGTCGGACGCCAGAAACGCCTGCGGGATGTAGAGCCGGCGGCACGCGCTATCGTCCAACGTGCGCTCGAACCACTGCGTCGCGGCGGTATTGGCTGCCACTGCCGGTAAGCCCGAAACGAACCGCGACAGGCTGCACATTCGCTCGGCGCGCATCGGGTTCCGCTTGTACGCCATCGCGCTTGACCCGATCTGCTCCGCCTCGAACGGCTCGTCGATCTCCTGCCGGTGCGCGAGCAACCGCAGGTCGGTTCCCCATTTGTGTGCGCTCTGGGCGAGGCCGTTGAGCGCGTCGAGAACTTGTGTGTCGATTTTCCGCGAGTACGTCTGCCCGGTGACCGGGAACACGCGGTCGAAGCCCATTTTCTTCGCAACGAGCTGATCCAGCGCCTTCACCTTCTCGTGATCGCCGGCGAACAGCGACAGGAAGCTCGCCTGCGTGCCGGTGGTGCCCTTCGCGCCGCGAAAGAGCAGCCCGTCGCGCCGGTGTTCGAGTTCGTGCAGATCAATCACGAAGTCGAACAGCCACAGCGTTGCCCGCTTGCCGACCGTGGTGAGTTGGGCAGGCTGGAAGTGCGTGAACCCGAGCGTCGGCTCGTCCTTCCAGGTGAGAGCGAACTGCGCGAGCGCGTCGATCACGCACGCGAGCGACTCGCACAACTGATTCAGGCTCTCGCGCATCAGGATGAGATCGGCGTTATCCGTGACGTAGCAAGAGGTTGCGCCGAGGTGGATGATGTCGCCGCACCCGGGCGCCACGTCCTTGAGCGCGTGAACGTGCGCCATCACGTCGTGCCGGAGCCGCTTCTCGTGTGCCGCGGCGGCCTTCAAATCGATGTCGTCGAGATGCGCCTTCAGTTCGGCGAGGTGCGCGGGCGTGATTCGCGGTTGGCCGTCCTCGCCGAGTAGCCCCAGTTCCGCTTCGGCCTCCGCGAGCGCCAGCCAGAGCCGGCGCCAGGTGCGGAACTTCCGCAGCGGCCCCCAGCGCTCGGCCATCTCCTTCGAGGCGTAGCGGCCGATGAGCGGGTTGTCGTACACGTCGTTCATACTTGAAGAAATCTCGGCGCGCGGGGGGCGTCGGCCCCCGGATGGGCTTCCAATTCGGTTCACGCCACTTGGCCGCCACAGGCGGCACACGGCGTAGTTCGTTTTACGATTTCGGCTCGCCGGTGCCGACCGAGCGGCGCACGAGCGCCGGAAGAGGTGTAAAGTTGGACCGACAGGAAGACCGGCCGTCGGCCGGGCTGTCGTGTGTACGTCACTGGAGGACGACGATGCTGCGCACTTGGCTCCCGCGACTGGGTTTCGCGGCGCTGGCGGTGGCACTGTGGGCCGGGTCGGCTCAGCCGGCCGCCGCTCAAGATCCGACACTGCCGCGGATGTACTACTACCCGTACTACTACTTCCCCCACAGCTACTGGCCGCAGAACTCGCCCACGTGGCCCGAACCCAAGGGCCACCCCTACGTGCGCCCGCCGTCGTACATGGCCTACCCCGCGTTCAAGGAAACGGGCTGGCGGTCCGAGCTGTGGACCCCGATGAAGTACTACCG
>CAZBXY010000292.1:0-9946 GCA_964495365.1 uncultured Frigoriglobus sp. | reverse complement strand
CTACTACGGGTGCACGCTCCACCCGCTCTTGGCAAAGCCGGCGACCTGATCCTGCATTAGGCTGTGCCGCTCGCCGGGAACTACTCCCCCGGGTGCTTGACGCCGTGGGCGGTCCGCACTTTCTCCAGGTAGTCGTTCATCGGCTTCATCGCCTTCACGTCCATCCCGCGAACGTTGTCCTCGTTCTGGTACATCTTCTTCAGCGAGTTGAAGATGCCGGGGTCGCCGCCGGTAAAGCCCGACACCAGCGCCAGCCACCGCTCGGCGAGTGGTTTCGCTTCGGGTGAAGCCGGGTCAACACCCGCGTCCAGCGCGGCCCGAACGTCGGCGAACAGGTCGGCCCACATTTGCGGCCCCTTCTGGATCGCCTCTTCCATTTCCGGGCCGCCGGCGGTGCGGCGCTCTTCGAGCTGCTTCATCTGCTCCGGGGTGTAGTACTTCTCGATCATGGTTATCACCTCAATCGTTTCGAGGAACGTATCGGCAGACACCGTGTCCGCCGCGTCGAGCGCTCGCGAGAGCCCTTCCAGCCGGTCGCCGAGTTCGGCCAGTTCCGCTGCCTGTTGACGCACCTTTGCCAGGTGGAGCCGCACGACCTCGCGCGGGTCATAGTCCGCGCGGGTCATGTACTCCTTCACCTGCTCCAAACTGAAGCCAAGTTGCTTCAGGCAGACGATCTGGTGAAGGCGAGTCACGTCGGCGGCGGTGTAGAGCCGGTGCCCGGAGCCGTGCGCCGACCCCGAGCGCCCGGACGGCGTCAATAGTCCGATGGCGTCGTAGTGGTGGAGCGTGCGCACGGTGAGTCCCGTGCGCGCGGCCAACTCGCCGACCTTCCAGAGCCGCTCCGGCATGGCAACCCCCTCGCAAGCACCGTCCGACGCGGGCATGGTACGCCCTGACGTAACGTGAGGTTCAAGGGGGAAATACGGAAATGTGGCGAATGGCCGATGGCAGGAAGCCGAGGGCGGTCCGTGATAGGTTGCACCGTTTCGCAATCTATCACCGGAGCCGCGACAACCCGTTCGGAGCTGCAAGTGCTGTCATCTGCTTCACTTACGCTGTCGCAATACCAAAAAGCCCACTGTGATAGGTTGCAAGCCCCGCAACGTTTGGGGATGATAGGTTGGTCAAGCTAATCACAAGTTCGGCCGCAGAGGGCGTGATGGGTGACTCGTGGGCATCACTCTGGCAGCAGGCAGAGCGCGCTCGCGGGTGCGATGATGTCACGACCGAGTTCACGGCGTACCGCGGTGTGGTGCTGCCCACCTTCACCGCGCCAGGGCTGTCATTCGAGGATCCGGTCACCCCGCGGCCGCTATGGGAGGTGTTCCACGAGTTCGATTGGCCGGCCGCGGAGAGCAAGCGGGTCGCGGCCTACCGCGTCATCGGGTGGGACGTGCTCAACAGCCCGCTGTGCATCGTGGAGGGGTCAGCCGGTGTGTGGCTTCTCGCCCCGACGAGCGGGTTCCGCGACCGGCAGTTCGTGAACACGAGCGTCCCGCAGCTCGCCGAGTGCCTGCTGGCCTATGTCCGCGAGCCTGAGCCGGGGCGGTTCCGGTCGGCGGTCGAGGCCATCGACACGCCGGCCCTCGCGGTGGGGTCGTTTTGGTGGCAGGAGGCTCCGAGCGCGGGGACGGTTAGCGAGCGTCTCATCCGCGAGTGCGTCACCTGCATGAGCCTGGTCGTGCCGCCTGCGGCGTGGGGCGAGTATGTCGCCCGCGTTCGCCGCATGGCCGCCGTCGGGGTCAACCTGTGGGACGCCACGGAAGAGTCCGCGGCGCAATACAAGCAGGCCGAACCAGGCGCTGCACCGGACCCGGCCGGCTAGCTCGTTTCCCGTAGCTCACTTGCTGCTCCATCGGCTGGGGGTGTCCCCGGCCGGGCTGCTGAGCGGTGTCGTTCGATGGCCGGAGGGGTTGTCATGCGATGGCTCCTGGTCGGAGTTGCTTTTGTCACTGCGGCCTCACTCGGCTGTTCGGGCAGGCCCGCCGACCAACCGAACCAGGGTGTCCCCGATCCACCGAAGCCGGTCGAACAGCCGAAGGATCGCGTTCGCCCGGTGGCCCTGACGGAGGAGGATTGGAAGACCGCCCTGCCGCGCGAGTACCCGGCCGCGTTGCGGCGGGGCATGTCCGACGAACAACTGGCGAAGGACCTGGAGCTCCAGGCGTGGGCGTTCGAGTTCAACGGCGGGCCGCTGTACTGCTGGTTGGAGTTCGAGGAATCCGGCCAGAAAACGGTGGCGAGTCGCTTGGAGTTCAGCGCATTCGTCCCCGGGTCCTGGGACATCCGGGCGGGTCGGATCGTATTCTCGGTCGGACGCGCCGCGTCCGAGCGGATGAAGGGCATCATGCAGAAGGTGGACAAGGACGCCGACCCGGATGTGGTGGCTTTCAACCTTCGGGCCCACGACCCGGCCGAGGGGAAATCCGGCACCCACGGGTACTCGCTCGGGGGTTCGCCGCTGTGGTTCGGCTGGTCGGGCGGGGAGAAGAAGTGGATCGTGCGGGCTGACCCGATCGCCGCGGCGGGCGAGGGGGAAGTGTTCACCCTGGTCCGCGTGGAGTGCACTGAGCCGAAGCCAGCGAAGAAGGACATGCCCCGCAGCGTGGTGCTGACACTGAGAGGCTCATTCGGCGGACCCAAGAAATGACGGCGGGGTGGACCGAACCCGGCGTTGCACCGGACCGCGTGAAATGCCGCATCCGGTAATCCGTTCCGCTCACCCCACGGCAGGTGAGCTTTATGTTCCGTCCGTCACTCATACCTTCAATCCCACAGCCCTCATCAGCGCCAGGCCGTTGCCGTGCGGTTCGCTGCCGACGGGGCGTCGCGGAAGTGGACGTTCGCCGTAACGGCACGTTAGCAGTCCTTAACGAGCGCGAATAATCGCTCTTTGAACTTCCCCGCGCCACCGAGGTTTCTGGCATGTCGCGTCCGGGTTTGTTGCTCGTCGCCCTTCTGGCGGTGGGTTGTGGGCAGAGCCAAGAAGTCATCCCCCCGCCCCCGCAGGACAGCGGCGCGGACCTCCGGCGCCCGCCGATACGCCCCGGCGCGGAGCGGACCGTGGGGCGGGGGCACCCGGACCGGCTGGCGGCGGACCTGTACCGGGTCGTCCGGGGCGATGTCGAGGTGTGGATCGACTCGATTGTCACCGGCGACGGCCAACTCACCGTCCATCTCACCGTCCGAAACCGGAACAAGGAGACGCCGCTCGCGTTCGCGAACTGGGCCGAGCCGGGTCAGGTGACACTGAAACGCGATGACGGAAAGGCGTATCCGCTGATCCCGATCCCCGCGGACCGGGAGCGGGCCATTCGCGAGTGGGAAGCCAAGCAACCCAAACTGGAATACGCGTCGGGGGCCGGGCCGGTCGCCCACGACCGCCCGCGCGTGACATCCCTTGAGTTCAGCCAGGCGGCGGCGGACGGGCAGTACATCGACCTGGACCTGGCCGGCTCGCCGGTCGGCTTCACGGACCCGATTCTGTTCCGCATCCCGACACACATGGTCACGCAGATGATGATTGGAGTGCCGTAACGCTCGTGATTTCGGCCCACGTTCGGTACAACTGGCAACGAACCGCTCACACCTTCAACCCTACCGCACGCATGAGCGCGAGGCCGTTGCCGTGCGGAACGACACCCGGGCGCATCGTGTAGTCGAAGTGCAGTTCGCCGCCGGCGAGGTCGTCGCGGAAGTGGACGTTCACCGCGCCGGGGATCGTGTCGGTCACCGCGGTCAGGCTCAGGTCGTGCGTCGTCACGAACCCGACCGCGCCGGCCGCGACCAGCGCCCGCACCACGCCCTCCGCCCCCGCGACGCGATCGGCCGAGTTCGTCCCTGAGAACAATTCGTCGAGCAGGAACAAGAGCGGCGAGCCGCCTTCGCGACCCGCGATGTCGAGCAACAGCCGCACTTTCGTCACTTCCGCGAAGAACCGCGACCGGCCCGCTTGCAGCGAGTCCTGAACGCGCATCGTCGCGCCGATCGCAAACGGCGTGAGAGTAAACGTTTGCGCGCGAACGACCCCGCCCGCGAGCGCCAGCACCGCGTTCACCCCGACCGAGCGTAAGAGCGTGCTTTTACCGCTCATGTTCGACCCGCTGACGATCAGCACTCGCGGCCCGCTCTCGCCACCGAGGGACACATCGTTTCGCACGGAGCGGTCGAGCGGCAACAGCGGGTGCCCGACCCCGGTTGCAGCGAGGAGGGCCGTGGTTTGGCCGCTCCCGTAGCCTGACTCTCCGAGTCGGGTGCCA
The DNA here is from genome assembly GCA_964495365.1 of uncultured Frigoriglobus sp. Lineage (GTDB taxonomy): Bacteria > Planctomycetota > Planctomycetia > Gemmatales > Gemmataceae > Gemmata. The sequence continues at coordinate 5,684 of CAZBXY010000292.1, read as the reverse complement.
AGCGGTTCGGACCCGACTCGGAGAGTCAGGCTACGAGAAAGCGTCGAAGCTTCCTCTGCGAGGGGCAAGGGTAAGACGGTCGGCAACACGTCGGTCGGGTTCTCGTACTTGTAGCCGGCGAGCGACGACAGCGCCTCCGCTTCGCCCGCGGCGCGGAGCCATCGGCCCACCGCCGCGCCGGACCGCGCCCGCCATGCCTCCAGTTTGAACGCGAACCGGATGTCCCACATCCGCAGCACCGCGACCGGCAGGAACAGCGGGTTGCGGCGCGAGTTGAACCATTGCACGAGTTCACGCAGCTCGCGGATCTGCCGCGACGCGGTCAGCCCGCCGGCGGTCATCGCGGCTTGCAGTTCCTTCAGTCGGGGGGCGGTGAAATGCTCGCGTTCCAGCCGTCCGAGGAGCGACTCGAACAGCGAGAGGCGCTCCGCGGCGCGTTCGAGCGGCTTCAACACCCGCTGTGACCAGGACAGCAGTGGCACCGCGATCACGAGCGACGCGATGCCGAACGCGAGTACTGGCAGCGACGTGGCACCTTCGACAAACAGCCACCCGATCCACGCGAGCACGTTCAGCCAGCCGAGGATTTCGACCGCCCACCGCTTCCACTGCGGCACCGGCTCGCGCGGCGCGGTGCCCCACTCGGCGAGCGGGTGGTAGTCGGCCGCCGGCGCATCGGCCCCGGCCACCGCAACCGCCTCGCGCAGGTCCAACCGCGGCGCGAGGTCGGCGACCGCCGCTTGTCGCGACTTCACTTCCGCCGGAGAGGCCGGAGCAAGCAGCCACGCGGCGAGTGTGTCTTCACCGGCGCGGGTCCGGCACTCGGTCAGGCGCTCGAAGACGGAACCGGGGCCGAACAGGTCGAGGTCGGCGGCGTAGGGGTGCGCGTCGTCGGCGAACCGCGCCCCGTCGCCGTTGCCGGCGGACTTGCCCGCGAGCCGGTCGAGGCCGCCGGCGTAGAACCGCGCCCCGCGATCGGCCCACGCCTTGCGCCCGCGCGTGATCTCGAACTTCGCGACGAGGTACAGGAACCCCGCGGCCGGGATGAGTACCAACCACGGCGAGAACAGCCCCGCGCCGAAGCTCAGCCCCGCGACGAGCAGCCCGGCGAGGAACGCGGCGAGCCGGGCGTAACTCAATCGGTCGAGGCGAACGGCCAGCGCCGCGCCCGCCGCCCGGCGGGCGGCCAGTCGGTCGGCGTACACAGATGCGGGTGCGGGTTGTGACAATGAATTGTCACTCAGCGAGAAACGGAACGGGGGCCACGCGGCCCCCGGGGTCAGGATAGGAACGCGCCCGGTCTTCGCAACCCGGTCACGGAGTGACCGGACCGCATCAAGACGCGTCCTCCCAGCGCAGTTGGCCCACGGTCGGGCCGCACGGTCGGCAGAACCACCCGGCCCCGCGCTTCGGTTCGCGGTGCCGGTCGAACGCGGTGCCGCAACCCGGACACGTCGCTTGCCACCGGCCGCGCGGCATCTCCACCTCTTCGCCGTAACACGCTTCGGGCCGCGCGCCGATCGCGCGGCACTTCGCCCTCCACACCGCGTCGTGCCCGTGACCGGGGCCGACCAGCGCGTGCGCCAGTTCGTGCAAGAGCGTGTCGCGGACCTCGTCGTCGGAATTGGCGGCGGCGAAGTGGACCGACAGTTCGATGCGCCCCGGTTCGCCGCGGTGCGGGTAGAAGCACACCCCGGCCCGGCGGACGTTGGCGTTGAACCCGAACTCCCACGCGGAGAGGCCGTGCGCGTCGAGCAGCGCGCGGGCCTCGGCCCGGATGCGGGCGGCGCGCTCGGTCAGCCGGAACGGCGGTTCGGCAGTCACGGAATGTTCCCTTGACCTGTCGGGGCGACCGCTCCAATCTAACTTCGGAAGCCGATTCGCGCCAGACCAACACCCATGCTCCGACCCGACACACCCGCACTGATCCTGGCGCCGATGGAGGGCGTCACCGACGCGCCCATGCGTGCGGTGCAGGGGACCATCGGGGCGTTCACGTTCGCGGTGTCGGAGTTCCTGCGCGTCAGCCAGCAGGTGCCGCCGAAGCACGTGTTTCTCGATCACGTGCCCGAACTGGATGCCGGGTGCGCCACCGCGACCGGGCTGAGGGTGCAACTGCAACTGCTCGGCGGCGACGCCGGGCGCATGGCCGAATCCGCGGGCCGCGCGTGCGAACTCGGCGCGACCGCGATTGATATCAACTTCGGGTGCCCGGCGCCGACCGTGAACCGGCACGACGGCGGGGCCACTCTCCTCCGCCACCCGAAGCGCATCCGCGAGATCGTGGCCGCAGTCCGCGCCGCGGTCCCGGCCGCGATCCCGGTTTCGGCGAAGCTCCGGCTCGGCTGGGACACCATCACGGCCATCGACGAAAACGCCGCGATGGCCGCCGAGGGTGGGGCGAGTTGGATCACCATTCACGGCCGCACCCGGGTCGCGGGGTACGCGCCGCCGGTGTTCTGGAAGCCGATCGGGCGCGTCCGCGAGCAACTCGGGCTGCCGGTCGTCGCCAACGGCGACATCTGGACGCTCGCGGACTTCCGCCGGTGCCGCGAGGAGTCCGGGTGCGTTCACTTCATGCTCGGGCGCGGCGCGCTGGCCGACCCGCGACTGCCGCACCGGGTCGCGGCCGAACTCGGACTCGGCCCGGCGGTCGAGGAGAGCGGTCCGTTCGACTGGCGCGGGCCGCTGCGAAGCCTGCTCGCCTGGACCGAGCGGTTCCACGAGGGGCGGGCCGAAAAGACGCTATGCCGGCTCAAGCAGTGGCTCCGCGTCGCCGCAAGCGCCGGCACGTTCGCGCGGTTCGACGCGGTGAAGCGCGCCGCGAGTGTGGAGGAGCTGTTCACCGCGCTCGACGCGCCCGAAACGGTGGTTGTGGGCGCGCCGAAGAAGTAAACTAACGTGATCCGCTCGCCAAGCCGCCAGCGGCGTACCCGGAGGCCGCGATGCGCTGCCGATCCCTCTCCGTCGCCGTTGGGCTGCTCCTCGCCGCCGTCGCGCCCGGCGCGGAGCCGAAAACGTGGTGGGCGTTCGAGCCGCTTCGCCGGCCCCCGGTGCCGGAAATCCGAAATCCGAAAGTCGAAATCCGAAACGAAATCGACCGCTTCATCGGCGCGAAACTCGCCGACAAGGGGCTGGCGCTTGCCCCGGAAGCGGACCGCCGCACGCTCATCCGCCGCGTCACCTTCGACCTCACCGGGCTGCCGCCCACCCCGGAAGAAGTTGATGCGTTCGCGAACGACAAGTCACCCGACGCTTACGAAAAGCTCGTCGATCGGCTGCTGGCTTCGCCGGCGTACGGAGAGCGGTTCGCACGGCTCTGGATGGACTGCGTTCACTTCGCCGAGACGCACGGGCACGACCAGGACCGCGTGCGGCCGAGCGCGTGGCGCTACCGCGATTACCTCATCCATGCGTTCAACGCCGACACGCCGTATGCGCGGTTCGTCAAGGAGCAGATCGCGGCGGACGTGCTGTTCCCCGACGAGCCGAAGCTGATTCCGGCGCTGGGGTTCCTCGCGGCCGGGCCGTGGGACGAAAGCTCGCTCCGCGACATCCGCGAAGATTCGATCGACCGCGAAATCGGCCGCTACCTCGACCGCGACGACATCGTGACGACCGTGTTCAACACGTTCGCGGGGCTGACGGTGCAGTGCGCCCGGTGCCACGATCACAAGTTCGACCCGATCCCGCAGGAGGACTATTACCGGCTGCAAGCGGTGTTCGCGGGAGTCGGGCGCGGCGAGGTGGCGTTTGAAACGGACCCCGCCATCGCGCAGAAGCGGAAGGAGTTGCAGGCGACGATCGCGGCGATCGCGCGCAACGATCCGGCGTTGAAGCTCGATACGCCGGAATTGCGGAAGGCGGTTGCGGAGTTCGAGAAGCGAAACACCGGCGCCGGGATCGCGTGGCGCGTGCCGGAATTCACGACGGCCAGCGCGAACGGTTCGACGCTCGCGCGACTCAAGGACGGGTCCGTTCGCGCCGGCGGAACGCGGCCGGAGAAGGACACGTACACGCTGACGACGCGCCTCACGGGCCGCGTAACGGCCGTGCGGCTCGAACTGCTCACCGACGACACATTGCCTCACCGCGGGCCGGGCCGGCAGGACAACGGTAACCTGCACCTCAGCGAGTTTGCCGTATCGGTCGCGGGCAAACCGGTGAAAATTCGCTCGGCGAGTGCGGACTTCGACCAGTCGGGCTGGACGGTCCTTCACGCGATCGACGGCAACAAATCGACCGCGTGGGGCATTTATCCGCAAGTTGGGAAACCGCACGAAGCGGTATTCGAGCTGGCCGAACCGATCGTGTGCGCGGCGGAAACGGAACTGACGTTCGCGCTGGAGCAGCTCCACGGCGGCGGGCACCTGATCGGCCGCTTCCGGCTCTCGCTGACGGACGCCGGGCCGCCGGTGCGGGTCGCGGTGGTGCCGCCCGCTTTGCGAGCCGTCCTCGGCACACCGGCCGCGAAGCGCACCGAAGCCCAGTCGCGCGAACTCGCCCTCTTCGTGCTGCGCGAGCAAGTGAGTGCGGATCTTGCGGCGCTGCCGGCGCCGGCGATGGCGTACGCTGCCGCCCCGAACTTCACCGCCGACGGCACCCACAAGCCCGTCGCGGTCCCACGTGACGTCCACATGCTCAAGCGCGGCGACATCCGCAAGCCGGGCGAGAAGGTCGAACCCGGGGCGCTGTCGCTCTTGCCGGAACTGCCCGGGGCATTCGACCTGAAGCCGAATCACACCGAGGGCGCCCGCCGCGCGGCGCTGGCGAAGTGGCTGACCGACCCGAACAACCCGCTGACGTGGCGCGTGATGGCCAACCGCGTGTGGCAGTGGCACTTCGGGGTGGGCCTCGTCGGTTCGCCGAACGACTTCGGCAAGATGGGCCAGCCGCCGACGCACCCGGAGTTGCTCGACTGGCTCGCCGGCGAACTGGCGAACCCCGACCGCAAGGTCGGGGGTGGCTCGCTGAAGCACCTTCACCGCCTGATCGTGACGAGCGCGACCTACAAGCAAGCCTCCACGAATCGCGCCGAGGGTCTGAAAGCCGACGAGGACAACAAGCTGCTCTGGCGTCAGAACCGCGCACGACTCGACGCCGAGCAGGTGCGCGACGCGATCCTCGCCGTGAGCGGGCGCCTCGACCGCACCGCGGGCGGCCCGTCGGACATGCAGTTCGACATGAAGCCGGGCATCCACGTGACGCCGAAGGTGGATTACGGCAAGTTTGACTGGGACCGAAAAGAAGGCCACCGCCGCAGCGTGTACCGGTTCGTGTTCCGCACGCTCCCCGATCCGCTGGTGGAGTGCCTCGACGGCGCCGACGCCTCCGCGCTCACGCCCAAGCGCTCGGAATCGGTCACGGCCCCGCAGGCGCTGGCTCTCCTCAACAACGAGTTCGTGCTGGTTCACGCGAAAGCGATGGCCGCACGTCTGGAAAAGCACTCCGCGGAGCGGGCGAAGCAAATCGAGTTCGCGTGCCGGCTCGTGTGGGGCCGCTTGCCGTCGGCCGACGAGGCGAGGCTGTTCGCGGCCTACGCCGACAAGCACGGGCTGCCAAACCTCTGCCGCGTGCTGTTCAACACCAACGAGTTCCTCTTCGCGGACTGACCTTTGTCTTTGCAGCCGCGGAGCGGCGACCGATGTTAGCCCAGGGTGCGGCCCGCGCTTCGCGGGCAAACC
>CAZBXY010000291.1:9401-9992 GCA_964495365.1 uncultured Frigoriglobus sp. | reverse complement strand
ATCGACCGCCCGCTCACGCACATGTACAGCGGGATGAAGCGCAAGGTCGCGCTCCTGGCGGTCCTCGTTCCGGAGCCGCTGCTCATCCTCCTCGACGAGCCGACGAACACGCTCGACCCGACGATGCGGGACGAACTGCTGGAGCAACTGCGGGAGGCGCGCACCCGCGGGCAGGCGGTGCTGTTCTCGTCGCACGTGCTGCACGAAGTGGAAGCGGTGTGCGACCGGGTGGCGATCCTGCGCCGCGGGGCGCTGGTCCACATTCAGGAGATGGCGATCCTGCGCGAGGGGCGCGCGGTGAGCGCGCGGCTCGTCGGCGCGCCGCCGGCGACCGGCCCCGGTGGCGCGGAACTCGACCCCGGCGCGGTCGCCGACGGCCGCTTACAGATGACGTTCCACGGCCCGCTGCCGGTGCTGCTCGACTGGCTCGCGCACCAACCGCTCGCGGACCTCGTCATCGAACCGCAGGGCCTGGCCCCGATCTACAAGAAGTATCATGGATAGGCGAACGGCCGGTGTCAGCCGGCCGGTGGTTGGCACAGCGAGTCACCGGCCCGGTGACACCCGCCCGTGGCCCGCGACACCCATGAC
>CAZBXY010000291.1:0-9391 GCA_964495365.1 uncultured Frigoriglobus sp. | reverse complement strand
GCGGGCGGGGGGTGGCCCCCGCCGCCCCCCGGCCGGCTCACACCGGCCGTTCGCCAGAGACACCCATGACCCTGATCCTCGTTCGCAAGCTCCTGCGGGACGCGCGGCCGGCGCTCATCGCCCTGTGCCTCTTGTTGTTCGCGTTCGCGGCGTTCTGGGTGAAGATCACGCAGCGCGTGACCACCGAGATCGTGCCGATGTCGCGCCTGCTCTCCCAGCCGTTCGGGGACTCGAAGACCCTCGAGAAGGTGTTCGTCCGCGGGCCGAGCAAGGTGTCGCAGGCGGCGCTCGGGTGGGGCGAGATGAGCTTCGACCGGCCCACCGACTTCCTCGCGATCGGCCTTCTGCACCCGATCGTACTGGTGATGTGTCTCGTGTGGGGCGTCGGCCGCGCGGCCGGGGCGATCGCCGGCGAACTCGACCGCGGCACGATGGAACTGCTCATGTCGCAGCCGGTGCCGCGGAACCGGCTCGTCCTCGCGCACTTCCTCACGGACTGCGTCGTTCTGCCGACGCTCTGCCTCAGCTTCTTCGCTGGCACGCAGTTCGGCCTCTGGGCGTGCGGCGACTTCATACCCGACTACAAGTTGCTCGACGACGCGGCGCAGGAGTACCCGCAGGTGAAGTTCCTGCTTGAGCAGCGCCCGCGGGACGTGCGCCCGCTGGAGGTGAGCGGGCGCGGCGAACTGTGGGGGCTGACCAACACGGCGGCGCTCATGTTCGCCATCAGCGGGATGACGATCGCGCTCTCGTCGGTCGGGCGGAGCCGGTGGAAGGTGATCGGGTACGCGGTGCTCGTGATGGTGGTGATGTTCGTGGCGAACACGATCGGGCAGTTGTGGGAACCGGCCGGGTTCGTGCGCCCGTTCACGTTCTTCCACTACTACCAGCCGCAGCGGGCCATGATCGACGGCGAGTGGACCGTCGATGTGGGCAAGGCGTGGAACCTGGGCCGCCCGCTGTTCGTGCCGGCGATCGGCGTGCTGGTGGCGGTGGGGGTGGCGGGGTACGCGTTCGCGCTCTGGGCGTTCACCCGGCGAGATCTGCCGGCGCCGCTATGATTCCGCTACGCCGCAAGCGGCGATCAGCCCAGCACGTTGCCGATACTCCCCAACAGCGCTGGGCGCGCCCCGCCAGCGAGCTGGCCGGCGCGCGTGATACCGCGCGATTCGAGCCACGCGCGGAACTCCGGCGCGGGGTTTAGCCCGAACAGGGCGCGCACCGTCGCCGCGTCGTGGTAGCTCGTCGATTGGTAGTTCAGCATCACGTCGTCGGCGCACGGCACGCCCATCACGTAGTTGCACCCGGCCGCGGCGAGCAGCACGAGCAGGTTGTCGGCCGAGTTCTGGTCCGCGTCGGCGTGGTTGGTGTAACACACGTCCACGCCCATCGGCAGACCGAGCAACTTGCCGACGAAGTGGTCTTCGAGTCCGGCGCGGATGATTTGGCGTTCGTCGGCGAGGTACTCGGGGCCGATGAAGCCCACGACCGTGTTCACGAGGAACGGGTCGAAGGCGCGGGCGACCCCGTGCGCGCGGGCTTCGAGCGTGAGCTGATCGACGCCGTGATGCGCTTCGGCCGACAGCGCGCTGCCCTGGCCCGTCTCGAAGTACATCACCTGATCGCCGATCCAGTTCACATCTCGTGAACGATGTGATTCGAGTACCCGCTCGCGACCCTCCTTTAGTACCGAGAGCGTGACGCCGAAGCTCGCGTTCGCCGCTTGCGTACCGGCCACGGACTGGAACAAGAGATCGACCGGCGCGCCGCGATCGAGGGCCGCGAGTTGCGTCGTAACGTGTGCGAGGCAGCACGCTTGCGTCGGGATGTCGAGTTTCTCAATGAGGCGATCCAATAGGCGCAGGATCGCACCAACGGTTTCGACCGAGTCGGCCGCGGGGTTCACCCCGATGACCGCGTCGCCGCACCCGTAGGAAAGGCCGTCGATCGCGGAGACGAGAATCCCGGCAAGATCGTCGGTCGGATGGTTCGGCTGCACGCGAACGCCGAACACGCCCCGTTCGCCCATCGTGTTGCGGCACCGCGTCACGTTGCGGATCTTCGCCGCCGCGTACACCAGCTCCTTGTTGCCCATGAGCTTCGCCACCGCGGCGGCGATCTCCGGCGTGATCGCCCGGCGGAGGTCGCGGAGCGTTTCGCCGGCGGTGGAATCGTCGAGGAGGAACTCGCGGAAGCGGCCGACCGAAAGTGAACGGATGCGAGTAAACTTGTTCCGATCGTGCGTGTCCTGAATGAGGCGCGTCACGTCGTCGTCGATGAGCGGGTTGTCGGCGATGACGGAGAGCGGCACGTCCGCGAGGGCGAACTTCGCCGCCGCGCGCTCGCGCTCGGACGTGGCCGCGAGGCCCGCGAGCGCGTCGCCGGCCTTCGGCTCGTTGGCCTTCGCCAGGAGTTCGCGCAGGTCGGCGAAAACGAACCGCTCGCCGCGAAGGGTGTGAGTGAACGACATCGCGTGCCCTCCTCCTACGGAGTCTACCAACTGCGCCCATAGAATGCCGCGGTACGCTCGTGCGACCCTTCCCGGAGCCTGACATGCGCAGGTGCGTCGTCCTGCTGGCGCTGCTCGCGCCGTTTTCGGTTATTGCGGCCGACCCCGCACCGGCGCCGCTGCCGGCCGAAAAGGCCGCCAAAACCTCTGTTCTGCCCGACGGGTTCCAGATGACCGTGTTCGCGGCCGAACCGGACGTGACGCAACCCATTTCGTTCTGCACCGACGCCCGCGGGCGGCTGTGGGTCGCGGAGGCGACCAACTACGGCGAGTGGAAGGCGACGGGCAAGGACCGCGTCGTGATCCTCGAAGAGCGCGCCGGCAAGCTGAAACGCACCGTCTTCTACGAGGGCTTCAACTACATCACCGGAATCGAGGTCGGGTTCGGCGGGGTGTACGTGATGTCGCCGCCGGGGCTGTACTTCGTGCCGGACCGCAACGGCGATGATAAACCGGATGGCCCGCCGGAGGTGCTGTTTGACGGGTTCGGGTACAAGGAGAGCCGGCACAACCTCGCCAACGGCTTCACCTGGGGGCCGGACGGCTGGCTCTACGGTGGCCACGGCCGCACCAGTCCTTCGGATGTGGGCCGCCCGGGTACGCCGGCGGACAAGCGAATTCACTGCGACGGCGGGGTCTATCGGATTCACCCGACGAGGCTCGTGTTCGAGAACTTCGCCGACGGCACCACGAACCCCTGGGGCGTGGACTTCGACGATTACGGCGCGTGTTTCGTGTCGAACTGTGTGAACCCGCACCTATTTCATGCGATCCAGGGAGGGCACTTCGAGCCGTGGCGGAACCGGCCGTCGAGCCTGTACGCCTACGAGCGGCTGCCGACGATCGCCGACCACCTGCACTACCCCGGCGGCGACCTCCGCGCCGATCTGGGGAAGGCCGACACACTCGCGCTCGGCGGCGGGCACGCTCACTGCGGTACCCTCGTGTACCTGGGCGACTCATTTCCGAAGGAGTTCCGCAACACGGTGTTCATGTGCAACGTCCACGGCCGGCGCATCAACAACGACATCCTGAAGCGCAAAGCTTCCGGTTACACCGCGAGCCACGGGAAGGACTTCATGATCTGCGCGGACCCGTGGTTCATGGGCGTGACGCTCCGCACCGGCCCGGACGGCAGCGTGTTCGTCAGCGACTGGTCCGATACCGGCGAGTGCCACACGCTCAAGCCGCAGACCGCGACCGGGCGCATTTACAAGATCCGCTTCGGCGAACCGAAGGCGAAGCCGGTCGATTTGTACAAGCTCTCGGACGCGGAGCTGGTGGAGCTACAGGGGCACGAGAACGACTGGTTCGTGCGCCACGCGCGGTGCATCCTCCAGGAGCGCGTGAGCCGCGAGCCGAAGGCGCGCGCGGCCGTTCACGCCAAACTGCGCGAGTTCGTCGAGGCCACCGAAATCGACGTGCGCGGGCGCCTGCGCGGGCTGTGGGCGCTGCACGCCGCCGGCGGAACAACGCCCGAACTGCTCGCGCACCTGCTCGACGACAAGCAACCACACCTGCGCGCCTGGGCGATTCAACTGCTCTGCGAGCGCGCCGCACCGCCCGACGCCACGTTGAAACGGTTCGCAGAACTGGCGAAGTACGATCCTTCATCCGTCGTGCGGCTGTACCTCTGCTCTGCGCTCCAGCGCCTGCCGCCGGAGAAGCGGTGGCCGATCGCGGAGGAACTGGCGCGGCACGCGGAGGACGCCGACGACGCGAACCTGCCGCTCATGCTCTGGTACGCAATCGAACCGTGCGTTCCGACCGACCCGGCGCGGGCGTTCACGCTCGCGCTGAAGTGCGAAATCCCGCTGGTGCGGCAGTTCATCGCCCGCCGCGCCGTCGATGACGCCCTCACGAAGGGCGACAAGGGCGAACTCGCGCCGCTCGTCGCGGCACTGACGCTCGCGGACACGCGGGCGCAGGTCGATTTACTGAAGGGCGCGCGGGAGGGGCTGCGCGGGCGGAAAAGCTTCCCCATGCCCGCCGGGTGGCCCGCGGCATACGCCCGGCTCGGCAAGAGCGACGACGCGACGTTCCTCGCGCTCGTGTTCGGCGACCCGATCGCACTGGCCGATTTGCGGCGCGTCGCTCTGAGCGTCACGGCTCCCCCGGCGGAGCGCGTGAAGGCGATCGAGGCGCTCGTCGAGAAGCGCGTGGCCGACCTCGCCCCGGTGCTTCACGACCAGCTCGCCGACAGGGCCACGCGCCGCGCCGCGCTCCGCGGGCTGGCGGCCTATTCGGACCCGGACACGCCCAAGAAGGTGCTCGCGGTGTACTCGACTTTGAGCGCGGAGGAGAAGGGTGACGCGGTGGCGACGCTCGCCGCGCGCAAAGAGTACGCGCTCGCGCTGCTCGACGCGGTGGAAGCGAAGGCGGTGCCGCGCGCCGACGTGTCCGCATTCGCGGCGCGGCAGATGTTCGCGCTTGCCGACGCCAAGCTGACCGAGCGGCTGAAGACGGTGTGGGGCGAGGTGCGCGAAACGGCCGCGGACAAGCTCAAGGCGATCGCAAAATACAAGGCGCAGCTCACGCCAGCGACGCTCAAGGCCGCGAACCTCTCGAACGGCCGCGCGGTGTTCGCGAAGGCGTGTGCCCAGTGCCACAAGCTGTTCGGCGAGGGCGGGACGATCGGCCCGGACCTGACCGGTTCGAACCGCACCGACCTCGATTACCTGCTGGCGAACCTGATCGACCCCAGCGCCGAGGTCGGGCGCGACTTCCGCATGTCGGTGGTGCGCACCACGGATTCGCGCGTGATGACCGGCATCGTGGTCGAGCGCACCGCGGCGCGGCTCGTCGTTCAAACAGCCACAGACAAGCTCGTCGTGGCCGCGGAGGACGTGGAGAGCGTGAAGGACTCGTCGCTGTCGATCATGCCGGAGGGCCAGCTCGACGTGCTCACCCGCGAGCAGGTGCGCGACCTGTTCGCGTATCTGGGAGGGAAGGGGCCGGTGCCGGCGAGGTGACGAACGCCCCGCCCGGCGCCTCTTGAAGTCGTGACGGTCGAGCCTCTGGCCTCCGGGTCGACTTCGGAACTCGGTTTCCTTCGTTACCGCGGCCCCGACGGTCCGCGGCTCCGGGCCCCGTTCGACGCGCGGACCCCGGGGTCGTTGGTGGCATCGGTCGTTCCCGGGGTGGGCGAATTCCCCGCCGGTCGCTAAATTGTTCCTCTCCATTCCCGGCGCGGCCGGGTTTTCGTTTTGGGGGTCTCGCGGTGGCCGACGACAAACGGGATGCGCCCCGGCCGTTCGACGTTCGGACGATCGAATATCTCCTCAAGTTGATGTCCGAACACGACCTGAGCGAAATTGACCTCCGGGAAGGGGACCAGCGCATCCGGCTCCGCAAGGGCGGGACCGGCCCCGTCTTCTATCCGGCGCCGCCCGTCGCGCCGACACCTCCGGTCGCTCACGCTCCCGGCTCGCCGGTCGCGCACGCAGCGCCCGCTTCGGCCCCAGTTGCACCTGCGGCACCGGCCAAGAACCTGATCGAGATCAAGTCGCCGATGGTGGGCACGTTCTACAGCAAGCCCGACCCGAAGAAGCCGGAGTTCGTCACCGTCGGCAGCAAGGTGACGCCGAAGACCGTCGTTTGCACGATCGAGGCGATGAAGCTGTACAACGAGGTCCACGCGGAGTGCAGCGGTACGGTCGCCGAGATCTGCGTGAAAAGCGGCGACTTCGTCGAGTTCGAAACGGTCCTGTTCCGGGTTGATCCCACCACTTAGTCATTGGTCATTGGTCATTAGTCATTAGTCATTCACTCCTACTCGATAGGGGCCAGCGCCGGCTACGGCTAATGACCAGTGACCAATGACCAATGACTAATGACCAATGACCAATGACGATGTTCAACAAGATTCTGGTCGCCAACCGCGGGGAGATCGCGCTGCGGGTGATCCGCGCGTGCCACGACCTCGGCGTCGAGGCGGTCGCGGTGTACTCGACGGCCGATCGCGGCGCGCCGTGGCTCGATATCGCGGACCAGACCGTTTGCATCGGCCCGCCGGTGTCGGCGGCGAGCTACCTGAACATCCCGCGGATCATCGCGGCGGCCGAGAAGACCGGGGCGCAGGCCATTCACCCCGGGTACGGGTTCCTCTCGGAGAACAGCAAGTTCGCCGAGCAGTGTCGCGCGTCCGGCATCGAGTTCATCGGCCCGCCGGTCTCGGCGATGGACGCGCTGGGCAACAAGGACAAGTCCAAAACGGTCGCGCGGGCCGCGAAGGTTCCGACCGTGCCCGGTAGCGACGGGCTGGTCGAGAACGAGGACGCCGCCAAGCGGTTCGCCCACAAGGTCGGCTACCCGGTGCTGGTGAAGGCGTCCGCCGGCGGCGGGGGCCGCGGGATGCGTGTCGCCCGCGACGACGCGTCGCTCGTGTCGGGGTTCGCCCAGGCCCGCGCCGAGGCCGAGGCCGCGTTCAAGGACGGCAGCGTGTTTTTGGAGAAGTACCTCGACCGCCCGCGGCACGTCGAGGTGCAGCTCATCGGCGATACTCACGGCAACGTCATTCACCTCTACGAGCGCGACTGCTCGCTCCAGCGCCGGCACCAGAAGCTGGTGGAGGAATCGCCGTCGCCGAATCTGCCTAACGAGGTGCGCCAGGCCATGTGCGCTGCGGCGGTTCGGTTGGCGAAGGAGGCCGGCTACTACAACGCCGGGACGTGCGAATTCCTCGTGGATCAGCAGAACAACTTCTACTTCATCGAGGTGAACGCCCGCGTGCAGGTGGAACACCCGGTCACGGAACTGGTGACGGGGGTGGACATCATCCGCGAGCAGATTCGCGTCGCATCCGGCGAGAAGCTGAGTTTCACCCAGAAGGACATCGGCCAGCGCGGCTGCGCGATCGAGGTGCGGATCAACGCCGAAGACCCGGCGAAGGACTTCCGCCCGTCAGCCGGCGTGGTCAAAACGTGGCGCCCGCCGGGCGGCCCGGGCATCCGGCTCGACTCACACGTCTGCGCCGGCTACCGCGTGCCCTCCAACTACGACAGCATGGTCGCGAAGTTGCTCGTTCACCAGCCGACGCGGGCCGAGGCGTTTGCGGTGATGCGCCGGGCGCTCCGCGAGTTCATCGTCGAGGGCATCCACACGACGATCCCCATCCTGAAGACCATCTTCGACACCCCCGCGTTCATCGAGGGGAGGATCGACACCACCTTCATCGAACGCGAACTGATGCCGAAGGGATCGTAATCACCACGGCTTGCCGATGGCCTTCGCGGCGAGGTCGTAGCCATCGGCCGCGGTGATCTTTGCACGAACGAAGTCGCCCGGCTTGAGGTTCTTCCCCTTCACGCGAACGGCGCAGTCGATTTCCGGTGCGTCGGCATAGGTTCGCCCGCGGAAGTGACTGGCGAACTCCGGGTCCGGGCCGTCGATCAGCACCGGGTGTTCCTTCCCCACCTGCTGCGCGGCCCAACCGAACGCGACTTGTTGTTGAACCTCCATGATCGCGGCGACGCGGGCCTGCTTCACGTCTTCGGGGAGGTGCCCGTCGAGCTTCTCCGCGGGCGTGCCGGGTTCGAGCGAGTACGGGAAACAGCCCACGCGCTCGAACTGGAACTCCGCGACGAACTGCTTCAGTTCCTCGAACTCCGCCTCCGTCTCGCCGGGGAAGCCGGTAATGAACGTGGTGCGGATCGCCAGATCGGGCCACTTCGCCCGCAGCCTGTGAAGGAGGCTCTCGGTCGCGGCGCGATCGACGCGCCGGATCATCCGCTTCAGTACGCGATCGTTGATGTGCTGGAGCGGCATGTCGAGGTACGGGATGATCTTCTTCGACCCCGCGAACGTCTCGATGAGTTCGTCGGAAATGTGTTCGGGGTAGGCGTAGAGCGTGCGGACCCACTCGATGCCTGCGACCCGATCGAGTTCGCGCAGCAGTTCGGCGAGTCGTGTACGGCCGTAAAGGTCCATGCCGTAATAGGTTGTGTCCTGCGCGACGATGATGAGTTCGCGCACGCCGTCGGCCGCGAGTTCGTTCGCTTCGCGAATCACCTCTTCGATGGGCTTGGTGACGTGCTTGCCGCGCATCTTCGGGATGGCGCAGTATGTACACAGCCGGTCGCAGCCCTCGCTGATCTTGAGGTAGGCGTAGTGTCGCGGGGTGATGCGCAGGCGAGCGGTGTCTTCGAGTGCCCGCACCGGCGCCGGGCGGAACAAACTGCGCTGTTCGGTGGTGAGTTCCCCTTGCTTGCGCTGCGGGCTTGTCGCGCGCTCAACGACGCCGGCGATCTCCTCGCGCCCGAACACACCGACGATCTGATCGACCTCCGGCACTTGCTCCAGCAGCACTTCGCGCTGACGTTCGGCCATGCACCCCGCGACGACGACGGCCCCGACCTTCCCGGCCGCTTTGAGGGCGAGCATCTCGCGAATGACCGCGAGCGACTCCTGCCGGGCCGGTTCGATGAACCCGCAGGTGTTCACGATCACGACATCGGCCCCGCTGGCGTCGGGCTGCAGCGCGTAGCCGTCCTGGGCGAGTTTCCCGAGCATCCGCTCGCTATCGACGGTGTTCTTCGGGCACCCGAGCGACACAAAGGCGTAATTCCCTTTCTCGGAGCGGGGGGCGTCAGCCCCCTGTGTCTGAGGGGTAGTGAGCGGTAAACTCTTGACGGACATGCGGTAATGGCTCGATGGCGTGTGCGGCGAAGGTCGAACTGCCATCTTAGGCCGCGCCGCACAGCGGAACAAGCGGCACCGACCGCGTTCATCGCCGCGCGGGGCCGGCGTACAGCACTTCGACGCGCATCGCGGCCTCATCGACACGGTAGTAGACGCCGAGTACGTCCCCGTACCAGACGCGGAAGTTTCGGTGGCGCGATTCGCCCACGTCGAGTGGGAGGCGGCGGAGTACCCAATCAACGC
>CAZBXY010000290.1:0-9992 GCA_964495365.1 uncultured Frigoriglobus sp. | reverse complement strand
CACCGGTAACAAACGTTCAGACCATCACCCCATGCAAACCGCGGCGTGACCTCGTGATCGTGAGCCCGACACCCGCGTAGAAGGGTGACCGGACGCCGAAACAAGTCGCGCTGGCCGATACCGCAGTCGTGGTGTGGGACGCGCGGCCCGGTGGTGAGAAGAGTGCAAGAACTGGTCGAGCGAAAGGGCATCCCGGTTCACGTCCTCGGCGGGCCCGAGAGGAAGGTGAAGCGACAGAAGCGCGACCCGGAACCGCTGGCGCGGGTTACAAAACTGGCAGGACAAGTGGCGATACTGCCGCGTCCCGGGCGCCCGGCGACTCGCCTGTTACAGTCGGGTTGGCCCGGCGACGAGCGGCTGATCGGACCATTGCCCGAGCACCGGGTCGCGCGACCGCCCGACCTGTCTGAGAGCCTTCTGTAGCGCCGAGAACAGGTCCGCCGGGGGGAACGGCTTGGGCAGGAACACCGCCCCCTCGAGCGGTTCGATCTGGTCGGAATCCGGGGCGTACCCCGACATCAGCACCACCCCGACGCCCGGCCGCCGCGCGCGGACCCGGGCCGCCAACTCGCGCCCGTCGATCCCGGGCATCACCACGTCGGAGACGAGCGCGTCGAACCGGGTTCCGGCCCTGACGAGTTCCAGCGCCGCCTCGCCGCTGTCGGCCTCGACCACCTCGTGCCCCTGGCCCTCCAGTGCCATCCGGGCGAACTTCCGGACCGCGTCTTGGTCCTCCACCAGGAGCACCGACACCCGGCGGGCGCGCCGCTCGCCCGAGCGCGGCGCTGGGGTGACGATCAGTCCGGACGCTCTCCCCGGCACCCACGGCAGGTCCACCCGGAACGTGGTGCCCGCGCCCGGCGCGGACTCGACCTCGATCGTCCCGCCGGACTGCTGGACGATGCCGAATACGGTCGCCAGCCCCAGCCCGGTCCCCTTGTCCGGCCCCTTGGTCGTGAAGAACGGCTCGAAGATCCGCGCTCGCACCTCATCGGTCATGCCCGTCCCGGTGTCCGAAACGGTCAGCCGCGCCAATCGCCCAGGCGGCCCCTCGGCGGTCCCGGTGCGGACGGTCAGCGTGCCCCCGCCGGGCATGGCGTCACGGGCGTTCACTGCCAGGTTCATCACCACCTGTTCCAGGTGGCTGCGGTCGGCCCGCACCGTCACCGGTGCGTCCGCGACCACAATTTCGACCGCCACCCGCGCTCCCAACAGCCGGCGCAGCAGGCCGGACAATGCCCCGACGACTTCGTTCAGGTCCAGCACCTCGACGCGCGCCGGCTGGCGGCGGCTGAATACGAGGAGTTGGCGAACCAGGGCCGTCGCACGGTCGGACGCGAGAATCAGGTCGTCGAGCAGGGCGGCGTCGGCGCCTTTGAACGACGGGGCGAGCAGTTCGGCGTTCCCGCGGATGACGGTGAGTAGGTTGTTGAAGTCGTGCGCGACCCCGCCCGCCAGCCTCCCGACCGCCTCCAACTTCTGCGCCTGACGGAACTGCTCCTCCAACCGCTTGCGGTCGGTGATGTCCGTGTAAACCCCCAGAATCCCGACCACCTCCCCGCGCGCGTCAAGCAGCGGCACCTTGCTCGTCAGGAGCGCGGCCCGGGTGCCGTCGGGACGGGTCATGTGCTCCTCCAGGTCGAGGATCGGCCGACCGCTCTCGATGACCTGCGCGTCGCAGTCCCGGTAGAACTGCGCCTCCTCGGACTGGCTCGAGATGTCGTAGTCGGTCCGCCCCACCACCTGCTCGGGGTCGGCCAAGCCGTGGTCGCGGGCGACGCGCTCGTTGCACCCCAGGTACACCGACGAGCGGTCCTTCCAGAACACCCCGCAGGGGATGTGGGCGATGACGTCGCGGAGCAGTTCCTCCCGCTCTCGGAGGGCCTGCTCGGCGCGCCGGCGACGGGTCACGTCGCGGAACATCGCCAGGCTCACCTGGCCACCGGCGGCCGCGATGACGGCGTACCGTACCTCGGCCACAAATGTGGTCCCGTCCTTCCGCCGATAGGCGCTTTCCGCCGTCATCGTCTCCCCGGTTCCGCCCCCGGGGGCGCCGTCCTTCCACTCCAGGGTGCTGGCGTCGAGCGCAGTCAGTTCGTCGCGGGTGTACCCGAGGGTGTGACACGCTTGGTGATTGGCATCGACGATCCGCCCGCCGCGGTCGAGCACGAGGATCGCGTCGGCGGCCTGCTCGAACAGCCCGCGGAACCGGGCCTCGCTCTCTCGAAGGGCCCGCTCGGCCCGGCGGCGCTCGGTAATGTCCCGCAGGACGGCGATCGAGTGCGTGTGCCGCCCCCCGGCGTCGGTCACCGGGACGATCTGCCACTCCGCCCACACCCGCCGGCCGTCCTTGCGCCGGCCCGGCACCTCGGCGCGGACCGGTTCGGCGCCGAGCAGCGCCCCGCGGACCGCCGCGAGGCTGTCGCCCTCGTCCACCAGTACGCTCGGGCTGAGCCCCATCGCCTCCTCGTTGGAGTACCCGGTCAGGTGTTCGAACGCCGGATTGGCGTACACGATTCGGACCCCCGCGCGGGCGTCGGTCGCCACGATCACGACGCCGTCGCGGCACGCGGCGAGGGCCGCGTCGAACAACGGCGCCGGCGCGTCCCCGGTGGGTACGGACCGCCAGAGGGCGACCGCCCCGTACCACGCGAGCGCCGCGGCCGAAGCGACAGCCAGCGCCGACACACCCGCCCCGACCGACTCCAAGACGCGCGCGGCGCCGGCCAGTGCCGCGGTCGCAGCAAACACCCCAACCAGGCGCGCGGACCCGGGGCCGCGGCGCCCGAAGGCGACCAGCACCGCCACCAAACCGGCCAGCGCGAGGAGCCCGCCGGTGATCGCGGAAGCGGCCGCGGGTGAGAGTGGGGAGGGGTCGAGTGGCATCGCTGTGGCTCGCGCGGTGGGCGACCCCAGGCGTCGTGCCGGGGCGGAGAACGACACGTGAGTGAAGAACCCAAGCCTAGCTCACTTACGACCGGGTGTGGGCAGGGCGCGCTCCAAAGATGAGAATTTAGGAGCCGGTCGGTCTCCGGATCGGAGTTCTGCGGCGGCGCGAATCATATTGTGGAGCCGGACGCGATCTTGTTCTGGCGCGAGTGAGGTTCAACACCAGCAGTATTAAGACAATT
The DNA here is from genome assembly GCA_964495365.1 of uncultured Frigoriglobus sp. Taxonomy (GTDB): domain Bacteria; phylum Planctomycetota; class Planctomycetia; order Gemmatales; family Gemmataceae; genus Gemmata. The sequence continues at coordinate 6,861 of CAZBXY010000290.1, read as the reverse complement.
TACCTCAGATTCCCCTCTTTTCGCCCCGGCGCTACCCTATCCTGCATTCACCTCTTGCCGCGCTGGCCGGTCGATCAAGACCGGTCGCCTACCAGCGAGTCCCGCCCATGCCCCGCCAAGAAGCCCGATTCGGCACCACGTTTATTCAGCTCGAAGACCGCTCCCTGCCGAGCCTGTTCGGTGTCCCCTGGGCCGACCCGGGGCACCTCACGCTCAGCTTCGTCCCCGACGGCACCGTGACGCCGACCGGCACGAGCAGCCTGACCAAGACCCTCTCCACGATCGGAACCCCGTCGGACTGGCAGCGCGAGATCCTCCGCGCGTTCCAGACGTGGGCCGTGAACGCGAACATCAACATCGGCCTCGTCGCCGACGGCGGGCAAGCGCTCGGGGCCGCCGGCGCGGTGCAGGGCGACGCGCGGTTCGGTGACGTGCGCATCGCCGCCGCCCCGATCGTCTCCACGGAGGTCGCTGCCGCGTCACCGTTCAGTTGGCTCGGCTCGACGTTCGCCGGCGACGTGCTGCTCAACAGCGCCATGAAGTTCTCCCGCGGGGGCCCCGCGGGCACCTACGACCTGTACTCGGTGGCGCTCCACGAGGCCGGTCACGTGCTCGGTCTCGACCACGAGGGCGGCGACGCGGTGATGAACGCCGGGTACCTGTTCTCGACGGGCCTCTCCGCCGCCGAGATCGCGGACCTGCAGGCACTCTACGGGCCGCGCTCCGCCGACAAGTTCGACCTCAAGGGGGCCAACGGCACGCTCGCCACCGCGTCCGCCCTCACGCGGAACGTGACGACCGGGCAGTACGTGGCCGACGCCGACCTGACCACCGCGAGCGACGCGGACGTCTACTCGTTCAAGGCCGCATCGACGACGGCGACGGTCACCCTCCAGGCGAAGGGCCTGAGCCTATTGCAGGGGCGGGTGAGCGCCTACGACGCGAGCGGTCGGGTGCTCGCGAGCGGGACCGCGGCCGACGTGTTCAACAACAACGTGACCCTCCACCTGAGCGGGCTCACGGCGAATGCGTCCTACTTCGTGAAGGTCGAGGGGGCGACCAACGACGTGTTCCGCATCGGGGCCTATCGCTTGACCGCCGACGCGGGCACGAACACCGTGCCGAAGCCCGTCACGCAGCCGTCTCCGTCCGACGCGCATACGAACGACACCCTCGGGACGGCGACCAGCCTGCTCTCGCCCCTGATGGTCGATGCCCGGTTCGATGTGACCTACCGCGGGGTCATCAGCGACAACACCGACACGGATTACTACCGCCTCTCCGTGCCGCATGCGACCGGCGCGGTGAACCTGAACGTGATGGTGTGGACGACCGACGGGGCACTGGACCCGCGGGTGCGCCTGTTCGATACGGCCGGCAAGGCGGTGGCCTTCCGGGTGCTCGCGAACGAAGACGGGCTGATGAGCGTCGTGGTGCCGAACGTGACGACCGGCAGTATCTACTACGTCCAGGTGGCTGGAAAGAGTACCGGCGCGACCGGCGGGTACGTCTTCGCCGCCGACTTCAACCGGTTCGCGGTCCCGCCGGTGAACGAGGTGGACAACGGTCAGCTCAGTTCGTCGGCCCCGAAGGCGACCGACACGCTCACCGTGAACGGCGGGCTGTACCAGTTCGCGCTCTACGCCGAGCCGCTCTCGGCCGGGGCCGGCGGCGTGACGATGACGATCATGGACGCGGCCGGCAAGGTGGTATTCACGCTCGACGCCGCGTCCGGCGATCCGGCGGCCACGGCGTCGGTGTACCTCAAGGCGGGTACCTACAGCATCACCTACACCTACCGCACCGTGAGCGGTCAGCCCGCGGCACCGATCCGGTATCACCTGGCGGCAGTGTCACTGAGTGAGGGTGTCGGCACTTACGCCCCGACCACGACAACAACCACGACGACAACCACGACCACGAGTACCACGACCTACACCGCACCGTCCACAAGCGCGCTGCTCAGGACGTGGTACTTCTTCTAACCGACCCCCGCGGGCCGCACCACAACCGCGGCCCGCCCGCTGCGCCTCCTAGCCCCGCGCCCCGAGTGCGACCATGCCCCCGCCCCTCCCCGATTCGCCGACGGCGGACCAGTTCGTCCGCGCCGGGCGGCCCGATCTACCCGGCGCGCTTTCGTCCGGAGCGTTGAGCGCGAGCGCGTCGAGCCTTTCCGAATGGGTTCGAACCGAGGCGCGGTTCCCCAAGCCCGGCTCCGAGTACCTCGGCTTTCACCTCGAGAGCGAGCTGGGCCACGGCGCGTTCGGCCGCGTGTACCTCGCGCGGCAAGGTGACCTGGCAGGCCGCCCGGTCGCGCTGAAGGTCGCGTGCGACATCGGCGGTGAGTCGCAGACGCTGGCGCAGCTCCAGCACACGAACATCGTCCCGATCTACTCGTTCCACAAGGCCGGGTCGTTCCAGGCCGTGTGTATGCCGTATTGCGGGCGGCTCACACTGGCCGAAGTCGTCGGCCACCTTCGGCGCCGCAACAGCCTTCCGAGTTCCGGGCGCGAACTCCGGAGCACGATCGCCGCCCGCGAAGGTTCGACCGTATCACCCTCGACGCCCGCGCGCTCCGCAGCGCAACCTGCGTCCGCAGCGCCGACGCCCGGCGTTCTACCACCTTTCCCGTCGGCTCCACCCGCCCCGCCCGCGGCGCTCCTGGCGCACGACGGGTGGGCACAGCTCGACGGGCTTTCCTACGTCGAGGCCGTCCTCACCCTGATCGGTCAACTGGCCGACGGGCTGGCGCACGCGCACGAGCGGGGCATCCTGCACCGCGACCTGAAGCCGGCCAACGTGCTCTTGACCGACGACGGGCGCCCGATGCTGCTCGACTTCAACCTCGCCGAGGACACGAAGACGCGGACCGGAGCCGAGCGGGCCGCGGTCGGGGGCACGCTACCGTACATGGCCCCGGAACAGATGCGCGCGTTCCGCGACCGCGCCGGCGCGCTCGACGGCCGGTGCGACCTGTACGCGCTGGGCGTGATCCTGTTCGAACTGCTCACCGGCAAGCACCCGTTCCCGGTGCGCAACGGCTTCGCGCGACCGATTCTCGAAGAGATGCTCGGTGATCGTGAGAAGGGTGCGCCGTCGGCGCGAGAAGTCAACCGGGCGGTGTCGCCGGCGGTCGATGCCATCGTGCGGAAGTGCCTCGCGCCGGACCCGGCCGGCCGTTATCAGAGCGCCGAGGACCTGCGGGCGGACATCGACCGGCACCTGAAGAACCTGCCCCTGCTCCACGCCCCGAACCCGTCGGCGCGCGAGCGGGCGGCGAAGTGGGCGCGGCGGCACCCGCGGCTCGCGTCCAGCGGCACCGTCGGGACGGTCGCGGCGGCGCTACTCCTGTTCGTCGGCGCGGGCGCCGCCTACACGTGGGACCGCGGGCGCGACCTTCACGCCCGGGCCGTCTTCGCCGATCACCGCACCGACTTCGCCGACGTACAACTCTTCCTCGACGACCGGAACCGGTCCCGACCGCAACTGGACGAGGCCGACGCCCGGCTCCGCGCGGTCCTCGACCGGTACGCCGTGCCCGACGACGGCACGGAATCGTGGCAGCAAGGGTCGGAGGTGCGCCGATTGTCCGAGCAGGACCGCGCCCGGGTACGGGGCGATGTCGGCGAAACGTTCTACCTGCTGGCGCAGGTCGCGTACCTTCGGGCGCGCGGGATTGATGATCTGGGGGCGCGGGCGGACCATCTGGAGCGGGCGGCTCGGTGGAACGAGTCCGCGGTGCGGTACGCGTCCGGACGGCTCCCGCGCGCGGCGCGCGAGCAGCGGGCCGCGATCGCCGAACTGCGGGGCGGTCGCGCCGAGGCGGAGGGGCATCGCGCCGAGGCCGCGCGGGTCCCGCTCGACTCGGCTCGCGACCTCTACCTCGTGGGCGCGATGCTCACGCAGCGGGGCCGGCACCGTGACGCACTCCCGCACCTACAGCGGTCCACGTACCTCGACCCGAAGAACCTGTCCGCGTGGTTCGTTCGCGGAACGGTCCATTTGGAGCTGGACCAGTTCGGCGAGGCGGTGACGTGCTTCACTGCGTGCCTGGCGCTGCGCGACGACTTCGCCCCGGCGTGGCACAACCGCGGGCTGGCGCGGGTGCAACTGCGCGCGCACCTGGAGGCCCGGGACGACTTCAGCCGCGCGATCGCCCTCGACCCGCGCCCGGCCGCGGCGCTCGTCGAGCGGGCCGGGGCGCGCGCGACCGAGGGCGATCTGGAGGGGGCCGAGGCCGACCTCACACGTGCCCTCGAAACGGGCGGCGACCCGGTTCGCGTCCGCCTGCTGCGCTCGTCGGTCCGCCAGCGGCGCGACGACAAACCCGGCGCGCGGACCGACCGCGAGGAAGGGCTCCGCCTCACACCGACCGACGAGGCCGGCTGGGTGGCGCGCGGGGTCGAGCGGCTGGCGGACCCGCACGCCGCGCTGGCCGACGCCGAGGAGGCGCTGAAGATCAACGCGTCCTCGATGTCGGCGCTCCAGTTGAAGGCGCACATCCTGGGCGAACGGTTGAACCGCCCCGACGACGCGCTCGCCGTGCTGGACCGGGCGGTCGAGCTCCACCCCGACCACGTTCCGGTCCGCGCCGGGCGCGGGGTCGAGCTGGCGCGCCGCGGCCGGCGCGACGCCGCGCTGCGGGACGCCCGCGAGGCGCTGACGCGCGACACGCGCCCGGCGAACCTGTATCAGGTCGGGTGCATTTACGCGCTCACGTCGAAGACCCACCCGGAGGACAAGAAGGAGGCGTTCCACCTGCTCTGGTCGGCGCTGAAGGGCGGGTTCGGTTCGGATCTGATCGACACCGACGCCGACCTCGACCCGTTGCGGAAAGACCCGCAGTTCGCGGTACTGGTGGCGAGCGCCCGCGCGCGGGCCGACGGACCCCGCTGAGGGTTGCTTTCGAGTGCTGAGACGTTTCAGTAGAGGGACAAAAACGACGGAACCCCTGGGAATCCTAGGGGTTCGTTTGCTTTTTCCGGGTGTTCTGAAAAGTGGCGAGTTTGCATTTGAAGACCTGGGCCATCACCAGATGTGCAAACACTCCCGGGACGGACACACTCATTGTAAGGCCCACGGTCCGCGGGGAAAGACGGTCTTCGCGCGGTCCACGGGAGGCCGCCGGCGGGGCCGCGGGCCGGCGCGAGGGCCGGGCGCCGACCGCCCCAGCCGGTCTCAACAGAGCAGAGGTCCGGATCGAGCGGAAACTGGAATTCAAACCCAACTCGGTTGACCGTACCGATCCGTGTTGCCTGCGTTCACCTGCGGCTCTTTCCGTTTTGGCTGCGACCGTGTCTTGGTCCGCGTTGATCGTGCGGCTCCTGCCTTTACTTGACCACGCCCACCGTGATTCGCGACGGGTGCTCGCTGTCGCGGTAGACGCGGTGCGTCTGCTTCTGGAAATCCTTCTCGCTCGCCTTGTTGATGTCGCAGAACGTCTGCGGGTTGCGGTCCACCAGCGGGAACCACGTCGATTGCACCTGCACCATCAACCGGTGCCCGGGGCGCAGTGTGTGGTACACGTCCGGGAGCGTGAACTTGACCTTCGTCACTTCGCCGGGTTTGAACGGCTCGGGTTTCTCGAAGCTGTTGCGGAACTTGCCGCGGAACGGCTCGCCGCGGATCAATTGCTGGTAGCCGCCCATCCGCACGCCGGCGGGGTTCGGGTCCGGGTCCGTCGCGTCGTCCGGGTACACGTCGATCACCTTCACTACCCAGTCCGCGTCGGTCCCGGTGGTGGAGACGTACAGTTCGACCTCGATCGGCCCCGCGAGGGTGAGATCGTTCTTCAGCACCTCGGTTTTGTAGACGAGGACATCGGGTCGCTGCGACGCGAACCGCTGGTCCGCGGTCATGTACTCCTGCACCATTCCGATGGTCGTCTTGTTGATGAACGGCACCGGCTTCGCGGGGTCGGAGTCGTATTCGTCGTGGCTCCCATCCCCATTCAGCTCTTTCGGAATGGTACCGAGAGCTTGATCCCCAAGTTTGCCGCGGCCGTGGAAGTAAAACGCGGTCTTCTTCGCCTCTTTCGGCGGCCACGAAGCGTGCTTGCGCCAGACGTTTGTCCCGGTCTCGAACACCCACGCCTTCGGATGAGCGTTCGCGCCGTCGCCCTTCAAGTGGGCCTCGAAGAACGGGAACTCGATCTGAGCGCGGTAGAAGGGCGCGGTTTTCGCGTTGAAGCTCACGTCGCCGAGCCGGTCGCCGTCGCCGCCGCTCCATCCGCCGTGGACCCACGGCCCCATGACGAGGTGGTTGAACTTCGGCGGGCTGTTGGCCTCCGCGTGCTTGTAGATTTCCAGGGCGCCGAACAGGTTCTCCGCGTCGAACCACCCGCCGACCGTCAGCACCGCGGGTTTGACGTTCTTGACGTGCGCCCGGATGTTCCGCGCCTTCCAGAAGTCGTCGTAGTTGGGATGTTCCATCACCTCTTTCCAGAACGCGATCTCGCCCTTGTAGTGCTTCGCGTCCGCGTTCTTGAGCGGTCCCATCTCCAGGAAGAACTTGTAGCCGTCGGGCGTCTCGTGGTCGAACCCGAACCGCCCGACCTTCTTGGTCGGCTCCGGGCGTGCCTTGCCGAACCCGTACATGAAGTTGAAGCAGTGCGGGAGGAAGAAGCAGCCGTTGTGGTGGAAGTCGTCGCCGATGAACCAGTCGGTAACCGGGGCCTGCGGCGACACGGCTTTCACCGCGGGGTGCGCGTCGATCATCCCGCACACCGCGTAGAACCCCGGATAGGAAATGCCGGTGATGCCGACCCGCCCGTTGTGACCCTTCACGTTCTTGATGAGCCAATCGACCGTGTCGTAGGTGTCGCTGCTCTCGTCCACCTCTTTCCCTTTCTTCGCGGAGTTG
>CAZBXY010000289.1:0-10005 GCA_964495365.1 uncultured Frigoriglobus sp. | reverse complement strand
GTTGTTGATGATGCGCCCGCCCCGCGGGGTCTGGGCCTTCATCAGCCGGAACGCCTCCTGTGTGCAGAGGAACGCGCCGGTGAGGTTCACATCCACGATCTGCTTCCACTTCTCGAACGACAGGTCTTCGAGCAACACGCCCGGCCCGCTCATACCGGCGTTGTTGAACAGCACGTCGAGCCGGCCGAACGCGGCCACCGTGCGGTCGAACAGTGCGCGGACCGACGCCGGTTCGGTCACGTCCGTCGGCACCACAAGTGCGGGTAGCCCCGGGGCGAGCGCGGCGGTTTCCGCGAGCGCGTCGGCGCGCCGGCCGGCGAGCACGACCCGGTAGCCCTCGCGCAACAGCGCCAGTGCGCAGGCCCGACCGATGCCCGACCCGGCCCCGGTGACGAGCGCGACTTTCGTTGAACCGTTCACGAGTCACTCCCGGTGTGGGCGGTTTTCGGATAGATTGTACCGACCATTCGGGAGGAAGTACCGTGACACTTTGCCGCGTGGCCGTGTTGGGCGTGTTGCTGGGCCTGCCGATCCGACCGGTTGCGGCGCAGCCGAAGGGACAGTTACCCGAAACGCCGGTGTCCGCCGATATGTGGCTCGTGGTCGAGTTGTTCGCCGCGGCGCCGGACATCGTGCAACCGATCGCGCTGGATTTCGACGCGAAGGGCCGGCTGCTCGTCGTCGAGAGCCACACGCACTTCCCGCCGAAGACCTATGCCGGGCCGAAGTTCGACCGTGTCCGCATGTTCGAGGATACCGACGGCAACGGCAAGGCGGACAAAATCACGACGTTTTACGAGGGCACAACGCACACGATGGACCTCGCGGTCCACCCGGACGGCTCGGTGTACCTCGCCACGCGCAACGAGATCGTCCGCTTGCGCGACACGAAGGGCACCGGCGTCGCCGATGAGAAGACGCGAATCGCGTTCCTCGATACGAAGGGCAACTACCCGCACAACGGTCTGTGCGGGTTGTCGTTCGACTCGAAAGGCGATCTGAACTTCGGTATCGGAGAGAACCTCGGCGAGCCGTACACGCTCACCGGGGCCGACGGCACGGTGCTCGCCGGCGGGGGGGAGGGCGGGAACGTCTACCACATCACCGCCGACGGCAAGAAACTCCGCCGCGTCGCCACCGGGTTCTGGAACCCGTTCGGTTCCGGCCGTGACATCTACGGACGTCTCTTCGTGGTCGATAACGACCCGGACGCATCGCCGCCGTGCCGCCTGCTGCACGTCGTGGAGGGCGGCGATTACGGTTACCAGTTCCGCTACGGCCGCAGTGGCCGGCACCCGTTCCAGGCGTGGAACGGCGAACTCCCGGGTACGCTCCCGATGGTCGCCGGAACGGGCGAATCGCCGTGCGAGGTCATCAGTTACGAGTCCGACGGCCTGCCGGAGGAGTATCGCGGCGAACTGCTCATCCCGGCGTGGGCGGATCACCGTTTGGAGCGGTACGTCGTGTACCCGCACGTTCCGACTCGCCCTGATGAGCAAGTCGATCCGGAACGCGGCTGGGCCATGCTTCAGAAGCTCACCCTCGCCGACGGCGACACAGTTGATCTCTCGAAGATCCCACCGCAAACTGCCAAGATGCTGAACGCATTCGGCGAGCGCCGGGGATTACCGGCTTTGCCGAATCACGGCCTTATCACGAAAGCTCAGTACCTGGAGCGCGACATCGTGAACTCCGCGTACTTTGCCAGTATGCAAGGTGGCGGTCGAGCCGGTTTGGCCGCGCTCAAGAAGCCTTTCATTCAAGGCGGGAAGGACTTCTACCCATCGGGCTTGACGGTCGCCCCGGACGGTTCGTTGTACGTGACCGACTGGGGTTCGCGCAGTTACGAACTCCACGGCAAGGGCGCGATTTGGCGCATCAAGTGGAAGAACGCCAAACCCGCGGCGCGACCGAAGGAGCCGAAGGAGGCGATCCTGGGCGCGGACCGCAAGACGCGAGAAACAGCGGCGCGCGAACTAACCCGAACCGAGGGCGGCCGAAAGTTCCTCGGTGAGCAACTCGCCTCCAAAGATGTGCGCGTGCGGGCGGCGGCGCTGACCGCCCTCGCCGCCGTTAATTCACTCCCGGTCGAGCGACTCATCGAGATCGCGCGCACCGACCCGCACGTGGGAATGCGCGAAGCGGCCGTGACAACCTTGATCGCCGGCGGGAAGAGCGTCGTGGAGTTCATCGCCGAGGGAAATCCTCCGGCCGTGCGGGCCGCGGCGATCGCCGGTGCCACAGAGAAAGAACTTCTCGTCCCCAACCTCCTTCTGAAGTTCCTCACAAGTGACGACCCGAACCTGCGACACGCGGGCGTCGCGCGCGCGGCGCGCTCACCTGCGCTCTTGACACGGGTCGATCCTGCCACCCCGAAAGATCCCACAGCCCGCTCGGGCCTGCTGCTCGCGTGGCGCGCGTCCGACCATAAGGACGCGCCGAAGAACCTCGCCGCGTTCCTCAAGGACACCGACCCCGACGTGCGGTTCCTCGCGGTGAAGTGGGTCAGCGACGAGAAGCTCACCGAGTTCCGGCCGCAGATCGCGGAGATGCTCAAAAGCCCCACGCTCGACCCGCGGAGTTACGTCGCACTCGCAACCGCACTGGCAAGGCTCGACGGCAAGCCGGTGAACGACGACAGCCTCGCGACGTACTTTCTCGACCGGCTCAACGACAAGGATGCCCCGGTATCGGCGCGGTTGATGGCCCTCCGCGCAATCCCCGCGACCTACGCGAAGCTGAAAACGGAATCGCTCGTCGAACTGCTGAAGCAAGACGATGCGGCGTTTCGCGTCGAGGTGCTTCGCGCGCTGAAGGACCGCGCCGACGCGAAGGCGGCACCGGCCGTGCGCGAGATCGCGAAGGACGCGAAGCAACCGCCTGCGGTGCGCGCGCAGGCTGTTCTCACGCTCTCCGCGCTGGGTGCAGACGCGGGCACGTTCGTCGCGCTCGCCGGCGACCGCGTCGCAGTCGTGGGCGAAGAGGCAGGACGCGCGCTCGTGGGCGCGAAGCTCACGCCCGAGCAACAGATGGCGGTCGCGGTCGGGCTGAAGACGAAGAACGGTCCCGACCTCGCGGCCCGCGTGCAGGGCCTGGCGCCGCACGCCAACCGCCCGCCGGCGACGGATACCGCCGCGTGGCTCAAGTTGCTCGACGGCCCCGCCGACCCGGAAGCGGGGCGCCGCGTGTTCGAGTCGCCGCGGCTCGCCGGGTGCTACAAGTGCCACAGCGTAGAAGGCCGCGGGGCCAACATCGGCCCGGACCTGAGCCTCATCGGCCGCACCGAGCGGAAGTGGATCGTCGAGTCGATCCTTCAGCCGAGCGCGGCGGTCGCCCCACACTACCAGGCGTGGAAGATCGAGCTGACCGACAGCCGCTCGCTGACGGGACTACTGGTCCGCACCTATCTCGACGAATCGGAGTACATCGACGAGAAGGGGAACCGGTTCAAGGTGCTCGCCGGCGACGTGGCCGACACCCGCGCCGCGAAGAACTCGATCATGCCCGATGGCCTGCTCGATGTGCTGTCGGACCAAGAGGTGCGGGATTTGGTCGCGTACCTCGCGGCGCGGAAGTAGTACCCGTGGATGCGCCTCGGCCCGGTTGCGCGGGTGTTGAGGGAACTCGCCGACCACTTAAGGAGAATCCAGCCAGACGGAGCGCGTTCCGGCATCAACTCGGAGGTGAAGCTGACTCGGCCCGAACGCGCGTAACCCGAGAATCGGCAACCGCTCCGCAATCAACTGGGCGGTCTGGGCCACCCCCACCACAACACCGTCCCCGTAGACCGCGATTCCGCCGTTCAGTTGCAACAAGTACGGTGGGATGAGCGGGTCAACGACATCCCGCCAGCCGTACTGGTTCGGAATGAGCCACAAGTTCGCACGCCGGTGCGGAACGGGAATCCCCTGGTAACGCACTTGGAGGGTCGGATCGTAGGGCAGGTGTTGCCAGTTCACACCCGCCCACTGCGCGAGGGTGTTGGGCGAGATGCAAAGTTCCCGCTGAAGCCGGTATCAAGCACGACGGGGAATCGAGAAACACTCGCCGCCGACAGTGTGGACCCAACCGGTGCGATTGCGGCCCACAGGACGATCTGGTGGGCGACGATATCGACGCTCCGACCACCCACACTCAATGAGGTTTGGTGGTCGTAGTACGGGAGTGAGCGAAGGATGGGCGGCATCGCTGCGTCTACCGCAGGGGGATCACGATTTCACCACCGTCGTCGGGAACGATACAAGCCACGATGAACTCGTCGTGTTCCAGGTCCAGTTCGTCCAAACAGTATCGGTAGAGTTCGGTTTGCGAACCGGCGATCCGAACCCGGTTGCCGTGCGCGTAGGCGACCCAGCGCCCGGGAGCGGATCGCAGCAGTTCGGGTAAGTCCTTTCGGAACGCGTCTGCGGACCGGGTCGCCCCGGTCTCTTCGTGAACGAACGCCAAATCACCGGTCGCGAGTGATTGCTGGTTGCCTCCGACCGGTGCGGGAGCAATCTCCCCGGGCGTGTTTACGATCGACATTGGTCCCTCCTCTACGCGGCGCTTTCATCCTATCACACTCACTCCTCGTCTTCTCGCAACTTCGCCAGCACGTTGAAGTCCTCCAGCGTGGTCGCGTCGCCGGTGGACTGGCGGCCGGCGGCGATGTCGCGCAAAAAGCGCCGCATGATCTTGCCGCTGCGCGTCTTCGGCAGCGCGTCTGTGAAGCGAATGTCGTCCGGGCGGGCCAGCGCGCCGATGTGCGTGACCACGTGCGCCTTGAGTTCCGCCTTCAGGTCGTCGGTCGGGGCGTTGCCCTGCTTTAGTGTCACGAAGCACACGATCCCCTCGCCCTTCAGGTCGTCCGGGCGGCCCACCACCGCGGCCTCCGCGACTTTCGCGTGCCCGACCAGGGCGCTTTCGACTTCCATCGTACTGAGCCGGTGCCCGCTGACGTTCAGCACGTCATCCACGCGGCCCATCACCCAGATGTAGCCGTCCTCGTCCTGGCGCGCGCCGTCCGCGGTAAAGTAGATGCCGGGGTAATGGCTCCAGTACGTGGACTTATACCGCTCGTCGTCGCCGTAGATGGTGCGCATCATGCTGGGCCACGGGCGTTTCACCACGAGGAACCCGCCCTGCCGCGCGGGCACGGGATGACCCTGCTTGTCCACCACCTCGGCTTGGATGCCGGGCAGAGGCTTGGTGGCGCTGCCGGGTTTGGTCGGCATCGCGCCCGGCAGCGGCGAAATCATGATCGCCCCGGTTTCGGTTTGCCACCAGGTATCCACGATCGGGCACCGGCCGCCGCCGATGACGGTGTGGTACCACATCCACGCTTCCGGGTTGATCGGTTCACCGACACTGCCGAGCAACCGGAGCGAGGAAAGATCGTGCTTCTTGGGATGCTGATCGCCCCACTTGATGAACGCGCGGATCGCGGTCGGCGCGGTGTAGAACACCGTGACCTTGTATTTTGCGATGATCTCCCAGAACCGGTCCTCCTTCGGCTGGTTCGGTGCGCCCTCATACATGACGACTGTACTTCCGTTCGCTAACGGACCATACACGATGTAGCTGTGCCCGGTCACCCAGCCGACATCCGCGGTACACCAGTAGACGTCGTCCTCCTTGATGTCGAAGACCCACTTGTGCGTCAGCGACGTGCCGAGCATGTAGCCGCCGGTGGTGTGCAGCACGCCCTTCGGCTTCCCGGTGCTGCCGCTGGTGTAGAGGATAAACAGCGGGTGCTCGCTGTCGAGTGGCTCCGCCGGGCAGTCTTCGCCGGCGGCGTCCATCACGTCGTGCCACCAGTGATCGCGACCGAGCCGCATATCCACCGCGGTGTTGCACCGATTGAACACGATGCACGTCTTGACGGTCGGCGACTTCTCCAGTGCCGCGTCCACGTTCGCCTTCAGCGGGATCACCTTGCCGCGGCGCCAGCCGCCGTCGGCGGTGATGATGACCTTCGACCCGGCGTCGTTGTTGCGATCGGCGACCGCATCGGCCGAGAACCCGCCGAACACGACCGAGTGCATCGCCCCGATGCGGGCACACGCGAGCATCGCGATCGCGGCTTCGGGCGTCATCGGCATGTAGATCGTGACGCGGTCGCCCTTTTCGACACCGAGACTCTTCAGCGCGTTGGCGAACTTGCAGACTTCGCGGTGGAGCTGCTGGTAGGTGAGCGTGCGGGAGTCGCCCGGTTCGCCTTCCCACACGATCGCCGCCTTGTTGCCGCGGGTCGCGAGGTGCCGGTCAAGACAGTTGTAACTGGCGTTGATCTGCCCACCGACGAACCACTTCGCGTGCGGCGCGTTGCTCCAGTCGAGAACCTGCGTCCACGGCTTGAACCAGTGCAGCGATTTAGCCTGCTCGGCCCAGTAGCCGTCCGGGTCGCGCGCGGCCCACTCCGCGAGGCGGTCGCGCTCGGCCGAATTGATGTGTGCCTTCGCGACGAACTCCGCCGCCGGCGGGAACTGCCGCGTTTCCTTCAGTACGCTGGTGATGTTCTTCTCGGACATGGTCACTGGTCCTTCGTCATTAGCCCGGCGGGGAGGGTGTGCCGGATGCAGTTCGGTATAACACCCGGAGGCCGCCGGTCCAAGCGCCAATGACGAACGACTACCGACGAAGGACCAATGACCAATGACCAATGACCACTTCACAATCGCCGCGGTGCAGATGAAGATTGCCCCGGACCGCGACACGAACCTCGCCAACGCCGAGCGCGCAATTGCCGAGGCCGCGAAGCGAGGGGCACAGGTGGTGTGCCTGCCGGAGTTGTTCACGGGGTATTACTTTTGCCAGAAGGAAGACATCGCCCTCTTCGACCTGGCCGAACCGATCCCGGGGCCGAGCGAAGAACGCCTTTCCCGCGCCGCGAAGGCCAACAAGGTAGTGGTAGTCGGTTCGCTGTTCGAGAAGCGGATGCCCGGCGTGTACCACAACACCGCGACCGTTCACGACGCCACCGGGCAACTCCTGGGGCTGTACCGCAAGATGCACATCCCCGACGACCCGCTGTTTCTCGAAAAGTTCTACTTCACGCCGGGCGACCTCGGTTTCAAGGTGTTCAGCACGCCGGCGGCGCGTGTCGGAACGCTCGTGTGTTGGGATCAGTGGTACCCGGAGGCCGCGCGGCTCACGGCGCTGCAAGGGGCGGAAGTGATCTTCTACCCCACCGCGATCGGCTGGCACCCGCGCGAAAAATCCGAGTTCGGCGAGGCCCAGCACTCGGCGTGGGAAACGAGTATGCGCGGGCACGCGATCGCCAACGGCACCTACGTCTGCGCTGTCAACCGCGTCGGGCACGAAATCATCGTGGGGGAGGGCCTGGAGTTCTGGGGCCGGTCGTTCGTATCGGACCCGTTCGGCCGCGTCCTGAAACGCGGGAGTACCGACCAGGAAGAAATCCTGGTCGTGAAGTGCGACCGCAAGCTGATGGAAGACGTGCGCCGCAACTGGCCGTTCTTCAGGGATCGGCGCATCGATGCCTACGGCAACATCACGAAACGGGTCGCGGACTGAAAATCGGAAAAATCCGACAATCCGGTTTGACTTCTGGAATTGTCCCGAATACTGTATTTTAGAATACTAATGAATTGAGGTACACATCATGCGCGCACTTCGTTACGTCCTCGCCGCCGTACTGTTCGCGACCTCCACTTCCGCCTTCGCCGCCGACTGGAAGCCGGCCGCGGCGCCGCTCATGACGAAGTGGGGCAAGGCGGTGACGCCGGACAATGCCTGGAAGGAGTACCCGCGCCCGCAGCTCGTCCGCAAGAACTGGCAGAACCTCAACGGGCTGTGGGACTACGCAATCGTGAAGCCGGGCGGCGGCCCGCCGACGAAGTGGGACGGGAAGATTCTGGTTCCGTACCCGATCGAATCGGCGCTCTCCGGCGTGGGCAAGCGCGTCTCGGAAACCGAGGTGCTGTGGTACTCGCGCACGTTCGAGATTCCGGCCGGCTGGAAGGGGCATCGCGTGCTGCTTCACTTCGGCGCGGTCGATTGGGAAGCGACCGTTCTCGTCAACGGGAAGGAAGTCGGCTCTCACAAGGGCGGCAACGACCCGTTCTCGTTCGACATCACCGACGCCCTGAAACCGGGGCCAAACGAACTGCTCGTGCGCGTGTGGGATCCGACCGACACCGGGGCGCAGCCGCGCGGCAAGCAGGTGCGCAAGCCCGAGGGCATCTGGTACACACCCGTCACCGGCATCTGGCAAACGGTTTGGCTCGAACCGGTTTCCGCTGCGCACATCACCGGGGTCGTTGCGACGCCGGACATCGATAAGGGCGAGGTCATGTTCCGCGTGATGACTGCCGGCGACACCAAAGGACTGACCGCAGCGGTCGAACTTCACGTCGGCAAGGCCACAGTCGTGAAGTTCGTGGTCGATGGCACGGTTCGTTTCTCCGCGGCCGACGTCAAAGCTGCCGCCAAGTTCGAGGAACTGAAGAAGGAGGTCGCGGACTTCGACGGATTCAAGTTGTGGACCCCGGATTCGCCGCACCTGTACACGATCACCGTTACTCTCGGGGACAAGACCCCGATCGATAAGGCTGACAGCTACTTCGCGATGCGCAAGATCAGCGCCGCGAAGGATTCCGCCGGCGTCATGCGCATGATGCTCAACGGCAAGCCGGTGTTCCAGATCGGGCCGCTCGATCAGGGGTGGTGGCCGGACGGCTTACTCACGCCGCCGTCCGACGCGGCGCTGCGCTACGACGTGGAAGTGTTGAAGAAGCTCGGCTTCAACATGCTCCGCAAGCACATCAAGATCGAGCCGGCCCGCTTCTATCGTCACTGCGACGAACTCGGAATGCTCGTGTGGCAGGACATGCCCAGCGGGGGCATCCCGTCGCGCGGGCAGCACATCCGTCCCGATGCGAAGGTCGATGCGACGTTCACCGACGCGGAGAAGAAGCAGTTCCGCGCCGAACTCAAGGCGATGATCGATCACTTGCGGTTCTTCCCGTGCATCGTGGTGTGGGTGCCGTTCAACGAGGGTTGGGGCCAGCACGACACCAACGAGATTCTGAAGTGGACGAAGGAGTACGACCCGACGCGCCTCGTGAACGGGCCGAGCGGGTGGACCGATCGCGGGTACGGCGACATGAAGGACGCGCACATCTACCCCGGCCCCGGAATGTTTCCGGTAATGCCGGACCGCGTGAGTGTGCTCGGCGAGTTCGGCGGGCTGGGCCTCCCGCTCAAGGGGCACTTGTGGAAGGACACCGACAACTGGGGCTACCGCACGTTCAAGACGACGGACGAACTGCGTGACAACTACCGGCTGCTCATGCGCCGGCTCCATCCGCTCGTCGGGAAGGGGCTGAGCGCCGCGGTGTACACGCAAACGACCGATGTCGAGGTCGAGGTGAACGGACTCATCACCTACGACCGCGAGGTCATCAAGTTCGACGTCGCGGAAACCGCGAAGTGGCACAAGGCGCTCTTCGGTCCGGCCCCGGAGGTGCGTGAACTCATGCCCACCTCTGAAAAGGACGCGCAGAAGTGGCGGTTCACGATCACCAAGCCTGCCGATGGGTGGGAGAAGGCCGACTTCGACGCCGCGAAGTGGACGGAAGCCGACGGCGGCTTCGGCACGAAGGGCACTCCGAATACGGTCGTGCGCACCGAGTGGAAGACGAACGACATCTGGATTCGCCGTACCTTCGACCTGAAGGAACTGCCGACGGGCGAAGTGGTGTTGCGGATGCACCACGACGAGGACGCGGAGGTGTACATCAACGGCGTCTTGGCCGCGAAGGTGACCGGCTACACGACCGGCTACACGGAGTATTTCCTGACGGCCGAAGGTCGCAAGGCGCTCAAGAAGGGCGCGAACGTGATCGCCATTCACTGCAAACAACCCGGCGGCGGGCAGTACATCGACGCTGGGTTGGAGGAGCTGAAGTAGGCGAACGGCCGGTGTGAGCCGGCCGGTGAGAGCTTGGCGCCCCACCGGCCGGCTCACACCGGCCGTTCGCCTAAAACCTCTTCAATGAATAC
>CAZBXY010000288.1:0-10073 GCA_964495365.1 uncultured Frigoriglobus sp. | reverse complement strand
CGACCCGTGGGCCTACTTCCCATTCTGGCACGCGCACCGTCGCGCCTACCGCTGGGGCGAAGACGGACTCGCCGGCTTCAGCGACGACCTCCAGTATCTGTGCCTCGCGGTCAGCCTGTGGAACGGGCAAGACCCGATCCTCAAGGAGCGGCTCTACGGACTCCAGAACGAGGAGGGCAACCACGGCGAGGACGTGAAGGAACTGTACTACCACCTCGACGCGACCCCGACGCACTCGTACCTGAAGTTCCTCTACAAGTACCCGCAGCGCCGGTTCCCCTACGAAAAGCTGCGCGAGGAGAGCAAGCGCCGCGGGCGCCACGACACCGAGTACGAGCTACTCGACACCGGCATCTTCGACGACAACCGCTACTTCGATGTGATGGTGGAGTACGCGAAGGCCGACCCGCGCGACATCCTGATGCGCGTCACCGCGCACAACCGCGGCCCGGATGCGGCGGAGTTGCACATCTTGCCGACCGTCTGGTTCCGCAACACCTGGGGCTGGAAACCGGACCAACCACGAGCGAACATCGCGCACTCGTCGCAGGGCGGGTTGAAACTGTTCCACCCCGAGTGGGACGCCTACCGGTTCTGGGCCGGCGGCGCCACGCGCTCCGGCGACAAGGCGCAACAGGCCGTCAGTTCGCTCATGCGGCACGCCTATTTGTTCACCGAGAATGAGACGAACGCGCCGGCCCTTTATCACTCCGGCGGCCCCGGCTACTTCAAGGACGGGATCAACGATTACGTCGTTCACGGGAAGCGCGATGCGGTGAACCCGGAGGGCGAGGGCACCAAGGCCGCCGCGTACTACAAGCTCACGATCCCCGCGGGGCAGTCGGTGACGATCCGGTGCCGGCTCCGGCACGCCTCCGACGGCGTCGCGGACGTGTTCACCGACTTCGACGAGCTGTTCGACGTGCGCATCAAGGAAGCGGACCGGTACTTCCACTCCATTCAGAGCGACATCCCGGACGCCGACGCCCGCCGGGTGCAGCGCCAGGCGATCGCGGGCCTCATCTGGACGAAGCAGTTCTACCAGTACGACACGTACCGCTGGCTCAAGGGCGACGCGGCGCAGATGGTGCCGCCGGAAGCGCGGTGGTACGCGCGCAACAGCGACTGGCAGCACTTCAAGGCCGCCGACGTGCTCTCGATGCCGGACAAGTGGGAGTACCCGTACTTCTGCGCGTGGGACACCGCGTTCCACGCGGTCGCGTTCGCCCCGTTCGACCCGGAGTTCGCCAAAGACCAGTTAATGCTCCTGTGCCGCGAGTGGTACTCGCACCCCAACGGCCAGTTGCCCGCCTACGAGTGGAACTTCTCCGACGCCAACCCGCCGGTTCACGCCTGGGCCGCGTGGCGCGTGTTCCAGATCGACCGCAAGTACCGGCACTCGCACCGCACCGGCGGGCATATCCAGCACGGGCACCACGAGAAGGACGTGGACGACGCGGACTGGGACTTCCTCGAGCGCGTGTTCCACAAACTGATGATTAACTTCACGTGGTGGGTGAACCGGAAGGACGCGCAGGGCCGCAACGTGTTTCAGGGCGGGTTCCTCGGCCTCGACAACATCGGGGTGTTCGACCGCAGCCACCCGCTGCCGACCGGCGGGTTCATCAACCAGGCCGACGGCACCGCATGGATGGCGATGTACGCGCTGAACCTCATGCGGATCGCGCTGGAACTGGCGACCCGCAACCCGGTGTACGAGGACATCGCGATCAAGTTCTTCGAACACTTCCTCGGCATCGCCAAGGCGATGACCGACATGGCCGGCAAGGGCGTCGGCCTCTGGGACGAGCGCGACGGGTTCTACTACGACGAGCTGACGCTCCCGGACGGCCACATCGAGCGGCTCAAGGTGCGGTCGATGGTGGGCCTGATCCCTCTATACGCGGTGGAGGTGTTGGAGCCGGAACTGCTGGCGAAGATGCCGAAGTTCGCCAACCGGATGCGGTGGGTGCTGGAGAACCGCGCCGACATGGCGGGGCTGGTGTCGCGGTGGTTCGAGCCGGGGCGCGGCGAGCGCCGGCTGCTCTCACTTATGCGCGGGCACCGTATCAAGAAGTGCCTGGCCCGCGTGATGGACGAGAACGAGTTCCTCAGCCCGTTCGGGATCCGCGGGCTGTCGCGGTGCCACCGCGACCAGCCGTACACGTTCAACATGAGCGGGCACAACGTGACGGTCGGTTACGTGCCGGGCGATTCCGATACGGGGATGTTCGGCGGGAACTCGAACTGGCGCGGCCCGGTGTGGTTGCCGGTGAACTTCCTCATCATCGAGAGCCTCCAGAAGTTCCACCACTACTACGGCCCGGACTTCAAGATCGAGTTCCCGGTGGGCAGCGGGAAGCAGATCACCGTTCTGGACGCCGCGATCGAGATCACGCGCCGGCTGACGCGCGTGTTCCTGCGCGACGCCGGCGGCCGGCGCCCGTGCTTCGGGCGCTACGAGAAGATGCAGACCGATCCGCACTTCAAGGACTACCTGCTGTTCCACGAGTTCTTCCACGGCGACCACGGCACCGGCTTGGGCGCCAGCCACCAGACCGGCTGGACGGCGCTGGTGGCGAAGCTGCTCAGCCCGCGCCGCGGGGAGAAGCTCTACGACGAGACGACGGCCGAACCGCTGGCCGCGGCCGGCGCCGGCGTGTCGATCGGCAAATCGGCCCGAACGGGGCAGCAGTAACCTCTCGTGGCGCACGCGGCCCGCGTGCGATTTCTTCACGCACGCGGGCCGCGTGCGCCACGAAGCGGCAGCGGGAACCGACCTGTCGCGGTTCGGCGCGGTGGGGTAAGC
Source organism: uncultured Frigoriglobus sp. (assembly GCA_964495365.1). GTDB lineage: Bacteria > Planctomycetota > Planctomycetia > Gemmatales > Gemmataceae > Gemmata. The sequence goes on along the minus strand of CAZBXY010000288.1, from coordinate 7,264 downwards.
TGGGCGCTGAGGAGGACTTCCGATGGCGACCGCCAAAGCGCTGACCCCGCCCGCCGTTCCGCGCCGCGACCCGTCCCCGCGCCTGTGGACCGACGCGGAGTTCGCCCGGATGCAACAACTCAATCTCTTCGCCGGCCGCGATGTGGAACTGATCGCCGGCGTCGTGCTGGAACACGGGCAGCCGTTCGTATTCACCCGAAAGGAGTATTACGCGCTCGACGACAACCACTTCTTCCACGACCAGCGGGTGCAACTGATCGGCGGTGTGATCCTGGAGGAAACAGCCGTGATGAATCCGCCCCACGCAACCGCGATCCAGCTCGCTTCTCACGTACTCGGATTGGCATTCGGTGTCGGTCACACCGTGCGGTGCCAGTTGCCAATCGACTTGGGTCTGATCTCCGAACCGGAACCGGATGCCGCTGTTGTTACCGGTTCGCCACGCGATTACTCGACTCAACACCCCACAACGGCGCTCTTGGTAGTTGAAGTGGCCGATGCCACAATCGACGAAGACACACATGAGAAAGCGAGTCTGTACGCCGCCGGCCGGATCGAAGACTACTGGGTGATTGACTTGGTGCGAGATCAAGTACTGGTGTTCCGCAAGCCGCGGCCCGACACGAAGGCCAAGTTCGGCCACGACTACGCCTCTGTTAGTTCGCACAAGCGCGACGAGACGCTTTCCCCGCTCGCGGTCCCGAGCGCCCGCGTCGCGGTGAGCGATCTACTTCCCTAACAGCAAGTCGATCACCCAACACCCGCGAACGTGTTCGCCCGGCTCGCGGCAGTGGTCGAGCACGTTGACGTTGTCGCACCCGGCGTCTTGAAGTGCGTCTGCGAGGATCGGCATCCGGTCGAACGCCTTGTCGTCGTAAATACCGCGGGCCAGCGCCAACACGTCCGATGTGAGCCACGGGGAGACGTCCACCGGCCGGAACGGGTTGCCGAACACTTCGCGGATGAGGTTGCACTGCCATTCTTTCTCCGCGGCCTCGGTGTCCTCACGCAACTGGAACCCGTCCGCCAACCCCATGTCGGGCGGTGCCCGCCGTACCGCGTCATCGATTGCGTACTCGACAGTCCGGCGCGCCAGGGCCAGGAGCGGGGCGGGTGGCGGTTGGGCGAACACGCCGAGTGCCCAGTAGTCGGCGTGGTAGGGAATATTGTCCGGATGCCACGGTTCCCCGAAGTGGTTCGACGCCAGGCGACGGCGAACCCCCTCGATCTCCGGGCCGAGCGTGCCACCCGCGTCGTCGGGCGAGTTCTCCACCAATCCCACCAGGCGCCGTACCCGTTCGTCGGTCACCAGGTGCCAGACGCGGCGCAGGCAAGCACACCAAAAGAGCCGTGCCTTCCGCTCGTCCCAGACCACTGGCGACTCTCTCCCGAGCATGTACAGCGGCAGTTTCGTCGTCAGCCACTCCGCTTCGGTCATTCGCCGCCCTCCGCCGCGCCGCCGGTGCCTTTCTCCAAGCCCAGGTCAGCGGCGATGGTCTTCATCGCGTCGATCACGAACTGGATGTGCGCGTCCAGTTCGACGCCGAAGTCCGCGGCGCCGCGGATCACGTCGTCGCGGTTCACGCCCTTCGCGAACCCCTTCGACTTCATCTTCTTCTTCACGCTCGATGCGGTCAGGTCGCCGATCCCGGTGGGGCGCAGAAGGGCCGTTGCGGTGATGAGTCCGGTAATCTCGTCGCAGGCGTAAAGGCCCTTTTCCATCGTCGTGCGCCGCGGGTAGCGGTCACTGAGGTAGTCCGCGTGCGAGAGGATGCTGGTGATAACTTCTTCCGAATAGCCCTTTTCACGCAGGATTTCGGAGCCTTTGAGCGGGTGGTCGGGCGGGTTCGGCCAGCGCTCGTAGTCGAAGTCGTGGAGCAACCCGACGAGGCCCCACGTCTCCTCGTCGTGGCCGAGCTTCCGCGCGTAGGCCCGCATCGCGGCCTCGACCGACATACAGTGCCGGCGCAGGCTGATGTCGCTCACGTACTCGCAGAGCAGGGCATAGGCGTCGGCGCGGGTCATGCGGAAACTCCGGGTATTGCGGGTCAGGGTAGTGTAACCTGTACGCCGTCATTCGGGAGGAGTTGCCATGAGGCTCTGTCGCTTCGGGTCGGAGAAGGCGCCGCAGGTCGGGTTCTACGACGAACAGCGAATCGTCCCGCTCGCGGAGGCGATCATCCGCTACTCGCGGGCGACTGGCCGCACGATCGAAATCCCGGTGTCGGGCGATCTACTCGAGTACCTCCCGCCGGACGGGTACGGGTTCCCCGCGGCCCGCGACCTGGCCGCGTGGGTCGAAGCCAACCCTGCGGCCGTTCCCGCGCTCGACCCGGCCGCGGCGAAGTTGCTCGGGCCGGTCCCGCGGCCGAACAAGATCTTCCTCCTGGCGGGCAACTACGCGGACCACATCCGCGAGGGCGGCGGGACCGCGACCGAGCGCGCCGAGACGTTCCCGTATGTGTTCATGAAGCCGCCGTCCACGACGCTCACCCACCCCGGCGCCGCGATCCAGATCCCCCGCGCCGCGCCCGACGCGGTGGACTGGGAACTGGAACTCGCGGTGGTCATCGGGCGGAAGGCGAAGCGCGTGAGCGAGGCCGACGCGCTCAACTTCGTCGCCGGCTACACGGTGGTCAACGACATCTCGCAGCGCCGGTTCCGGCCGAACCCGAACCGCAAGAAGCGCGAGAAGGACGCCTTTTTCGACTGGCTCCACGGCAAGTGGTTCGACACGTTCTGCCCCGTTGGGCCGTGCGTCACCTCGGCGGATGCGATTCCCGACCCGCAGGCGCTGCGGCTGCGACTGGAGTTGAACGGCGAGACGCGCCAGGACGCGAGCACCGCGCAGCAGATTTTCCCGGTTGCGGCGGTGATCGCGTTCATCTCGCAGATGGTGACGCTCGAGCCGGGCGACTTGATCTCGACGGGAACGCCCGCGGGCGTCGGCTCGACCACCGGAACGTTCCTCAAGCCCGGCGACGTGATGCGCGGCACCATCGACCGCATCGGTACACTGGTCACGCCGGTGGACGTGGAGCAGTGACGACGCGGTCCGGCGGGCGGGTCACTTTCGAGATCCACAGGTCAGCCCGGGATCCGGCGCCTGCGCTCAAATAGGGCCACAACTGGGAAGCACTGATTAACCGCCCGCGGCGTAACACCGCAGCGTTCGCTATCCGCGGCCCGCCGGACCGCAAAGTCAACTTACCCGTCCGCCCGCCGCGCGGGAATGTGCGTAGTGCTGCGCGTCCCGTTGACACGACGGGTGTTCGCGGCGACACTGAACACATCCCGCCCCGCCTCCCCGACGCACTGATGCCGACACTCGCACGCTACCTCGCGCTCGCCGCTCTGGTTCTCGTCACGCACGCGCGCGCCGACGAACCGGCCGACCACTGGGCGTGGAAGAAGCCGACGCGGCCCGTGGTGCCAGCCGTTGAGCCGCGGCCGGCCGATCCGATCGACGCATTCATCCGCGAGAAACTCGGCGCGGCGAAACTCGCACCGGCGAAGCCCGCGCCGCGCGAACAACTCATCCGCCGGGCGACGTTCGACCTCACCGGATTGCCGCCGACGCCGGCGGAGGTTGATGCGTTTGTGAAGGACACTTCGCCCGATGCGTGGGCGCGCGTGGTCGATCGGTTGCTCGCAAGTCCGCACTACGGCGAGCGGTGGGGTCGGCACTGGCTCGACCTCGCCCGCTACGCCGACACCAACGGCTACGAGTTCGACGAACCGCGGTCCGACGCCTGGCGCTACCGCGATTACGTCATTCGCAGCTTCAACGCGGACAAGCCATTCGACAGGTTCGTGTTGGAGCAACTCGCCGGCGATGAAGCCTTCCCCGGCGACCCCGAAGCGCTCGTCGCGACCGGGTTCAACCTGCTCGGCCCGGACATGACGGATGCGTCCGATCAGGCGCAGCGTCGGCTGAACACGCTCAACGACATGACCGACACCGCGGGCCTCGCGTTCCTGGGACTGACGGTCGCGTGCGCCCGGTGCCACGACCACAAGTTTGAACCGATCCCGCAGATCGATTACTTCCGGTTGCAGGCGTTCTTCGTGCCGGCCGCGTTCCGGCGCGATCTGCCCGTGAGTACCGCGGAGCAGGCCAAGGCTCACGCGGCAGCAACCGCCGCGTACCTCGAACTCACGAAGGAGACTCGCGACGCGCTCGCGGTGATCGAGGGACCGCACCGGGCGAAGCTCCACGACGCGAAGTTCGCGAAGCTCCCGGCCGACGTACAGGCCGCGCACCGCACGCCGGCGGAAAAGCGCACCGGCGGGCAACTCGAACTCGTGGCCCAATCCGAGGCGAAGTTGGTGGTGACCGATGCGGAGGTCGCGAAGGTGCTTTCGGCCGACGAGAAGGCGCAGGTGGACGCACTTCGCGCGAAGCTGAAGACCTTCGACGCGAAGAAGCCGCCCGCGCCGCCGACCGCGATGGGTCTGACCGACCGTCCGGGTTCGCCGCCGAAGACGTTCCTCCTTGAGCGCGGCGAACTGGCGAACAAGGGCGCAGAGGTTCAGCCCGGGTTCCTCACGACACTCTCGCCCGGCGTCAAAGACGCCGTAATTGCTCCTGTATCCAATAGTACAGGTCGAAGACTGGCGCTCGCAAGGTGGGTTGCGTCGAAGGACAATCCACTCACGGCCCGCGTGATCGTGAACCGGCTGTGGCAACACCACTTCGGCCGCGGGATCGTGGAGACGCCGAGCGATTTCGGCCTTCGCGGCGCGCGGCCGAGTCACCCGGAGTTGCTCGACTGGCTCGCGTGCGAACTCATCGACGGCGAATGGAAACTCAAGCGCATCCACCGGCTGATGCTCCTTTCGGACACCTACCAGCAATCGGCGTCGAACCCGGACGCGGTCGCGAGTGACCCCGACAACAGGCTCTTTTCGCGCGCGGTCCGCAGACGCCTGGAGGGCGAGGCGGTGCGCGATTCGCTTCTGGCCGTGAGCGGGCGGCTGAACCCGAAGGCCGGCGGGCCGGGCGTCGTGCTGCCGAACCTGACCCGCGCCGCGGGCGGCTCGCGCCCGGTGCCGGTGACCGCCGATGTGAAGGAATACACGCGCCGCACCGTGTACATGTTCAGCCGGCGCAACCTCCGCGACCCGTTCCTGGAGGCGTTCGACCTGCCCGACAGCAACCTGAGTTGCCCGAAGCGCGAAAAGAGCACGACCGCCCCGCAGGCGCTCGCGCTCCTGAACTCGCCCGAAGCGATGGCCGCGTCGAAGGCGCTTGCCGAACGCCTGACGAATGAGGCCGCGACCGATGCGGAGCGGATCGTGCTGGCGTACCGGCTGGCGCTGGGGCGAGCGCCGTCGGCGAAGGAAGTCGAACGCGCAACCGCGTTCCTGAAGGACTCGCCGCTGAGCGAGCTGTGCCGCGCGCTGTTCAACCTGAACGAGTTCGTGTATCTGGATTGAGGCACAAGCCGATGAGTGCGCGATTCCTTGCCTGGTACACGGCCGGCGCGTCCGGCCTTGCGGCATTGCTCGTGAACTTCGTCACGTTCGTGCCCGGTGACGAGTGGTTTGGGTGGGCGCTCTTGCTGAGTTTCGCTTCGGCGGCGATCGTGTTCGTCCTCATCGGCATCGTGCTGGGGTCGCTCTCCCAAACGCACTGGTGTAATCAGTCCCGAACCGTTCGTGTCACGCTCTCGGTGATCGCAGTCGTCACGACTTTGGTATTGCTCACGAGCGTCGGGTAGACTTCGACCAACGCAAACGAAAGATCGTATGACTCCAGCCACTCCGGACCGCCGATCCTTTCTCCGCAACGCGGGCTGCGGGTTCGGTGCCGTCGCGCTCGCCGCGATGCTCGCCGAAGACGGTCTGGCGAACCCCGACCGCGAGGTCGGGGGTGCGGTCGATCCGCTCGCGCCGAAGAAGCCGCACTTCGAGCCGACCGCCAAGCGCGTCATCTTCCTGTTCATGTCCGGTGGCCCCAGCCACATGGACACGTTCGACCCGAAGCCCGAACTCACGCGCCTACACGGCCAGCCGCTGCCCGCGAGCTTCGGCCCGGTGAAGACGCGCCGCGGGGTGGACAAGAACAAGTTGCTCGCGTCGCAACGCACATTCAAGAAACACGGCCAATCCGGGATCGAAGTAAGTGACTGGTTCCCGCACCTCGCCGGGTGCGTGGACGATATTTGTCTGCTGCGCGGGTGCTACGGCGACAGCGTCACGCACCCCGAATCGGTGTACCTGATGAACACCGGTTCGATCCTGATGGGGCGCCCGTGCCTCGGTTCGTGGGTGAGTTACGGGCTGGGCACCGAGAACCGCAACATGCCCGCGTTCGTGGTGCTGCCGGACCCGAACGGCTGGCCGAAGGGCGGCTCGCCAGCGTGGGGCACCGGCTACCTGCCCGCGGCGTATCAAGGGACCATTGTGAAGGGCGGGCAAGCCCCGATCGAGCACCTGGCAACACCCGCGGGCGTGTCGGATTCGCAGCAGCGCAAGACGCTCGACTTCGTCGCCGAGGGCAACCGCGAACACCTCGCGGCCCGCGGGGCCGATTCGGAACTCGCGGCGCGGATCGCGGCGTATGAACTGGCGTTTCGGATGCAGTCGCACGCCCCGGACGTCGTCGATCTGTCGAAGGAAACGCAGGAAACCAAGAATCTCTACGGGCTGGACCGCAAGGAGACCGCGGAGTTCGGCACGCGGTGTCTGCTCGCCCGCCGGATGGTCGAACGCGGGGTGCGGTTCGTGCAACTGTACTGCGGCGACACCAACGGCTGGGACGCGCACTCCGACCTGGAAAAGAACCACGGGGCACTTTGTCTGCAAAGCGACAAGCCCATCGCCGGGCTGCTCGCCGACCTCAAGCGCCGCGGGTTGTTGAAGGATACGCTCGTGATCTGGGGCGGCGAGTTCGGCCGCACGCCGATGACCGAAGGCACGACCGGCCGCGACCACAACCCGCACGGGTTCAGCATGTGGTTCGCCGGCGGCGGCGCGAAGGGTGGGGTTGTGGTCGGCGCGAGCGACCCGATCGGCCTGCGCGCCGCGGAGGGCAAGGCGCACGCCAACGACATCCACGCGACGATCCTGCACCTCTTGGGCTTCAACCACAAGAAGCTGACGTTCCGCCACAACGGCCGTAACGAGCGGCTCACCGACAACGGCGGCGAGGTGATCGACGCGGCACTCGTCTCGTAGCCCGACTCTCCGAGTCGGGTGTAATGTGGCTGACAGTCCCTCACATCTTTGGCCTTGACAGTTCGTAGAGGAGGATGGTGTG
>CAZBXY010000287.1:0-10148 GCA_964495365.1 uncultured Frigoriglobus sp. | reverse complement strand
GGCACGCTACCACCGCTGCCAGAAAAATGCCGTTCAGAAGCCTGAAGGGTTACGTGGAACCGATCCGAATCCGTTTAGGTATGGAGGACTGGTTGGGTATTACAGTGACGGTCAGCCGGGACTCATGCTCGCCACCTACCGCTGGTATTCGCCTCATCTGAGTCGATGGGTAAGCCATGATCCCATCGAATACGAAGGAGGCGATAATCGCGTTCTGTATGTCGGTGCAAACCCAATTGCTTCGACAGACTGGAATGGTTTAAATCCTGGGACTTACCAATGTTTTGTTTCGTGCTCTCAGCAACAACTAGGATTGCCCACGGCGGTTGGTGCTGGAGCAGCCGCCTCCGCGTACGCCTCGATTCCCAAGCCGCGAGTAGGATTTGGAGGAAGTGCTGCATCAACCCAGACATCCATCGCATCTTGGCTCGGACGAAAGATACTACCGAAGAGTACGTGCTCGCTTCCGTACAAAATGTGGGCTCCGACGTGGAAGAACTTGCGAAGCAGCACAAACTCAATTCCTGGCTATACGTTCCGTTGGGCTGGCTGGTTAGGCGGAGGACTGCTGGCGAACGACGCGGCTCAGATCGCTCTATGCACTTGGGGATGTGAGAATCTTGAGTAGCACCACCTCTCAGTACAGCGCCGACATCGATAGCTCACCGCTGTTTGCTGATCTGGTGCAATTTATAAGAAAGGAGTGTGGCGTCAGACCGGAAGAGCCAATCTCACTCAAGACCAGGATAAACCACGATCTGGGAGTTGGCGGTGACGACGGTGACGAGTTCATGCAGCATCTGATGGACCGCTTTGGGTTGTCACGGCAATACGTCGAACAACGAGTCGGCGCACGAGACTTTTTTGGGCCTGAAGGGACATCGCTTGCAGTGTTGATTCTTCCGATTCATTTAGGGCTCAAAGCACTCGGCTTACGAGGCTTGTGGAACGAGTTGCCGCCGCTCACAGTTCGAGAACTGTTACAATGGATTATGGATGCTCCTGTTGTAGCGTGTGATGATTCTTGACCGGTCGGGAACTTGTTGCGCTGCGATCAGCTCCGGCCGTTTCGGCGACGATATCGACTGCTTTTCTACGTTGACCGACCACCAACTCTCACTGACAACGTTGCCCAACGATGCCTCACAATACATCCTTCGAGATGCACGACTCCGAATTGATTGATATGAACACTAGCTGATAGTCGTGCGTACTTCGTTTCGACCCCGCAATCATTCACTCATCTGTTGGCACCCCAGGAGTCGATTCTGGAGTGGTATCGCTGGGTCCAGTGCAGCTCACACTTTCTGGCCTCACGCCAGATAGCGCCGCCATTCCTATTAGCCTTGGTAACGTTATGGACGGATCGCTTTGTGTTGATGGGAAGGTGTTGTCGAACGTGATCCCGCTACCGTTTAGTGCGACTAACTGCAAAATCATCTTGAGCATCTGCGTTGAATGCACTCAACCAGTTCATTTGTACGCGACATGAATTACTGTTTTATTGGTTGGCAGACATACGTTCTTGGAGACATTCGGTTAATGACCCGGTCGCTTCAGTTTTCAACTTGCATCCGCCGCCATCCTTTCGTGGCGTCGGAGAAGCCGAACCACCCTGATTGCCGAGTACGCACCGCGCCTCACCTAATGGCCGGGGTTTAGCGGCAATCTGACGGCTTGCGTCACTCCCCACGCTGCACCATAAAGGACGTTATGGTGCAGCGCCAGGACACGGAAGGGGGACCAGATTCGGTTTCGGGTGGTGAGCTCGTCGAGTGGTATTCGGCGAGTGTGCCGGCGGTCATCGACCGAGCCGGTGGGATTGCCCGGAAGCGCTTTCTGGAGTTCTTCACCGCGACCATCCGGAACGAGAACACCCGGATGGCCTACGCCCGGGCGGTCGGGTCGTTCTTCGCGTGGTGCCGGGAGTACCGGCTGGAACTCATCGACATCGAGCCGATCCACGTCGCGGCCTACATCGAGCGGCACCCGGGCTCACCGCCGACCGTGAAGCAGCACCTCGCCGCTGTCAGAATGCTCTTCGACTGGCTCGTCGTCGGCCAGGTGCTCGCGATGAACCCGGCGGCCTCCGTCCGCGGGCCGAAACACGTCGTCAAGCGAGGTAAAACACCGGTCCTCGACGCGGACCAAGCCCGCAGGCTCCTCAACTCCATTGACACCGCGAAGCTCTCGGGACTGCGGGATCGAGCACTCATCGCGGTCATGGTGTTCAGCTTCGCCCGAGTCAGCGCCGCCGTCTCGCTTAACGTCGAGGACTATTACCAGGAGGGCAAGAAGTGGTGGTTCCGGTTTCGAGAAAAAAACAGCAAGATGCACCACGTCCCGGCCCATCACATCGCGAACGAGTACCTCGACGCGTACATGCTCGCCGCTGATCTGGTCGATGAGAAGAAGACTCCCCTCTTCCGCTCAGTTACCCGGCACGGCCAACTCACGGAGAGAGCCATGACCAGGAACGACGCGCTTCGCATGGTGAAGCGGCGAGCGAAGGCGGCCGGCCTCCCGCTCACGACTTGCAACCACACGTTCCGGGCGACCGGGATCACTGCGTACCTTGGGAACGGCGGGACCATCGAGAACGCCCAGGCGATCGCCGCCCATGAGTCGCCGCGGACGACGAAGCTCTACGACCGGACGAGCGACGAGATCACCCTCGACGAAATCGAGCGGATTCTGATCTGAGTCCGGGGCCGCGACAGTTTGCCACGTTGACGGGCGGACACGGAAAGGGGAAAAACACCGCCGGCCGATCCCCTCGTGACTAACTAGCTAGCCATGTCATCCGTTGCGCGTTCCGTTCGATTCGCATTTCTTCTCGTGTCAGTCCTGCTCCTGCCGGCGGCCACGTATGCAGACTGCAACTCTAGCTTTCTCCCTCGCGTCGGCCGCGATCAGCCGTGGTCCCTCGGTGCGGACAGACCGGGCGTGTTCGCCGACATCCGGTTTGAGTACCAGGACTGGAGGACGAAGGATTTTGCTCCCGCCCCGCACAGCGAGCACGGCGACAAGGAACACCCGACCGAGCCGGCGGCCCAAGACCACGGCCACAACCGCTCGCGCGACGAGTACACTCACCTGACTCTGGGGACGAACTGGTCCGACAGCCTGACACTCTTCGCCCACTCGGCCTTCGTCGAGCGGTACGAGTTGACTGACGCGGGCAGCAGGTCCACTGAAGGCTTCGGCGACACCGACCTGGCCGGCGTTTGGCGGTTCCTCAACGGGGAGTCGCACTTCACCGGTGCCGTCTTCGGTGTCAAGCTGCCGACCGGTGGCACCGACCGTCGCGACGCCGAGGGCCGACTGGTCCAGCCCGAGCTTCAACCGGGAACTGGATCGATTGACATGTTCCTGGGGCCGGCGTTCGAGGTTCAGACGCCGTCCGTCATTATCCGCGGGAACGCCCTCTACTTCCTTCGGAACGGCGGAGCCCAGGACTACACCTTCGGCGACTCGACCTCAGTCTCCCTATTCGCCGACTACGTCGTTCGGCACGAGAGCGACTGGTCGCTTTTTGTCGGCGGCGACGTCAACCTGCGCGGCATCAGCAAGGACAGACAGGCCGGCCAATTGGTCCGGGACAGCGGCGGAACGCTCCTCCTCGTCGGCCCGAACATCACGATTGGGCTCGGGGAAGAGTCCCTGATCTCCGCCGCGTTCCTCCTTCCGGCTTTCCAAGACCGCGGCGGCGAGCACCAAGATCTCGCAGGGATTACGACGATCGGAGCCAGGTGGCTGTTCTGACCCGTCGGACAACGGGCGCCGACGCGGCGGAGTTCCGGACTTGGCCGCGCGTCAGAGTCGTCGATTCTTGCCCCTGTCTAAACCCCTTTCACCATGCTAATCCTTGGCGGTGCGTGACAAACGCGACGAGGAACCGACACTGGCTGTTATGCCACGAATCGCCTTGCTAATCCTGCTGCTGCTCACACAAGTCGTCTCGCAAGGGGCCGGCTTTCTCGTCCCGCACCTTCACCATCACGGTCACACCGACCGGCCGGCCAGCGGCCTACATTTTCACACGAGCCCCGGCACCGCCACCGCGCATTTGCTCACCCAGACTCGCTCAGCGGTAGACAGTTTCGGCGTTCCCTCTTTCGTGGCGAGCGGCGATTCGCCACCCCGTCAGACCGGGGACCACGACAGCGACGCGGTCTACGTCCTGCCGGCAGTAAGCGCGGTCCTGACTTCAAGTCCGACTGTCGGTAGTCAGATCGAGGTCATCACGCCTGCCGCGTTCTGGGGTACGTGCTCTACTGCATTTCTGCGATCGGCTCGACCCGCCCGCACTTCACGTGCTTCCCCGCCTACTCCCGGGTCGAGTGCCGGCCCAATTTATCTGCGCGTCCGATCTCTCCTGATCTGATCGTCGGCCCCGAGCAGCCGAGCGACCCAAGGGTACCGTGCCCGGGGGTTCGGTCGTTCGTATGCAGCCGATAGTTGTGTCTTTCACCATCAGCCAAACCGGGAGGTCTATGAGGCTAACCCGAGTCAACTCACAGCGACTCACCCTACTCGCGCTCGCGGCAGCGACCGGCTGTGCCGGTCCGTACCGGTTGTCGCCCGAGCCGCCGACAGCACAGTTGGGTGTCCAGAGACACCGAGAGGCCGCAGTAGAACCACGTCCGGCGTCCGCGGCCCCCACCGCACTGCTTGAGCCCCGCCGCGAGCTCGCCCTCGACCAGGCCCTGGCACTCGCCCTGGCTCGAAGCCCTGAACTCGCCGTGTTCTCGTGGGACCTCCGGTCCGGCGATGCCAAGAAACTGCAAGCGAGTCTCCGGCCGAATCCGGAGTTCAGCGTCGCCGTCGAGGACTTCCTGGGGACGGGCGCTTTCTCGGGGGGGCGGCAGGCACAGACGACGCTACGGTTAAGTCAGCTCATCGAGCTCGGCGGGAAGCGCTCGGCACGAATGGACGTCGCCTCGATGTTCCGCGGCAGGGCCGAGGCGGACTACCAACTGAAGCGCGTCCAGGTGCTCGCCGACGTAACCGAGAAGTTCATCCACGTCGTCGCCGACCAGAACGAATTGGAACTCGCGCGCGACTCCGTGAAGCTCGCCGGAGACGCCCTTCGCGCCGCCCAGAGGCGCGTCCAGGCAGGCAAGGCCTCGGCGATGGAGGAGTCCCGGGCGCTGGTGGATCAGTTCCGGAGTCACGTCATCGAGGAGCACGTCGAGCACGAATTGAGGGCTGCAAAGAGGCGGCTCGCCGCGACCTGGGGGAGCACGGAACCCGTGTTCGAGGTTGCGACAGCGGACCTCTTTGCCCGAAACGCGATCCCGACATTTGAGGCGCTTGCCGACCGAGTCACAACGAGCCCGGAGATCGGCCGATGGGTCACTGAGGAGAGGCTTCGGGAGGCAGAAGTCCGTCTCGCCGATTCAAAGCGTGTCCCGGACCTCGAAGTTCAAGGTGGGATGCGCCGCCTGGAGGGGCCACGGGAGCAAGGCTTCGTGATGCAACTCTCCGTCCCGCTGCCGGTTTTTAATCGATACCAGGGTGACTCCGCCGACGCACGAGCACTCCGCGAGAAGACGACCGCGGAGCGGCAGGCTACCGAAGTGCGGCTCCGCACCGTGCTCTATGGCCTCTACCAGGAACTCCAGCACGCGCTAACGCAGCTCGACATCCTGGAGCGGCGGGTCCTTCCCCAGGCGGAACGGACCCTCGCCATCGCACGCGAAGGGTTCGCCCAGGGAAAGTTCTCGCAGCTCGACATGGTGGACGCGCGGAAGACGTTTGTCGAGGTCAGGCTGGAGTTCATCAACGCCGCGACCGCGTACCACCAGACCGTCCTGGAAATCGAGCGTCTGACCGGCGTTCCCCTCCACGAGCCACCCAGCGATAGAGCCACCCAGGCTCCGGCCGCGCCATAGGAGACAATGCATGAACAAGAAACAGCTACTCGCCTTCGCCCTCGTCATGGTACTCGGGGCATGGTTTGCCGTCCTCGCACTCGGCCCCGGGACGCCCGCGGCAGACAATGGCGGCACCGGGCCGAGTCAGGCCGGCCACGGTTCCGAAGGTAGCGAGCCCGAATCAGCGAAGGGGCCGCACGGTGGCCGTCTCCTCAACGAGGGGCCATTCGGCGTCGAGTTGACCATCTTCGAGCGGGGAGTTCCTCCCGAGTTCCGGGTCTTCCTTTACGAGAACACGAAACCGCAGCCGCCGGGGTCCGCCCGGCTCACCGTCCGGCTGCACCGGCTGGGGGGTCGAACCGACACGATCAACTTTTCTCCGGAGGGCGACTATTTGAAGGGCGACAAGGTCGTCGAGGAACCTCACTCGTTCGACGTCGAGGTGCTCGCCGAGCGGGCCGGGAAGAACTACCGGTGGATCTACGACTCGTACGAGGGCCGGACTACCCTCTCTCCCGAGGCGATTCAGAGCGCCGGCGTCGCGGTCGAGGCGGCCGGCCCCGCGCGCATCAAGCACGAACGCAAGGTTTATGGACAGGTCGTGCCAAACGACGACCGGACGATTCAGGTCATCCCCCGCTACGCCGGTCTCCTCAAGGAGACGAAGAAGAGGCTTGGCGAGCCTGTGGAAAAGGGCGAGGTGCTGGGAATCGTCGAGAGTAACGAGAGCCTTCAAACTTACGAGCTGAGGGCACCGATCGCCGGCACCGTCGTGGAGAAACACCTGGCGGCGGGCGCGTTCGTCAAGGAGGGAGAGCCCGTCTACCTCGTCTCCGACCTCGCGACAGTCTGGGTGGATCTGGGCATACCCCGACAGGACTCGGCCCGGGTCCGGGTAGGTCAGACCGTGACCGTGTCTCGCGAAGAGGGCGATGACGGTGCGACCGGTTCCATTTCCTACATTTCGCCGCTCGGCACCGGCCCGACGCAGACCCTGACCGCCCGCGTCGTCCTGAAAAATGATTCTGGTCTCTGGCATCCCGGCCTCTTCGTCACCGCAGCCGTTCTCCTGGAGGAAGCCGCCGTTCCGCTCGCGGTGAAGGTGTCGGCGCTCCAAACTTTCCGCGAATGGGATGTGATCTTCCTCCGCGACGGGAACGTCTTCGAGGTGCGGCCGCTCGAACTCGGCCGGCGCGACTCGACCTGGGTGGAAGTCCTCTCTGGGATCGAACCGGGGCAGGAGTACGTCACCGAGAACAGTTTCCTCATCAAAGCCGACATCGGAAAGAGCGGCGCGACGCACGACCACTGAGAACACCGCGGTAGCATCGGACGAAGCATATGATTGAAGCCATTCTCCAATTCTCCATCCGGCACCGCTGGCTGGTCCTCGCCGCGACCGTCTGCGCCGCCCTCCTCGGCGTCTACAACTACCAGCGCCTCACCATCGACGCCGTCCCAGACATCACGAACGTCCAGGTGCAGGTCAATACGGAGGCCCCCGGGTACTCCCCTCTTGAGTCCGAGCAGCGAATCACCTTCCCCATCGAAACGGCGATGGCGGGGCTCCCGCTCCTCGAACATACGCGGTCCCTTTCCCGGTACGGCCTGTCACAGGTGACGGTGGTGTTTCACGACGGCACCGACATTTACTTCGCCAGGCAACTCGTCAACGAGCGCATCCAAGCAGTGAAGGGCCAACTCCCCCCAGGCATCGAGCCGGAGATGGGACCGATCGCTACCGGTCTCGGTGAAATCTTCATGTTCACCGTGGAGAACGAGACGAACGACGGGGAAGGGGCGTTCTCCCCAACAGAATTGAGAACACTCCAGGACTGGGTCATCCGGCCCCAGCTTCGGAACGTGCCGGGGGTGGTCGAGGTGAACTCGATCGGCGGCTACGTGAAGCAATACCTGGTCGCCCCTCACCCCGACAAAATGGTTGCGCTGGGCATCACCTTCCAAGACATTCTCGCGGGCCTCGGCACGAACAACGCGAACGTCGGGGCCGGATACATCGAACGGAGCGGCGAGCAGTACCTCGTCCGAGTACCCGGACAGGTCCACGAGCTAGACGACATCCGCCGAGTGGTCCTCGCGAACCGGGGCGGGACCCCCGTTTTCCTCAAGGACGTGGCGGACGTCTCGGCAGGCCAGGAACTCCGAAACGGCGCGGCCACCCAGAACGGCAAGGAGGTCGTCTTCGGCACCGTCTTCATGCTCATCGGCGAGAACAGTCGCGCCGTCTCCGGCCACGTCGCGACGAAACTAAAGGCCATCAACACCACCCTTCCCCCGGGGGTCGTCGCGAAGACCGTCTACGACCGGACCACGCTCGTGAACGCCACCATTTCCACCGTGAAGAAGAACCTCTTCGAGGGAGCGGTCCTCGTCATCATCGTTCTCTTCGCCTTGCTCGGGAACTTTCGAGCGGCGCTCATCACGGCCCTCGTCATCCCCTTCTCCATGCTGCTCACGATAACCGGCATGGTCCACGGCAAGATGAGCGGGAACCTTATGAGCCTCGGCGCACTCGACTTCGGCCTCATCGTCGATGGGGCGGTGATCATCGTCGAGAACTGCATCCGCCGCCTCGCCGAGGAACAGCACCGGCTGGGCCGGCTCCTTACGCGGGGCGAGCGGTTCCCGCTCGTGTTCGAGGCGACCAAGGAGGTCGTCCGCCCGAGTTTCTTCGGCGTCCTCATCATCACCGTGGTCTACCTCCCGATCCTGACCCTCACCGGCGTGGAGGGGAAGATGTTTCACCCGATGGCGTACACCGTCATCCTCGCCCTGTTCAGCGCGATGGTGCTCGCCGCCACCTTCATTCCCGCCGCGATCGCCCTATTCCTTTCCGGGCGCGTCTCGGAGCGGGAAAGCGTCCTCATGCGGGCCGCGAAGGCGGCTTACGCCCCCCTCCTCGCTGCCAGCCTGACGTACCGCCACGCGGTACTCGCGGGTGCGCTTCTGCTCGTCCTTTTCAGTGGGCTTTTGGCGACAAAGTTGGGAGCGGAATTCATCCCGAGTCTCGATGAAGGAGACGTTGCGCTGCACGCGCTCCGCATCCCCGGGACCAGCCTGACCCAGGCCATCGGGATGCAGCACGTTCTCGAAAAGCGACTGAAGCAGTTCCCGGAAGTCCAGACCGTCTTCGCGAAGATCGGCACCGCGGAGATCGCGACCGACCCCATGCCGCCGAGCGTCGCCGACGGCTTCGTAATCATGAAGCCCCGCTCCGGCTGGCCCGACCCGAGAAAGCCGAAGGCCGAGCTCGTCTCCGAAATGGAGGCAGCGGTGAAGGCTATCCCCGGGAACAACTACGAGTTCACCCAACCCATCGAGATGCGCTTCAACGAACTGATCTCCGGGGTCCGGAGCGACGTGGCGGTGAAAATCTTCGGTGACGACATGGCCGTCTTGCAGACGATTGGGAAGGCGGCCGAGAAGACGCTGTCCACCGTGCCCGGGGCGTCGGACTTAAAACTGGAGCAGACCACCGGCCTTCCGGTGATGACCGTGGAACTGAACCGCCCGGCGATGGAGCGGTACGGTCTAAACGTCACCGACGTGCAAGACGTCGTGGCCATTGCCCTCGGCGGGAGGCCGGCCGGGGACGTGTTTGAAGGGGACCGCCGCTTCGACATCGTGGTCCGCCTCCCGGAGCCGCTCCGGAGCGACATCGAAGCCGTGAAGTCCCTTCCTGTTCCGTTACCACCGAGCAGCGAACCGCCGTGGAGGGGGCACCCCGAATTCCGAAACGCGGCCGCCGCGGACGACGGCCGGAACACGCGAGCCTACGTTCCGCTCAGCGAGGTCGCCTCAGTTTCTGTCGCCCCCGGTCCCAACCAAATCAGCCGGGAGAACGGAAAGCGGCGTGTCGTCGTCACCGCAAACGTTCGGGGGCGGGATCTCGGATCTTTTGTCGCCGACGCCCAGCGGAGCATCGCAGCAGCCGTCACGATCCCCCCGGGTTACTGGACGACCTGGGGCGGGCAGTTCGAGCACCTGATCTCGGCCACGGAACGGTTGGAGCTGGTCGTGCCGCTGGCGCTCGCGCTCATCTTTCTGCTGCTCTTCGCCACCTTCGGCTCCGTCAAGGAGTCTCTCATCGTGTTCAGTGGCGTGCCCCTCGCCTTGACCGGAGGCGTGGTCGCGCTCTACCTCCGAGACATCCCGCTTTCCATCTCGGCCGGGGTCGGCTTCATCGCGCTCTCATACATGAACCCGCTGGCAGTGTCTCATATGGCGGTCTTCCGCTTGGGTCGTCCG
>CAZBXY010000286.1:0-10182 GCA_964495365.1 uncultured Frigoriglobus sp. | reverse complement strand
AACCACGGCACACGGAGTGTGCCTACTACTTTGGGGAAGACAATGTTCCTTCGTAAAGACGACGTGGTCGAAGTGATCGCCGGCGACGACAAGGGCACCCGCGGGAAGGTGCTGCGCGTCTTGCGGTCCGAGAACAAGATCGTGGTCGAGGGCGTCAACCGCGTGTACCGGCACCTGAAGCCGTCGCGGCGCAACCCGCAGGGCGGCCGGCTCTCCAAGGAGATGCCGGTGGACGCCTCCAACGTCATGCTCATCGACCCGGTGAGGAACGCGCCCACCCGCGTCGGTGTCCGCTACGCCCCGGACGGGAGCAAGGAACTCTACGCCAAAAAGAGCGGCACGCGGCTCCGCCTCCTGAGCAAGGCGAACCCGAAGTACGCCGCAGGCGCGAAGAAATAAGGAGACAGGAAGCAGGAGACAGGAGTCAGCAAGAGTTGCTTTCTTCCTGATACCTGTTTCCTGCCTCCTGGTCCCTGATTCCGACCCGTACCGGACCCGTTGGGAATGGGTCCGCCATAGGTCAACCGAGGTATCGAAGATGGCTGTTGCGACCGGACCCGCGCCGCGCCTGTTGGACAAGTACAACAAGGAGATCGTCGGCGCGCTGGCGAAGAAGTTCAACCGGACCAACCGGTTGAGCCTCCCGAAACTCACCAAGATCGTCCTGAACATGGGCGTCGGCAAGGCGCTGCAGGACAAGGAGCGGATGAAGATCGCGGCCGAACACCTCGGGCTGATCGCCGGCCAGCGCGCCCAGATCACCAAGGCCCGGATGGCGGTCAGCGGCTTTCGGCTCCGCGAGAACAACGAGATCGGCTGCCGGGTGACGCTCCGCGGCAAGCGGATGTACGAGTTCCTCGACCGGCTGATTAACCTGGCGCTGCCCCGGATCCGCGACTTCCGCGGGGTGAACCCCAAGAGCTTCGACGGCAACGGCAACTACAGCATGGGGCTGACGGAACAGCTCGTGTTCCCCGAGATCGACCCGGACAAGGTGACGTTCACCCAGGGGATGGATATCACCTTCGTCACGACGACCAAGAACGACGACGAGGCCCGCGAACTGCTCCGCGCCTTCGGGATGCCGTTTAGGGACGAGAGCAAGTAGTGTCAGTGTTAGTGGTTAGTGTCAGTAAAGACAGTGAAGGCAGTAAAAGACAAAAGCCCGCGTTCCGGCCTTCTGTCTTTCACTAACCACTAACCACCGACACTAACCACTAAAGCAGGAACGGCCGGCTCCCCGGGGCGCGTGACCCCGGTTCCGAGTCGGAACGCCGCACCGAACGAGACCCCGACGCCATGTCAACCAACGCGAAAGAAGCGACGTACCGCCGTCAACTGGCGGCGGTCGAGGCGCACAAGGCCGAACTGAAGAAGCCGGCCGACCAGCGGGACGCCAAGAAGGTGCTCCCCGGGCGCACCCTCGTGAAGATCTGCCGCCGGTGCCAGATCTGCGGGCGGGCCCGCGCCGTGTACCGCAAGTTCGGCTGCTGCCGCATCTGCTTCCGCAAACTCGCGAGCGACGGGCTGATCCCCGGCGTCCGCAAGGCGTCCTGGTAACCACACCGCGAAAGGGGTAATTGCTATGATGACCGACCCGATCGCGGACATGCTGACTCGCATCCGCAACGCCAACAGCATCGAGCGCCCGCTCGTCGAGATGCCGGCCACCAAGCTGAAGGTCGCGGTGGCCAAGGTATTGCTCGAAGAGGGCTTCATCCTCGGCTACCGTACCGGCCGGTGGGTCGAAACGGAAACCGAGGGCGGCAAGACCAAGGACTTCCAGGAGATGGAGAAGCTCGGCGAGCCGCACGCCGTCCTCCAGGTGTTCCTGAAGTACGGCCCGGACGGCGAGCGCGTGATCCGCCACATCGAGCGGTACTCCAAGCCGGGGCGCCGCGTGTACCAGGGCTACAAGGACGTTCGCCGCGTCCTCGACGGGCTGGGGATCGCCATCCTCAGCACGAGCAAGGGCGTGATGTCCGACCGCGAGGCCAAGAAGCACAAGGTCGGCGGCGAGATCCTCTGCACCGTGTGGTGAGCAACGAGGTGGACCGTGACGCCCCTCGGTATCGTTCTGATCGGTGTAGTTGTGTTCGTAATCCTCGGCGCGATCGTGGCGCTGACGCTGGCCGACCGCCTGGACCGGCGGCGGCGCCGCAAGACGGATGAGGCCGAACCCGAAGACGTGTGGTGAGGCGAACGGCCGCGATCCGAACCGTGCGTTCGGCGAAGCCACAGGAGAATGCGATGTCTCGTATCGGGAAGCAGCCGATCGCCATCCCCGCGGGGGTGAAGGTCGCGGTCGCCGGCGGCAAGGTGAAGGTCGAGGGGCCCAAGGGCAAACTCGAGATCGCCTACCACCAGAACATGAAGATCGAGTCCGATGGCAAGACGCTCAAAGTGACCCGCCCGGACGACGACCGGCAGAACCGCGCCCTGCACGGCCTGACCCGCGCGCTCATCAACAACATGGTGGTGGGCGTCACGAAGGGCTACGAGAAGAAGCTGAAGGTCGAGGGCGTCGGGTTCCAGGCCGCCGCGAAGGGCAAGGGCGTGGAACTGACCGTCGGGTTCGCCAACCGGATCACGCACAACCCCCCCGAGGGGATCACGGTCGCGGTGCCCGACCCGACGACGATCGTCGTCAGCGGCGCCGACAAGCAGAAGGTCGGGCAGTTCGCCGCGGAAATTCGCGCGAGCCGCAAGCCCGAGCCCTACAAGGGCAAGGGCGTTCGGTACGAAAACGAGGTCGTCCGCCGCAAGGAAGGCAAGTCCTTCGCCGCCGGCAAATAGTGTGAGTGTGAGTGCGAGTGTGAGTGGAAGACAGAGGATCGGCCTTCCGCTCATGCTCCACGGCACTCCCAGGGTTTTGGTTTTTCACTCACACTCGCACTCACACTCACACTGGTCCTGAGATGAATACCCAGAAACTGAAGGCGAAGCGGGCGGAGCGGCGGCGGTTCCGCGTGCGCAAGGCGATCTACGGCACCCCGCAGAAGCCGCGGCTGTCCGTGTCGCGGAGCAACCTGCACATCTCCGCGCAGCTGATCGACGACCTCAACGGGGTCACGGTCGCCGCCGCCACGAGCGCCGGGAAGAGTTCCGGCCTCAAGCACGGCGGGAACGTCGCCGCGGCGAAGGTCGTGGGCAAAAAGCTGGCGGAAGCCGCGAAGGCCAAAGGGATTACGGTTGCGTCGTTCGATCGCGGCGCGTTTCGGTTCCACGGGCGGATCGCGGCACTGGCGGTCGCGGCCACCGAAGCCGGGCTGATCTGCACCGACCTCGATTCGATGAAGGCCAAGCAGGCCGCCGCAGCGGCCCCGGCCGAAGCCCCCGCCGAGAAGGCCAAGGGCGAGAAGAAGGGCGACAAGCCGAAGGGCGAAGGGAAGCCCAAGGGCGAGGGCAAGCCGAAGGACAAGAAGCCGGAAGGCGAGAAGAAGTAGGCAGTGGGCAGTCAGAGAACAGAAGCCAACAGACAGTGGGCGCGTTAGCCGCGCGCCGAAGGCGAGCGCGGCGGCCCGGAACACGGCGAGAATACCAGCAAGGGGTGTCCAATCATGGCGCGTGAGCGACGGGACCGGGGCGATGGCGACTCGCGCGACAACGCGCTGGTCGATTTCGTCGTGAAGATTCGGCGGAGTGCCTGCGTGGTCAAGGGCGGCCGGCGGTTCAGCTTCAACGCGCTGGTCGTCGTCGGCGACAAGCGCGGGCGCGTCTCCTACGGCTACGGCAAGGCCAACGAGGTGCCGCCGGCGGTGGAGAAGGCCATCAAGGAGGGCGAGGGGAACGTCGGGCGGTCGAAGAAGGTGGCCGTTCGCGGCAGCACCATCCCGCACCGCGTCATCGGCAAGTACGGCGCCAGTCGCGTGATCCTCGTGCCTGCGGGGCCGGGCACCGGCGTGAAGGCCGGCCCGGGGGTCCGCGAGGTGCTGCAAGCGTGCGGCATCACGAACATTCTGACCAAGGTTCACGGTAGCACGAACCCGCTCAACCTCGTCAAGGCGACGCTCAACGGCCTGGCGCAACTGCGGACCCGTGAAGACGTTGCGCGGCTCCGGGGCGTGGCCCTCTGACCACCCCGCCGCGCCAGCAAGGGCACAGTCACCCGCGGCGCCAACAAGGACAACAGTTATGGACCTCACCAGCGTTTCAACGGGCGTCGCCAAGCGGAAGCTGAAGCGCCGCGTCGGCCGCGGCATCGGCTCGGGGCAGGGCAAGACGGCCGGCCGCGGCACCAAGGGCCAGTACGCCAGCGCCGGCGCCGACCTGCCCAGCGGGCTGTTCGAGGGTGGCCAGATGCCGCTGTTCCGCCGCTGGCCCAAGCGCGGGTTTTCCCACGCCACCTGGGACAAGCACTACGCGGTCGTGAACGTCGGCGACCTGGAGCAGTTCGACGCCAACAGCACGGTCGATATGGCCGCGCTGAAGGCGAAGCGGCTGGTCGTCGGGACGTTCGACGGCGTGCGGATCCTCGGCGAGGGCGAACTGAAGAAGGCGCTGACCGTGAAGGCCAGCCACTTCTCGAAGAGCGCCGCGGAGAAGATCGCGAAGGCCGGCGGCAAGGCCGAGGTCCTGCCGGGGCCCAAGCCGGTCAAGAAGAACAAGATGGGGTCGAAGAAGAAGGCGCTGGACGCGGCGAAGGCCGCGAAGCAGACCTCGTGAGGCGAACGGCGCGGCGTAAGCCCGCCGAGTTCCGCCGACGAGAAGACTCGGCGGGCTTACGCCGCGCCGTTCGCCATACAGAGGCAAGGACATGAACTGGCGTTCCCTCAGCCTCGCGGCCGGCGTCGCGAGCATCATCGGCGGGCTGGCCTCGTTCACCTACGGCGGCCCGCCCACGCTCGGCTGGACGCTCCTCATGTTCGGGGCTGCCGCGGCCATCGTGGGCCTCGTCCCCGACCAGCTCATCACCGTCTTCAAGATCCCCGAGCTGCGCAAGAAGATCTTCATCACGCTCATCTTCCTGGCGGTCTACCGCATCGGCTACTACGTGCCGCTGCCGATGATCGACCAGGTGAAGATGGCCGAGAAGATGCAGCAGGCGCAGTCCGGGGCGCTCGGCCAGGTGCTCGGGTTCGTCTCGCTGTTCTCCGGCGGCAACCTCAGCACCGCGTGCATCTTCTCACTGGGCATCATGCCCTACATCTCCGCGTCCATCATCATCCAGTTGCTCGCCAGCGGGGTGGTGCCTTCGCTGGAGAAATTGCGCAAGGAGGGCGAGAGCGGGCGGAAGAAGCTCAACGAGATCACCCGCTACCTCACCGTCCCCATCTGCGCGATCCAGGCCATCATGATCGTTCAATCGGTCATGAGGTCCGAGGGCGCCGGGGGCATGGGGCTGGCGCCGCCCGGGTACGGCAACGAGGACTTCAACCTCTGGTGGTTCGGGTTCGTGGCCGTCGTCACCCTGACCGCCGGGACCGTGTTCCTCATGTGGCTCGGCGAGCAGATCGACGAGTACGGGATCGGCAACGGGATCTCGCTCATCATCATGGCCGGCATCGTCGCCCGGATCCCGGACGCGACCAACACGCTTCTCATGGACAGCGTGACCGGCAAGATCAAGGAGTCGGTGTTCACGCTCGGCGGGGCCACCGGCGACGTCAGCTTTGAAAAGATCCTGGTGCTGGCGTTCCTGTTCGTGACGGTCGTGGTCGGCGTGATCGCGATGACCAAGGCCCAGCGGAAGATCCCCACGCAGAGCGCCAAGCACGTCCGCGGGCGCCGGGTCTACGGCGGGACGCGGCAGTACCTGCCGATGAAGGTGAACGCCGCCGGCGTGATGCCCGTCATCTTCGCCAGCACGCTCTTGATCGTGCCCTACTTCCTGTTCAACATCCTCTACACGACGTCCGACGGGGGGCTGGAGTGGGCCGGGACGCTGGCCCACATCTTCCAGAAGAACAGCGGGTGGGTGTACAACGTGTTCTACGTGGTCATGATCTACGTGTTCACGTACTTCTGGGTGGCGATCACGTTCAACCCCAAGGAGATCGCGGACAACCTCAAGGATCACGGGAGCTTCATCCCCGGCTACCGGCCGGGCAAGAAGACCGCCGACTACCTCGAACGGGTGCTCATGCGGGTGACGTTCGTGGGGGCCGCGTTCCTCGCGGTCATCGCGATCATCCCCAACATCATCTCCAGCGAACTGGAGATCCCGCAGACGGTTGCCAGCTTCTACGGCGGCACCGGCCTCCTCATCGTCATCAGCGTGGCCCTGGACCTCGTCCAGAAGATCAACAGCCACCTCGTGATGCGGAACTACGCCGGGCTGACCGACGAGTAGCCGCTGCGCGGAAAACTCAAGCTCCAAAACCCAAATCCCAAACAAGGCAGAAAACAAGGTCTTGTTTGGGATTTGTGACTTGGGATTTGGGATTTCCGCGGGGCGGTCCCTCTTGCTGAAGTTCCGGTCGCTGCGGACAATACGGAGGTTGTGAAGGATCGGCGAACCTCTCCACCCGGCCCGCGGGCGCGGCGCGGGCGGTGGTCCCGGTGGCAGTAAGGCGGGCGGCTCATGCGACTGGTACTCGTCGGACCCCCGGGCGGCGGAAAAGGCACCCAGGCCGAGCGGCTGGTCAAACACTTCAACTTGACAACGGTCGGCACCGGGGCGATGTTCCGCGACCACATCGAGCGCGGGACCGAGATCGGCAAGCAGGTCAAGCCGCTGATCGATCGGGGACTGCTCGTCCCGGACCGGATCGTGGACGACATGGTCGCGGACCTGTTCCGCAGCCCGGCCCGGCCCGAGTGCTTCGTCATGGACGGCTACCCGCGGACCTACGCCCAGGCGATCGCGTTCGACGCGCTGTTGAAACTGGAACTGCTCCCCCTGGAGGCGGTCGTCAACCTGTCCATCGCGGACGACGAGGTGGTCAAGCGGATCGGCGGTCGGATGTGCTGCTCGAACCCGGAGTGCGGAGTATGTTTCCACAACGTCGCCCGCCCGCCGAAGGTGCCGGGGAAGTGCGACGTGTGCGGGTCGCCGCTGGTGGTCCGCGACGACGACAAGGAAGAGACGATCCGCCGGCGGCTCGGCGAGTTCCACAAGAACACCGACGCGCTCTTGGACCACTACCGCAAGCAGGGGTTGGTGCGTGACATCTCCGCGACCGACCCGCCCAACACGATCTTCGCGAACATATTGAATGCGCTCGGCGCCCCGGCGAAGGACAAGTGACAGTTCCCTGTCGAACCGCCGGCGTGAGCCGGCCGGGTCTAGACTCGTAGCCCGACTCTCCGAGTCGGGCTATGGGGAGACCGAAAGGAGGCCGTGATGATACGCGACGGCATACGTCTGTCATCCGCCTCCCGTAACTCAGGGGTCAGAGTTCCGAGCTTATAACTCGGCGGTCGCGGGTTCAAATCCCGCCGGGAGGACACGCGGCATTGGCCTGCCCTCGATTGGCCCTGTCGGAACATCCTGTTCCGTTGCGCGGGCCAATCACCGGGCCGTGCGCTACACTGAATCTATGCTCCGACCCAACACCAACCGGCCGCCGGAACTGAAATCCGCCCGCGAGATCGCGCTCATGCGCGAGGCGGGCAAGCTGGTCGCCCGCGCGCTCAAGATCTGCCGCGACCTCGCCAAGCCCGGCGCCAAAACCATTGAAATCGATCAGGCGGTGGAAGCGTTTTACGCCAGATACAACGCGACCCCGCTGTTCAAGGGATACCCGGGCAAGACGCCGTTCCCCGCGGTGACGTGCCTGAGCGTCAACGAACAGGTCGTTCACGGTATTCCCGGCCAGCGGGTGCTGAAAGAGGGGGATTTGCTGAAGGTGGATACCGCGTGCCGGCTCAACGGCTGGTGCGCCGACCGGGCGATTACCATTCCGATCGGGACTGTGTCGCCGGAAAAGGCCCGGCTCCTGAAGGTGGGCGAGGAAACGCTGCAAATCGCCATCGACCTGCTCCCGCGGCGCCGGTGGTGGAGCCAGGTGGCCAGCGAGATGCAGCGGCACGTGGAAAAAGCGGGGTTCAGCGTGGTCACGTCTTACGTCGGTCACGGGATCGGCCGGATCATGCACGAGAACCCGCAGGTGCCGAACTACGTCGATCACGAGACGCGAAAGGCCGATTTCAAACTCGAACCGGGTTTAACGCTGGCCGTCGAGCCGATGGTGAACATGCGTCGGGCCGAAGTGGACACGCTCGGCGACCAGTGGACGGTGGTAACGCGCGACCGGCTCGCCAGCGTGCACGTCGAACACACGCTTGCACTTACGGCGAACGGGGTGGTCATCATCACGGCCGACGAGGGGGCATTCGACGACGAGCCGAAGACCCCCTAAGCTCAAATTCCGCTCGTGGCGCGTCGGTGGAAACCGGATCCACGACAAGTTTTCTGGTCCGAACAATTCCTGTCCATGCTGTCGCCGGCGGCGGTCAAGCGGTTCGGCAGACGATGCGCCCCGGTACAGAACCCGGCCGTCGCGGGGTGCAGAATTCTCGTGCCGCTCTTGTCGATTGTTCCGGCTCCGCTATCCTGAAGTTTTACCCGTACTTTTCGGGCCGCGGGGCCAAACAGGTGACGTATGAAGGTGCGTGCGAGCGTTCGCCGGATTTGCGATAAGTGCAAGCTCATCAAGCGGAAGGGCGTTGTCCGCGTGATCTGCTCCGACCCGAACCACAAGCAACGTCAGGGCTGATAGCCAGGAAACAGGAATCAGGAGACAGAAGAACCTCCTGTTTTGAACTGACTCCTGTCCCCGGATCCCTGTCTCTGATTTCGAGCGTAGCGAGAAACCATGCCGCGTATCCAAGGCGTTGACATTCCGCCGGACAAGCCGACCCACATCTCCCTGCGGTACATCCGCGGGATCGGGCCGACCACGTCCCTGGAAGTGTGCGAGAAACTCAAGATCGACCCGCAGCGGCGCGCGAAAGACCTCACCGACAAGGAAATCGCCGAGATCGCGGTGCTGCTCGACAAGGAGTACCTCGTCGAGGGGCCACTGCGCCGCGTCGAGGGGTCGAACGTTGCGCGCCTCAAGGAAATTAAGTGCTACCGCGGCGAGCGGCACCGGAAGAACCTGCCGGTCCGCGGCCAGCGATCGAAGACGAACGCCCGCACCCGCAAGGGGCCGCGCAAGACGGTCGCCGGCAAGAAGGGCGTGAAGGATCTCCGCTGACGCGAGTGTCAGTGGCCAGTGTCAGTGCCAGTGAGAAGACCCGCTTGGGTCGCTCGCCGCGCGGATGACTGGTCGCTTTCCCGCTGTCGGCTTTCACTGACACTAGCCACCGACACTAGCCACTACTCATGGCCAAGAGCAAAAAGAAGAAGACGCGCCGTAACGTCAGCCGTGGGATCGCCCACGTGCAGAGTACGTTCAACAACACGATCGTCACCATCACCGACACCAACGGCGACACGCTGTGTCACTCGTCGGGCGGGGCGGTCGGGTTCAAGGGCAGCCGCAAGAGCACGCCGTTCGCGGCGCAGCGGGCCGCCGAGGAGTGCGCCGCGAAGGCGTCCAAGTTCGGCGTGAAGGAGATCGAGGTGCGGGTGAAGGGGCCGGGCGCCGGGCGCGAATCGGCCGTCACGGCTCTTCAGGCGGCGGGCCTCAACGTCAAGGCGATCGAGGACGTCACCCCGCTCCCGCACAACGGCTGCCGCCCGCCCAAGAAGCGGCGCGTGTAGTTCGCAGAAAGTAGTAGGCACACGCCGTGTGCCGTCGCTGTACCTGTGGTATCGCGACGGCACACGGCGTGTGCCTACTACTCTGCTCCGCGTGTTCGTGTCAGGGCTTCAGCCCAACATTGTTGCGTTCTTCCCCGTTCCGACTCTGGGGTTCGCCGGGGAACCGCTCCAACGGACACCGACCACGCGATTTTCGGCACCGACCCGTTTCGGTTGCCACCTGACCCCTGGTTCCTGACTCCCAACACCTGAAATGGCACGCAACGTCGATCCCGTTTGCAAGATGTGCCGCCGGGAACAGATGAAACTGTTCCTCAAAGGCGACCGGTGCTTCAGCCCGAAGTGCCCGATTGACAAGGAGGCGCTCCCGCCGGGTATGCACGGCGCGCGGCGCTCCAAAACCTCCGAGTACGGCATCCGCCTCCGCGAGAAGCAGAAGCTCAAGCGGTTCTACGGGGTGCTGGAGGCCCAGTTCGGCCGCTACTACAGCCTCGCCACCAAGACCGTCGGAAACACCGGCGAGCAGTTGC
>CAZBXY010000285.1:1370-10199 GCA_964495365.1 uncultured Frigoriglobus sp. | reverse complement strand
CGCTCGCGGACTCGCTCCACCCCGGGCTACCATCGGTCGCCCCTCCGGGGCTACAAATCAGTGCCGGAACAGGAACTCGCGGGTGTTAATCAGCGCCCAGACCACATCTTCCCACGCCTTGCGCTTGTCCTCGCGCTTGTTCACGTGGTCCAGCGCGATCTGCTTCTCGTCGTCGAATGGGGCGCGGCCCAGCGCCGCGTAATACAGCTCCGTCAGGATCTCGGCGTCCGACTTCTTCGCGGCGAGCAACTTCCCGAGCCGGTTGTTCGCGTTGCGGACCTTCTCGTTCACCGTCGGGCCGTTAATCAATTGGAGCGCCTGCGCGAGGTTGCCGTCGCTCTCGCGCTCGCACTCGCACGCCAATTCGCGGGCCGGCTGGCCGAACGCCTTCAGGAACGGGTGGTTCACCTCGCCGTCGGGCAGTTGGATCGCCCGCGTGCCGGCGGGCAGCCCGGCGAACTTCTCCGGCACCGCAGTGAAGTCGCAGATCGCGTCGAGCAGTTGCTCCGCGGTCAGGAGCTTCGTGACCGTGTGCGAGAAGTACTTGTTATCGTCCTTGTTGAAGTCGTTCGGCTGCGCCGAGAGCTGATACGTCCGCGACTTCATGATGGTCTTCACCAGGAGCTTCATATCGAACTTGTTCCTGGCGAAGTCGCGAGCGAGCGCGTCCAAGAGTTCGTCGTTGCACGACGGGTTGGAGTCGCGGAAGTCGTCCACCGGATCGACGATCCCCTTGCCCATCAGGTGGAACCACACGCGGTTCACGACCGACTTGCCGAAGAACGCGTTGTCGCCGGACGTGAGCCACGTCGCGAGTACCGCGCGGCGGTCCTCGCCGGGCTTCACGTCCGCGTCGCCGATGCCGATGTAGCGGGGCTTCATTTGCTTGCCGGTGCGGGGCTGGTTCACCTCGCCGTCGCGGGCGCTGTACACCACCTCGGCGCCGGTCGGGGCGCCCGGCGGGCGCGTGCCCATCACCGGTTCCGGCTTGGTCTTCACGCGGGCGAACCACGCGGCCATGCCGTAGTAGTCGTCCTGGCTCCACCGCTCGAACGGGTGGTTGTGGCACTTGGCGCACTGCATCCGCACGCCGAGGAACAGTTGCGCGGTCGTTTCGGCGAGCGCGGTCGGGTCTTTCGCGATCCGGTAGTAGTTCGCCGGCGGGTTCGCGTAGGTGTTGCCGTTGGCGGTGACGATCTCCTGAACGATCCGGTCCATCGGGGTGTTCTTCAGGAAGTGGCCGCGGAGCCACGCCTGCATCCCATAGCTGCCCTTCACCTGGATCGTCTTGCGCGAGCTGCGAAGCACATCGGCCCACTTCAGTGCCCAGAAGTCCGCGAACTCCGGCATATCAACCAGCGCGTCGATCAGCTTCTCGCGCTTCTTCTCGTCCTTGCTGGCCAGGAACGCCTTCGCCTCGTCGGCGGTGGGCATCCGGCCGATGCAGTCGAGGTACGCGCGGCGGACGAACTCGTAGTCCTCGCACAGCCCGCTGGGCAGGATGCTCATCTGTTTGAGTTTGGCGAACACGTGCGTATCGACGAAGTTCACTTCCGGTGGGTTGGTCCACGCGAACCCGTCGCGCGGTTCGAGGTACGTCAGCCGCACCGACACGAGTTCTTCGAGGTAGCGGGCCAGAACCGCGATCTCGCCGGACCGCTTGAACTCGACCATGCCGTTCGGAGAAACGTCGGCGATCGACGGGTCGCTGCTGCTGAACACCGTCAGGCGGGTCACGTCGCGCACAACTCCGTCGGCAAAGGTCGCGACCACCGAAAGCTGTTGCCACCGCGCCGGGGTCTTCAGCACGCGCCCGCTGGCCGGGGCGACTTCGACCTTCTTCACCGGCGGGAGCGTCGGGGCGTCGTCCTTCAACCCCTCGGCGAGCCACGCCCGCAGCATCTCGCCCGGAACGCTGGTGAGACCGAACCGCTGGCCGCCCTCGTGCGGCACCTGCCCGACCCCCTTCAACAGAACGAGGCTCTGTTCGGGGTCGTGCTTGCCGGTGCGGCGACCGAACTGGTCGCGGGTGAGCTGGAGGAAGTCCGCGGCTGGGTCGAACCCGCGGAGCGACAGCTTGAAACCGTTCTTGCCGCTGGGCGTGCCGTGGCAGGCGCCCGCGTTGCACCCGCCGACGTTCAGGGTCGCGATCACGTCGCGGCGGAAGCTGACTGGCGCAGGCTGGTCCATCCCGACGACCGTGACCGGCACCCGCGTTTCCTTGCCGCCGGCGGTGAAGACGAGGGTCGCGGTGCCGTTCTTCTGCGGCCGAAGGTACAGTCCTTCTTGCAACTCGACCACGCCCGCCGGCTCGACCTTCGCTTCCACAATCGCGGTGAGGTCGCGAACGGAGCCGTCGGCGTATTTGGCGCTCACCACGAGCTGCCGGGCGTCGCGCACCCCGCTGAGAGTGACGCTGGCGGGCTGAACCTCGACGCCGGCCGGCTCGCCGACGAGCGCCTTGCGCTCCGCGGGATCGGTCGGCGGGGCCGCGAGGGCGGGCGAAACCGTCGCGCCCAGGATCGCGAGCGCGAATCCGAAATTGCGTGCGCAAGCGACCGGGGCCGGGCAGGTTCGGGTGAAGGCAGCGTGCATGGAGATCCTCGCGGGGTGCCGGATGCGAGTGGGCGTGAGCGCCCGGGGTGGGGCCGAATGCGGCGTTCAGGCAGGTAACAGGATTAGCATAAGCGGATTTCGCCCGCGGAGCGAGAGGAAAAAACAGTCAGTTCGTCGTGACCCACTTCGGCGGGTCTTGCTGTCCTCTTGTGGCACAGGCTTTCTAGCCTGTGTGCCTGGGTTTGTGTCACAGGTTTCGGGCCGGGGTGACATCTTAGCTCTACCGACCGGATCGAACTTTGGCCGGTACGAGGGGCGGCGCTCGCTTTTCAAGATGAGACGCCCGCAGGAGCTGCGCCCGCGACCGTTCGCGCCGGCGCGAAAGTGTTGACCCGGCGCGAGGGCGATGGTTATCGACCCGTTACGTTGGAATCGGCCGGTGGATCGTCTGGAATACGGGCGCCGTTTCGGGCGGCGCCGGGCCGAAACGTCAACTACAGTTGGGCGGTGTGCCGTGGGCCGAACCGACACCGAACCGAACCCCGATACCACCCTCCCGCCGCCCGCTCCTGTCCGCCGGATTGCGCCCCGCCGACCCGATAGGACGTCCATGCCCGCACCCGCCCTCGCCCCGCCTGCCCGATCCGCATTCTTCGACGCGCTGCGCGCCGCCGACCTGCTGACCGCCGCGCAGTTCGCCAGGGCACAGGCGCTCGCCGGTCCCGGGGCGGCCGCCGCCGCGGCCGGGGCGCTGGTCGCGGCCGGGCTGCTCACGCGGTTCCAGGCCGATCGGCTGCTCACCGGGCGCACCGACGGGTTCCAACTCGGCCCGTACGTCATCCTCGAACAGATCGGCCGCGGGGCGCAGAGCCGCGTGTACCGGGCGAAACACCGCACGATGCACCGCCCGGTCGCGGTCAAGGTGCTGTCGGCGGCCCTCACCGACACGCCCGAACAGCGCGAGGCGTTCCGCGCCGCGGCCCGCGCCGCCGGCCAGCTCGCGCACCCCAACATCGTCACCGCTTACGACGCGGACGAGTTCAACGGGCGCTTCTACCTGGTCGCGGAACTGGTGGACGGGCCGGACCTCGGTGCGCTGGGGCGCGCCCGGGGGCCGCTGCCGGTCGCGGAGGCGTGCGAGTACGTTCGCCAGATCGCCACCGGACTTCAACACGCGCACGAAAAGGGGATGGTTCACCGCGCCCTCAAGCCGACCAACTTGTTGGTCGCCTGGCCGTCGCCGGCGGCCCCGCTCACGGTGAAGATCGCGGACTTCGGGTTGCCGAAGGCGAGTGCGAAGGGCGACTTCGCGGCCCCGGAGTTGAACGGCGAACACGATTACCGCGCCGACCTGTACTCGCTCGGCCGCGTGTTCCAATTTCTGTTGACCGGCCGAACCGACCGCACCGTGTTACCGCTCGGTCAGTTGCGCCGGGACGTGCCGCCGGAAGTGGCCGCGATCGTTCAGCGGTTACTCGCCCCGAACCCGGCCGACCGGTTCGCGTCCGCGGCGGAACTGCTGCTTCACCTGGCCGCGGCGTGCGCGCCGGTCGTGATCCCCGTCGATGCGTATGTGAACCTCGGCCTGCCGGCGTACCCGGCGTACCCCGGTCAGGACAGCGGGTACCTCACCGGGCGCCACCCGAAACCGGCCCCGACAGTGCCGGCGCTGTGGGCCCGGCTCACCGACGAGTCGGAAACCGGCAACACGATCCCACTGAGCCCGGACGACACCCCGCCGCCGCGCCCGCGGAAGGCGACTCCGAACCTGCCCGGGCACGGCGCCCGGGTCCCGCTGTGGATGACCGCGACCTTCTTCGTCGGCGCCGTGCTGTTGTGCCTGATGGGCATCAACGCCGTGGTCAAGGCCCTGGCGCAGTAGGCGCGTCGACGGGCCTGGTGGCGTCGAGCAACATGCCGCAGATCGCGGCACAGACGAACGCGACCCCGCAGCAGACGAACGCGGTGTTCCACCCGTAGGCGCTCTGAATCTTGTTGAGCACGTACGGCGAGAACGCGGCGCCGATGTTCCCCCACATGTTCCCCCAGCCCAGCGCCGCGCCCACGTTCTTGCCGCCCACGTCTTGAGCGAACGACCAGACCGACGGGTTGTGCAGATCGACGAAGAACGCCATCACTCCCAGCGCAATAATCACCGCCCACACGGTCGGCAACACCGGGATCACGAGGAACGCGACGGCACAGCAGAGAAGCGTCCCGGACATGGGGATCGACCGACCGAGCCGCGGGCCGAGCCGGGCGCGGAGCCAGTCGGTGAACACGCCGCCGAGGACCATGCCGAAGATACCGATGGTCAACGCCGTGGACTGGAGCGGTCCGACTTCCTTCAGCGGGGTGCCGAATACTTCGTTGAGGTAGGTGGGCAGCAGCGTGACGATGAACGTCCAGCCCAGCCCGCCGCCGAGAAACTGCATAGCCCCGAACAACCACATGTTCCGCGAACGGGCGAGTACCGCCACGCGCCGAACGAAGGGGAGTTCTGTGGTTGAAGGCGAGCCGGGAGCGTCAGCGACCGGAGTTGTCGCCGGCGGCTTGTCGCGAACAATCATCCAGAACAGGCCCGCGACCGCCAGCCCGCAGAACCCGTAGACGACGAACACGCCGCGCCAGTTCGCGGGCGCCTTCCCGTCCGACCCCGGCGCGGCGGGAGTGGGTGTGATGACCCACTCGACCACCGCGACGCCGACGAGCGCGGTCGCCAGGGCCGCGGTGAGCCAGGGCGCGATCGCGCCGCCGATTCGCCCGCCGAGGGCCACGATCGAACTGCACCGCCCGCGTTCTTCCGGCGGTGCCCAGCGCTTGACGAGTCCCGCCGCCGCCGGGTACGCGCCGGCTTCCGTGACCCCGAGCAGCAGCCGGATCGCGAACAGCGAAACCAGACCCCACGCGAACCCCGTTGCCATCGTGACGAGCGACCAGGCCACGATGGACAGCGCCAGCACCTTCCGCGCGCCGTACTGATCCGCGAGGCTACCCATCGGGATCTGGAACAGCGCGTAGGTGAGGAAAAACGCGCCCAGCGCCAGTGCCATCCACTCGTCGGCCCACTTCTTCTTTTTCGCCGCGACGATCTCCTCGGCGGTCAGTTCCACGTCCGGCCCCAGCGCCGGGTTGTCGTCTCGCTTCTTCTTCTTGGCGGCCTCGATTTCTTTGTCCGATAGTTGGTCGCCTTCCGACGGCTCCGGCGCGCGGGGCAACAACAGCTCGGCCTTCATCGGAGTGGCGAGCGTGGAGAAGCACACGCGGTCGATGTACAGCCACAGGGCCGCGACCGCGGTGATGGCGACGATGACGTAACGTTGTGGCATGGTGGTGTGGCGAACGGCCGGTGTCAGCCGGCCGGTGGGTTTCAGGCGAGCCGCGACCGCAAGGGAGCGCGCTAGGCCCATTCAGTTGCGTAGCCCCGCTCCCTGGCGGTCGCGGCTCGCCAATGCCGTTCGCACCGGCCGGCTGACACCGGCCGTTCGCCTTATTGCGGCAGGACTTCGCCGAAGAACCGCAGCCAGTTGCCGTGCATCACGGCTTGCACGTCCGCCGGCGAGTAGCCGCGCTTTTCCAGGAGCGGCACGAGCTTTTGTAGGTCCGCGATCGTGTCCATGTCCGCGGGGGTCTGGTCGTAACCGTAACCGCCGTCGAGGTCCGAGCCGATCCCAACGTTACGGCAGTGGCCCGCGAGCTGGCAGACGTGGTCGATGTTCTCGGCCACGCGGTCCATCGTGACTTCGCGCTTGCTTTGCCCGCGAACCCACCCCGGTTGCAGCATCACCGCGTCGAGGGCCATTCCCAGAACGCCGTTGCGCTGAATCACGAACTGGATCTGCTCGTCGGTGAACTGCCGCTGCCAGTCGCAGAACTTGCGGGCGTTCTGGTGGCTCGCCAGAACCCTGCCGCCGAAGCGGTCCATCACTTGGCGGAACGAGGGGTCCGAGAGGTGCGTGAGGTCGAGCGCGATGCCCAGTTCTTCGATGTTCCGCAAGAGCGGGAGGGCCTCCATCGCTAGCCCGACCTCGCTGCGGGTGCCGCCGCCGTAGCGGTTCTCGCCGTAGTGCGTGATCCCGATCGCCCGCAGCCCGTGGTCGTACCACTCACGGATGTTGTCCGGGTCGAGCACCGCGTCGGCGCACTCCATACTGAGGACGAACCCGAACGGCGTCCCCGCGGGGTCGTTGAGGCAATCGGTGTGGTGCTGGCGCAGTTCGCCGCGCGTGCGAATCATGCGCACCCAGCCCGAGCGTTCCATCGCACGGTAATAGGCGAGGTGACTGTGGGCCGCCGCGTAACACGCTTCGGACGTGGTGAAGCCGATCGGGTGGTTGACGAGCGGTTCCTGGCGCGCGAACAGCGTGGCGACGCCCATCCCGACGTTCCCGGCTTTGAGTTCCGGGAAGCTGACGGTGTTGGTCCGGCGCCCGGGGTCGGTCATGCCGAGCGTGATCTCGTGCGTGCGGATCTCGGTGACGGACATGCGCAGGTCGCGGTTCCAATCGACCGCGTTGAACGCGAGGTCGAGGTGCGCGTCGAAGACGAGCGCGGGGGAAGTCACGGACATAGGCGGGTCACTCCAAACAGGAAGTGGGAGTGTACCTGAACGCGCTGGCGGATGCACGGAGAAACGCTCACGACTGCCGGCGCGTGCCGATCCGAGTTGGCCGCCTTCGACCCAAGGCGGCCAACTGGCCGCCTTGCGAAAAGTGCGTTTTCCCAGGGCTTTTTGCTCAAGGCGGCCAAGGCGGCCAACTTGCACACGGGCCACCCTGGCGCTGTCTGCGTCCCTGGATTTTCGCCGAATTAAGTTGACTTCTGTCAATTAGTATACGTAATATCATATTAGGTCGCGGCGAGCGGCCCCAGAGGGCATTTCCCGTCCCCGTCCTCCCGTCACTTCGGAGGTTCGTCATGTCCGTGTCCACGCCTGTCACTTTTACGCCCGTCCCGTGTTCGCAGATCACCCCGGTTCCGGTGTCGTGGTTGTGGGAGCCGTACCTGCCCCGCGGCAAGCTCGTCGTCCTCGACGGCGACCCCGGGACCGGCAAGTCGTTCGTCACCACCGACCTGGCGGCCCGGGTCTCGGCCGGGTTGCCCATGCCCGACGGCGCGGCGGCTCCGCCGGCGAACGTGCTCGTACTCAGCGCCGAGGACGACGCGCGCGACACGATCCGCCCGCGGCTGGCCGCCGCCGGCGGCGACCTGGAGCGGGTCTGCTTCTTCTACGCCCCGGGCACCGGGCAAGACCGCGTGCCGCGGTTCCCCGACGACGGCCCCGAACTCGGCGACGCCGTGCGCGCGCTGCGGCCGGCGCTGGTCGTCATCGACCCGCTCGCGGCATTCTTCGGGCCTGCGGTGAGCGGCGGCACTGATCAGTCGGTGCGAACGGTCCTGGCCCCGCTGGCGACCCTCGCGGCCCAAACCGAGGCGTGCATCGTGCTGGTGCGGCACCTGCGGAAGAGTGGCGGGGCCAACGCGATCTATCGCGGGGCGGGGAGCATCGGCATCGTCGGCGCGGTCCGAACCGGGCTGATGATCGCCCGGCACCCGGACGACCCGGAGTTGCGCGTCCTGACGGTGTCCAAAACCAACGTCGGCCCGCCGGGTCGGTCGCTCGGGTTCCGGTTGGGATGCCCGGAGGGCACGAGTCAAACGGTGGTGAACTGGACCGGGCCGCTGGACGTGTCGGCCGACGACCTGTTCGGCTCGTACGTGCCGCAGCGGGCGGGCCAGCGCTCGCGGGAGCGGGCGGCCGAGTGGCTCCGCGAGCTGTTGGCGGACGGCGCGAAGCGGGCGGCGGAGCTGGAAGTGGCGGCGCGGGAGGCGGGCATCCCGGAGCGCACGTTGCGCCGGGCCAAGCGGTCGGTCGGTGCGGTGTCGGAGGCGCGGGCGCAGGACGGCAAGCGGGAGTGGTGGTGGCGCGACCCGCGCGCCGACCGGTCGCGGTCCGCGGCGGCGCAAGCGGAGTTGAACGCCGCCGCGGCGCAGCTTTTGGGTCGCTCCCACCGTCGGTATGCGCCCGACGAGCGGCCGTGAGGGGCACCTGAGCATGGGCTTCAGGGGCGTGTGCCCGCCGTCTTCAGCCGCGGAGCGGCGACCGATGTTAGCCCGGGGTGGAGCGAGTCTGCGAGCGCAACCCCGGGAAGCCGAGACAAGAAGAATGAAGCCCCGGAGGGGCGACAGAACGAACAGCGCGAAGGCTCTGTCGCCCCTCCGGGGCTTGGCTCCCTCTGTATCCGCTTCCCGGGGTTGCGCGGCGCCTTCGGC
>CAZBXY010000285.1:0-1360 GCA_964495365.1 uncultured Frigoriglobus sp. | reverse complement strand
CTAATATCGGTCGCCGCTCCGCGGCTGAAAAGACAAGCCACCCGCACGGTTCAGGAACTACCGGCCACGCGAGCGTGGAAACGACGATGATTTATACGCACGTACTGAACCGCGGTGGCCGTGGGGTGCAAAGCCCGGCCGACCGTCTCTGAGCGCCGGTCTGCATAACACCGGAACGAAATTTTCATAATTGTTGTTTTCGTCGGAGAATTCGATTACTTTCGGTGGGAATCAACCCGTGTTATGCAGACCGGCATAAACACTGTTCGGCCGCAGAGGGCGCACCGATGGGCGATGAGGTGAAGCCGCCGGCACGGTCCCGCCGACTCCGGCTCGCGCTCGCCGCCGCCCTTATCGCCGGCGTCGTCCTGGGGGTCGTCGCGGACCGGGTCTACCTGCGGGCCACCCAGCGCACGCCCGACCCGCGCTTGCTCGGGGACTGGGTCGGCGAGGACGGCGACATTTCGTTCCGCCCGGATGGGACGTACGAGGCGGCCCCCATCTTCACGGCCACGGCGAACGGGACCGTCATCAAGACCAAGCAGAAACTCCACACCTCCCAGTACCGATGGGTAGACCGTGAGACGATCGAGATGTACGTGCCATTCTTCGCGCAGTGGCTGAGACAGAAGCTGGTGTTCGAGAGCGATCAACTCACCCTCCTGGGGAGCGAGGGCGCGGTCGTACGGTACACCCGCAAGAGGGACTGAGTGGGGCGCTCCGCCACCAGTTCGACGTGAGTGAGGCAGGCCGAACCAGGCGCTGCAGCAGACCGGGGCCGCAAAGCCGGCTCCGCAGGTGAACGCGGTCGTTCGGCCGCAGAAGGCGCACGGATCGCAGCGGTGTCATCATCCCGTGGAGGTGGGTCGTGGTATCGCAACAACCCTCGGACGATCCGAAGCCAACGCCGACGCCGGCCGAACTCCGTGCGCGGTCGATCCGAGCAGGTGTCGGTGCTCTCATCGGCGTCTATGCGGGCGGCCTGATCGGCTGGCTGATCGACAGTGCGATCACCTCGTCGCCGTATGCGGGCGTCCGGTTCGGTGCCTTCGTCGGCGGGTTGTTGGGCGGTACGGTTATCGGCAGTGGCACCGGGTGGCGGGGGGCGGTGCTGGTCCTGTGCATCGTGTGCTGCATGACGGCGGGCGGTTTCGCCGCCATCGCCCTGTGGAATCCCGACCCGAACAGTTTCGTCATGTTCATTCCGGCCGGGATCGGCGTTATCGTGGGTGCGATTGTCGGTCTTGGGCTGGCAACTGTTTTGCTCCGCGTCCTATTCCGGTCGCGTCCGCCCGAGCAAAGGTAGGCCGAACCGCTCTCATGGCCAACCGACTTGAATGAAAACGAAAACCTTGGGTCG
>CAZBXY010000284.1:0-10218 GCA_964495365.1 uncultured Frigoriglobus sp. | reverse complement strand
TCCGAGACGACGTCGTGGCCGTGGACCGCAAGGTTGATTACGCCGGGCTGGAGAAGGCGACCAACCAGAAACCGGGCGACGTGCGGAGCGACATCTACTTTCTGGGCTGTGTGCTCTACGAGATGCTCACCGGCTCGCCACTCATGCCCGTAACGAAGGACCGGCAGGCGCGGATGGTGGCCCGCCGGTACATGGACGTGGAGGACACGCTCCGCAAGAACGGCCCGGCGCTGGGGATCAGCCCGCCGCTGATGCGGCTGTTGTCGAAGATGGTCGCGTTCGAGCCGGCCCAGCGGTTCCAGACCCCGACGCAGTTGCTGGAGGCGCTCCAGGCGGCCCGGTTCGAGGAGGGGTCGAGTACCGGCGCGGCGCGCACGCCGACCGGCCCGAAGACCCTGTTCATCGTGGAGAGCATCCCGAAGCTCCAGGATACGTTCCGCGAGAAGTTCAAGGAGGTGGGCTACCGCGTCATCCTGTCGATCGACCCCGGGCAGGCGGCCAAGCGGTACGAGCAGCAGGCGTATCACGCGGTCATCATCGACGCGCGGGCCGTCGGCCCCGACGGGGTGCGGGCGTACAACGACGTGCTCCGGGTCGCGGACAACACCGGGATGGAGGTCGGCGCGATCCTGCTGTTGAAAGCCGAACAGGCCAGTTGGAAGACGGAGGCCCGCAAGCACGCCCGCGGGGCGGTACTGATCGAACCGCCAACCATCTCGATGAAGCAACTGCTCGGCACGCTGGACAGGCTGACCGCGCCCGACGACACCCCCGACGACCCGCTGGAGCGGTAACGGGCCGCTATTTGTAGGACAGACCCGGCCGGACCGTCTGTTCCGCTGCGCCTGCTATCGCAGTCTGGCTTGTGCCCGCAGCCCCTGCTCCGCGGTTTCGCTTGAGACAGCCTTCCGGCCTGTCCCACGAAAACAAGCCACATCCCGGCTCGTACCTGCACCAGTACTCTCCGCTGGCGGAAGTGAGTGGGATTTGTGCCCACTTCGGGATAGCTTTACCCACCAGCCCCACACCCACCGTGACCCTCACCGGAGCCTCGCATGTTCTGCGCCCCTCTCCTCTTCGGGCTGCTCGCGG
Source organism: uncultured Frigoriglobus sp. (assembly GCA_964495365.1). GTDB lineage: Bacteria > Planctomycetota > Planctomycetia > Gemmatales > Gemmataceae > Gemmata. The sequence goes on along the minus strand of CAZBXY010000284.1, from coordinate 9,126 downwards.
CCGACCCGGCGCCGCAAACGTTCCCGCTGTACCCCGGCAAGGCCCCGCTGGCGGTCGGCGATTCCGACGCCGACAAGCCGATGCTCACCGCGTACCGCCCCGAAAAGCCCAACGGTACCGCGGTCGTCGTCTGCCCCGGCGGCGGGTACGGCTTCTTGGCGATGGACCACGAGGGCAAGCAGGTCGGCGAGTTCTTCGCCAAACTCGGCGTGACCGCGTTCGTGTTGAAGTACCGGATCGTGACGAAGGACCGCCCCGGGCCGCTCGGCGAGGCGCCGCTCCTCGACGCCCAGCGCGCGCTGCGGCTCGTGCGCGCGAAGGCGAAGGACTACAGCATCGACCCGAAGCGGGTCGGGATCATGGGCTTTTCCGCCGGCGGGCACCTCGCCAGCACCGCGACCACGCACTTCAACGTCGGCGGACTGAAGAACGATGACGACGTGGAGAAGGAGAGCTGCCGGCCGGACTTCGCGATCCTCGCGTACCCGGTCATCACGATGGAAACGGGCGTCACGCACGGCGGCTCGCGCAACAACTTGCTCGGCCCCAAGCCCGACGAGAAACTGATCGAGCGGTACTCGAACGAGAAACAGGTGACGAAGGACACGCCCCCGGTGTTCATCTTCCACACGAGCGCCGACACCGCGGTGGTGCCGGAGAACGCGGTGCGGTTCTACCTGGCGTGCAAGAAGGCCGGCGTACCGGTAGAGATGCACATTTACGAGAAGGGGCGGCACGGGGTCGGGCTGGGGCGCGACCCGAAGTGGACCGGCGGCGAGAAGAGTGTCGAGACGTGGCCCGACCGGCTCACCGACTGGATGAAGGCCCGCGACCTGATCGGCAAGTGAGGTCGAGTGGTGTTCCCAGTTGGGTTTGCATCTGTTGTCTTGAGCCGCGGAGCGGCGCGGGCGGGTAGCCAGGGGTGGAGCAAGCCGAAGGCGCAGCGCAACCCCTGGAACGGCGACAGAAGAAATCTCAAGCCCTGGAAGGGCGACGGAACCGACCGCAAAGGCTCCGGCGCCCTTCCAGGGCTTCAATCTGTTTCGCTCACGTTCCCAGGGGTTGCGCTCGCAGAGCCTCGCTTCACCCCTGGCTACCCGCCCGCGCCGCTCCGCGGCTCAGGACACAGCCGCGACTGGACTACTGCCAGCGCACCGACAGCTTCCCCCTTGCGGGCGCGGCGTTTCAAGCGATCCGCGGGTTAGCGCTGCGTCCCCGTGCCTTCATCGACGCTCCAACGGTGGACGAAGTCCGGGAACCTTACGAGGGTGATGACGATGTTGCCGCCGACGAGCCACACCCAAGCCACAACCGGGATGACGTATCGCACCTCCCACTCGTCGGGGCCGGCCATACGGGAGAACGTGACGGCCATGAACACGGCCGCAAAGGTCACGAAGGCGACCACCTCTGTGAAGGTGATGTGGTAGCGGACTTCGAGGCCCTCCGGTCCGCGTTCGACATCCAGTCGCCCCCAACTGATCGGCCCGAGCAGGTTCCAACTGGACACCCAGCGGAACGGCCCTCCCTCGAAGGTGATCGCGCCGGGCTTGCGCCGAACGTGCCCGGCACGCAGTTCGATGAGACCCGCTTCGAGCCGGTCGAGAACACACTCGGGGTCGTCCCCGGCCTTCGGTGGGAGGGCGATCCGCCCGCGCCAGTCAAACGGCAGCATTTCGCTTCCTCCTGTGGCGTAACTGTGTTCATGCCGAAAGGCTCACTGCCAGCGCACGCTCAGCTTCCCCTCCTCGCGGGCGCGGCGCTCGAGGTAGCGCAGGCCCCGGCGCGCCGCGAAGAAGAACACCAGCGCCAGCCCGCCCAACACGCTCAGTTCGACCCACACCTCAAATAAGCCCGCCGTGCGGAACAACACCTGACGCATCGCGTCCATGCCGAGCGTCAGCGGGATCGCGCTCGCGGCCAGCGCGACCAGGCGCGGAAGCACCGTGATCGGGAAGTTCGTCCCGCTCAGGAGGTACACCGGCTCCTGGAACAGGCTGACGAGGTGCCACGCCTCGCGGCCCCACAGCAGAAACACCGACGCGAACAGCATCCCGAGGCCGTACAGCGCCGCGAGTGTCACCACGAAACCCAGCGCCAAAAGCCACCAGCTTGAGGGGTTAATCGGCACGTCAAACAGAAGCACGCCGGCGATGGTGATCGCGGTGGCGCGGATGAGGGTCGTGGTCATCCCGCCGAGGGCCATCCCGGTAAGGATCGCGGTCATCGGGGCCGGCGACATGACGTACAGTTCGAGGTTCCCGCTATCGCGCTCCCAGTACAGTTGCGCGCCCATCCCCCACAACACGTTCAGCCAGAACGTGGTCATCGCCGCGCCGAGCACGAGGAACCCCGTGTAGGCTTGCGGGGCGTTCATCGCGCGGTACGCGTAGGCGAACGCGGCCACCGCGAGCACCGGCAGCACCGTCTCCTGGATCATCCACGAGTTACTGCGGAACAGCCACGCCAGCCGCGGGTACGTGCGGGCGCCCGCGGCGGCCAGGAAGAGTTTGAAGGGGGTTGGCATGAGTTCCTCGGCGAACGGCCGGTGTAAGCCGGCCGGTGGGCGTGCGGAGTACCGAGAGCAAATGGAAAGTTCGAGCGTGACGCGCTGCAAACGTCTCACCGGCAGGCTTACACCGGCCGTTCGCCGGCGCTGGCCTCGTCGCTCAGGCCGTGTCCCACGAGTTCGATGAACACGTCCTCCAATGTCGGCTCGACCTTCTTCATGGTCAGGATGCGCCCGCCGGCGGCGACCAGCGACTGAACGACCGCGCCGATCGCCGGTTCATCGAGTAGCGACACCTTCAGTTCGACGGTGGTGGGCGTGGTGGTCGCGGTACTCTGGTGAACGCCGGGAAGCTGGTTCACCGCGTTCCAGTCGTTGGCACCCGGGGCGAGGCTCAATTCGTACAGCGGGTACTTCTGCACCTGCCGCTTCAGGTTCGCCGGGGTGTCGCAGGCCAGCACCTTACCCCTATCGATGATCGCCAGTCGGTCGCACAGTTCGTCGGCTTCGGCCATGTAGTGCGTCGTCAAAAGGAGTGTCCGATCGGGCCGTTCCTTCATCCACTCCTTGACGAAAGTCCTGATGGCGCGGGCACTTGTGACGTCCAGGCCGAGCGTCGGCTCGTCGAGGAAGAGGATTTTCGGGTCGGTGATGAATCCGCGGCAGAAGTTCATCTTCTGTCGCTGTCCGGTGGACAGGTGACTGATTCTGCTGGTAGATTTTTCTGTCAAGCCCACAACGCCGAGCATCTTGTCGATGCGCTCCTGCGCGACGGTCGTGGGCACGCCGTAAATGCGGGCGAAAAGCCATAAGTTCTCTCGGACATTGAGGATACCGTAACCGCTCGACTCGCCGCCCGACACCATGTTGATAAGCGGGCGAATCTGGGCAAATTCAGACACCACATCAAATCCGTCCACGCGCGCTGTGCCACCTGAAGGGGCTAATAGTGTCGTGAGAATTTTGATAAGTGTTGTCTTGCCCGCCCCGTTTGGCCCCAGTAATCCAAACAACTCACCTGTCCGAACCTCGAGCGAAACTTGATCGAGTGCGACGAACTCGCGCGCCTCGGTCTCGTCCGGTTTCGCGTTCGCCCTCGCCCACCAGCGCCGTCGCGCGCGCGGTTTGCGGTACGTGCGGGTCAGTCCGTCGGTGTGGATCGCCGGGGGGTTCATTTCCCCATTCTAGGTGCGGTCGCGCCGATCAGGCAGCGCGGCGAACCTCGGGGGTTCGCCGCGCCGTGAGAACTCGTGTCGGTCGGTCGGGACGTGAAGACACAAATTCCAAATGCAGGGAGCTCGGAATGCAAGAGCTTATTCCCATCCCCGGTACTGCGCTCTTACACTTCTGCGTCTCTGGGCGAAAAGTATTGACCCGAAAGGCCCCGATCGGGTAAATGCCCGACCGTGTTCGGCAACCCCCTATCCGAACCCAAGCCGCCGGTACGGACCCGGAGGACGCGGACACACCCGCGACCGCATCGCGTCCCGCCCGTGGCCGGGTGAACTCGCACCCGCCAAGGTGACCTGATGAATCGTCGCGCGCACTCGCCCGCGCTTCAGGTGGAACAACTCGAGGACCGCCTGAACCCCTCGGGGTCAGTGGTGCCTGCGGGGGAATTCAACTGGACCCAGTACGGCCCGACGGGCGAACTGGGGCAGCTCGTGTGGAACGGCGGCTCGCTCGTGTACCGCGCCCGGGTCGCCGGGGCGTGGCACGACACGACCGTTGCCAGCAGCGGCAGCTTCACCGCCGGGCAGTACAACACGACCGACGAGGCCCAAACCGCCTCGCAGACCGCCCAGCTCGTCTTCACCTCCGACGGCACCCCGCACGCGCTGTTCCTCGAAAAGGCGTGGAACGGCTCGATCGGCAAGTACCAGACGTACATTCAGCACTACGCCCGCACCGCGGCCGGCTGGCAGCGGATCGAGACGATCACCCCGAACTGGACCAGCCAGTGGGGGCCGAGCAACCTGGTCGCCGAGGCCGGGCCGAACAATTCGATCCACCTGATCTTCACCGAGGCGAACGCCGCCGCGACCGGGGTCGGGAACTTCGGCAGCGGGGCGCTCCACTACGCGACCAACCGCACCGGCGGGTGGAACTTCTCCAAGATCGCCGACACCGCCGACCTGGGCCAGGACGTGTGGTTCACCGGCGGGCGGTGGGCCCCGCGGTTCCTCTCGCTGGCCGTGGACGCGCAGAACAACGCCCACGTCACCTACACCCCGCAGTTCTACATCGCCGGCGCGTTCTCCACGGTCAACAGCACGCTCATGTACGCCACCAACCGCAGCGGCGGGTGGGCGGCGCAAACGATCATGGCCCCGCAAGACGGCACCGCCGACGCCGGGCTGGGGGCCAGCATCGCGGTCGCGCCCAACGGGACCGTCGCGGTCGCCAGCTACTACGCGGACCGGTTCAACACCGGCTCGCCGCAGACCTCGCAGCTCATGTACCACACTCTGGTGAACGGGTCGTGGACCCACGCCACGGTGACGAGCACCCCGGACGGGTACGTCGCCGGCGACGGGGCCAAGTACACCGGGTTCTCCCCGCAACTGTATTTCGACTCGTCCAGCCGCGCGCACATCGTGTTCTCCGACGAGGCCGCCGAGCACCTGCCGGTGAGCTACGCCAACCAGTTCTCCGGACAGATCCGGCTCGCGATCCAGAGCGGCTCGTCGTGGCTGTTCCAGACCGTCTACCGGCAGTCGGACCCGGTTCGCAACCAGTTGTTCTACCCGGTCGCGACCGCGTACAACGGGCAGACGACGTTCTCCGGGCTTCAGGCGGTCAGCACGCTGGACGGGAACAAGAACCCGGTCCGCACCGACTTCACGGTGGTCGATGTCGGCCTGCCCCGCGGGTTGAACACCCCGCCGGTGTCCACGAGTCCGCCCGTCCCGGCGCCCCCGCCCCCGGCTTCGCCGCCCCCGTCCGCCCCGCCCCCGGGCGGCACCACGACCACGACCACGACCACCACCGGGTTCTGGCCGGGCACGGCCCCGGCACCGGCCGGGATCGCCAGCGGGTGGGCCGTCGCCCTCGACAGCGGTGGGTTTGCCTCGCAGGTGTTCGTGTTCCGCGCCGACGGCAGCCTGGCGATGAGCGTCACCCCGTACGGCACCGGCTATAACGGCGGGGTCCGGTTCGCCCGGGCCGACATGACCGGCGACGGGGTGGCCGACCTCATCACCGTGCCGAAATCGGGCGGGATCGAGTCGCGGGTGCGCGTCTGGGACGGGGTGACCGCCGCGCTGGTCGCCGATTTCGCCCCGTTCGCCGGGTACGCCAGCGGGTTCTCGGTCGCGGCCGGCGACCTGAACCGCGACGGCACCCCGGACATCGCGCTGGGACTGGACCAGTTCCCGATGCCCTACGTGGCCGTGTACAGCGGGCGCGGGCTGGGGCTTTTGGCCGGGTTCTTCGCCTACGACGCGGCGATGCCCAGCGGGGTCCAGGTGGCGATGGGCGACGTGAACCGCGACGGCTACGCCGACGTGGTGACGACGCTGAGCGTCGCGTATCCGATCGTGACCGTGTTCGACGGGCGCGCGCTGGCGCTCGGGAACGGCACGCAAAAGGTCTCGGAGTTCCTCTTCTACCCGCCGGGCGTCGGGATCGGGGTGAACATCGCCGTCGGCGACACGGACGGCGACGGGTACGCCGACGTGATCGGCGGGGCCAGCAGCCTGGTGGCGCACGTTCGAGTCGTCAGCGGGCGTTCGCTGGCCACCGGGCAGGGGCCGGTCGATCTGGTGAACATGGTGACCGGCGATGGCGTCACCCCCGGCGGCACCCGGGTCGCGGCGGTGGACGCCAACGGTGACGGCCAAACCGACCTGATCGGCACCTCCGGCAGCGGCAACGGCGGCCGTGTCGCCATGTACTCGGCACCCGTTGTGAACAAGACCACGCCCGCGCTCCAGTGGTTCGAGCCGCTCCCCGGTCTCGCTTCCGGGATGTACGTCGGTTGACCGCCCGAAGGGCGGAAATCTCAAATCCCAAGTACGACATCCCAAACACGGCAGACAGCAAGTGCCGTGTTTGGGATGTCGTACTTGGGATTTAGAATTTCCGATGCCCCCGGCCGCGGGTACGATGAGCGGACGCGCCAGCCTTTCCCCGCCGAGTCCTCGCATGACCCGCCGTTCCGCTCTCGCTACCGCCGTTCTCGCCGCGCTCGCGGGCGCCGTCGTCGGAACCGGGGGCGTAAGCCCCCCGCGCGCCGCCGCGTTCGCCGACCACCCGATCCCCGACCCGTTGAAGCAACCCCCGCCGACCGCGTTCGAGTGCCGCTGGGCCGATTCGGCCATCACGATCGACGGCGCCGCGGACGAACCCGCGTGGAAGAACGCGCAGGTGATTGATGCGTTCCACCTGCCCTGGTTGGGCGACAAGGCGCGCATGGCCCGCACCCCGACCACCGCGAAGTTACTGTGGGACCGCGAGTATTTGTACTTCCATGCGGACATGGAGGATTCCGACCTCTTTGCCGACATCCGTGAACACGACGGTGAACTCTGGAAGAACGACGTGTTCGAGGTCTTCTTGCGCCCGGATACGGACAAAACCGGCTACTACGAGTTCCAGGTGAACGCCGCGAGCGCCAAATTCGACGCCTTTTACCCCAAGTACGATCTCGACAACATTGTGAAGCAGTCGAAGCTGGGCGCTTTTCACCTGGACGCGAAGGTGAAGCTCCGCGGCACGCTGAACAAGCGCGACGACACCGACAAGGGCTGGAGCGTGGAGGGCCGCATCCCGTGGACCGACTTCGCCCGCACCGGGGGCCGGCCCGTCGCCGGCGAGAAGTGGAAACTCAACCTCTGCCGGTTCGATTACCACACGGACTGGAAGGAACCCGAACTGTCGTGTGTTGCGCCAATCGCCAAGAAAAAGATCCCGCCGTTCTTCCACCAGAGCGAGGACTACGCGACGCTCACCTTCGTCCCCGCGGACGCGAAGACGTTCGGCGTGGAGACCCCCGTCCGGCCGACCACATCGACCGTCGTGGGCTTTCCGGACCCGCCTCCTCCCTTTGTGGCAACGCGGGCGCTCGACAAGTACCGCCCGGAGTTCCCCATCTGCGTCATGCGCATCCCGGGCACGTCCGAGATGTTGCTCATCACCCAACCGCGGTCCTACGGCCCGACGGCCCTCTGGCGGTTCAAATACGGCGCCGCGACGGTGGACAAGGACGCGGTGAAGCTGATGGACACGCCCGGTGAGGGCACCGCGACCGACCTCTGCTTCCATCCGAAGTGGAAAGACAACGGCTACGTTTACATCGGCTGGAACGGGACGTTCCCGGACCACAAGCGGAAGCGGTGCGCGATCACCCGCTACACGATGAGTACCCAAGCGCCTTACGATCTCGATCTCAAGAGCGCGAAGCACATCATCGACTGGGAGTCGGATGGGCACAACGGCTGCGCCGTCTGCTTCGATGACGCCGGGCTGATGTACGTCACCACCGGCGACGGCACTTCGGATTCCGACACCGACCTCACCGGTCAGCGCACGGACCTCCTCCTGGCGAAGGTGTTGCGGATCGATGTCGATCACCCCGCGGAGGGCAAGGGGTACAGCGTGCCCAAAGATAACCCGTTCGTCGGCAAACTGGACTTTGTGCCCGAAATGTGGGCGATGGGGCTTCGCAACCCGTGGCGCATGACGTTCGATACGAATACGAAGCAACTGTGGGTCGGGCAGAACGGGCAAGACCTCTGGGAGCAAGCGTTCCTGGTGAAGAAGGGCGACAACTACGGCTGGAGCGTGACGGAGGGCAGCCACCCGTTCTATCCGAACCGCAAAGCGGCGCCCGTGCCGATCGTCAAACCGACCGTCGAGCACCACCACTCCGAGGCGCGGTCGCTGACGGGCGGCGTCGTGTACCACGGCAACAAGTACCCGGAGCTGCGCGGGGCGTACATCTACGGCGACTACAGCACCGGCCACATCTGGGCCGTGAAGCACACGGGTGAGAAGATCGAGTGGCACAAGAAGATCGCGATCACCACGCTGAAAATCACCCACTTCGCGCTCGATCCTGACGGCGAACTTCTGATCTGCCACCATGCCGCGACCGGCGACGGCGGGCTGTTCACGCTGACGCCCAACCCGGCGAAGCCGGATAGCGGGTTCCCCAAGAAACTGAGCGACAGCGGGCTGTTCGCGTCGGTGAGGGACCACACGATGAAGCCGGGCGTGATCCCGTACTCGGTAAACGCGCCGTTCTGGTCCGACGGCGCGCACAAGGAGCGGTGGCTCGCGGTGCCGGAGGGCCGAATCGAGTACCGGCGCAGCAACGGGTGGGAGTTCCCCGACAAGGCGGTACTCGTCAAGAGCTTCGCGCTCGAAATGAAGGAGGGCGACCCGACGAGCCGCCGGTGGATCGAAACACGCTTCATGACGAGGCAGGGCGGCGAGTGGTACGGCTACTCGTACCTCTGGAACGCCGACGGCTCCGACGCGACGCTCGTCGGTGCCGGCGGGATGGACAGGGTGTTCAAGGTTCAGACCGCGACCGGCGCGCGCGATCAGGTGTGGCACTACCCGAGCCGGGCGGAGTGCATGGTGTGCCACAGCCGCGCCGCGAACTACGTGCT
>CAZBXY010000283.1:0-10227 GCA_964495365.1 uncultured Frigoriglobus sp. | reverse complement strand
AGATCGATACCCTCACCGCCAAGCAGAAGAAACTCATGACCGACGAGTTCACCGCCCGCAAGAAGTACGAAGACTACCTCGCCAACATCAGCGACTGAGGTCGATCGTAGTGAGCCGCGACCGGCAGGGAGCGGGCCAGCCACTTACAATAGAGGTGGTCGGCCCGCTCCCTGCCGGTCGCGGCTCTATTTGGCGTTCATACCACTTTCTCGCCACCAATATAGACCTCCCGCACGTTCAGTTCGCGGTCCAGCACCACAAAATCGGCGCGCTTCCCGACTTCCAGACTGCCGATCTCGCGCTCGACACCCAGGATGCGAGCGGGTGTGAGTGTCGCCATCCGCACCGCTTCGGGTAGTGGCACGCCGGCGGCGAAATGCATCGTTCGCAAACAGTGATCCATTCCCATCACGCACGACGCCAGCGCGCTCCCCTCCATCGTCACCCCGACGCCATCGACCTTCCGCACGCGCTCGCCGGTTCCCTCCGCGCCGAAGAAGTATTCGCCGTCGGGCATGTCCACCGCCCGCATCGAATCCGTTACCAGTGCGAGCCGGTCCGGCCCCTTGAGCTTGTAGGCGAGCCGCAGCAACTCCGGGGCGAGGTGCTTCCCGTCGGCGATGACCTCGGTCGTGAGTTCGTCGAAGTACAGCGTGGCCTCCATCACGCCGGCGCGCATCGGGTACGTTTGAGACTGCCGTAAGCGGGCGCGGTCGGACATCGCGCAGAACAGGTGATCGACGTGCTGCGCGCCCCACCCTACCGCGGCCTCGACCTGGGCGAAGGTCGCGTGACTGTGCCCGATGTTGAATCGCACGCGGTCGCGGTAGGTCCGCACGAGCCACTCCGCGTTCTCGATCTCGGGGGCCACCGTCACGACGAGCGGCATCTGTTCGGCCAGTTTCGTGAACCGCTCCGCGTTGTCAGGTTGGGGGATCAGGAACTCCTGATCGGGATGACACCCGCGAGCCGGGCGCGCGAAGTACGGGCCGTAGAAGTGGCACCCCACAATGCTCGCGCCGCCCGGCACGGCGCCGGACAGTTCGCCGCACAGGTGCAAGAATCGGTCGTACTGTGGGCCGGTCGCGACGGTGCTCGTGGGCGTGAGGCTGGTCGTGCCGTGCCGCGCGTGACACCGGCACACGGTGCGGAACGCCTCCGCGGTGCCGTCCATGAAGTCGGCCCCGGCGCCGCCGTGAACGTGCAGGTCCACGAATCCCGGCGCGAGGTACATCCCGCCGAGGTCGATCCCGCCCGCCCGCGGCGCGCCGATTTCGGTGATCCGACCGTGTGCGACCGCGAGGCCGGCGCCCGGCACCAGCCGGTCGGGCAGTACAAGTGTCGCGTTCGTGAAAACCGTTACAGCCATTGCCGTTCTCCGAGTTTGCCCAGCTCATGTTAGCCAGCAAGGTCGCACGCGGCCGGCGCGCGTAGTAGAACACGAATATCGCCCGGAGGGTTTGTGATGGCGCGGCGAACGCTGAACGGGTTGCGGGTGCTGGTCACGGGCGCGTCGCAGGGCATCGGCCGGGCGCTCGTACTGGAGGCTGCGAAGCGCGGGTGTCACGTGCTGGCCGCGGCGCGGTCGGCGGAACTGCTCGACCAGCTCGCGACCGAGGCCGGCGGGATCAGCAGCTTCGTGCGGACGGTCGTCGCCGACGTGACCGACCCCGCCGGGCGCGCCGCGATGGTCGAGGCCGCGACGCAGCACTTCGGCGGCCTGGACGTGCTCGTCAACAACGCGGGCATCGGCGCGACCGGGCACTTCATGGATTCCGAACCCGAGGTGCTCCGCCGCATCTTCGAGACGAACTTCTTCGGGCTGACCGAAACGACCCGTGCGTTCCTCCCGCTCCTGAAACAGGGCGTGACGCCGGCGATTGTGAACATCTCGTCGGTGGTGGGCAAGCGGGCGCTGCCGGCCCGATCACTGTACTCGGCCAGCAAGTTCGCGGTGATGGGGTTCAGCGAGGCGATCCGCGCCGAACTTGCCAAGGACGGCATCGACGTGCTGGTGGTGTCGCCCGGCCTCACACAAACGAACTTCTCGAAGAACATGCTGGAACAGAAGGCGAAGATCCAACTCGACCACCTCCGCGGGATGACGAGCGAGGAGGTCGCGGCGGCAACGATGAACGCGATCGAGCGCGGCAAGCTCGACACCACGCTCACGTTCAAGGGGAAGCTGTTGGTGCTGGTGAACCGGTTCGCGCCGTGGATTGTGGACTTCTTCGCGAAAAAGAAGGTGCGCGAGCTGTTCGCCGACGAGATCGCCGAGCGGAAGAAGAAGCAGGCGGAAGCGGCGGCGAAGTAGTCAGCTCTTACAGGCTGACCACTCGCTTATGGTGTTCTAATTCTGCCTCAATACGGTCCATATCGGCGACTAGCTTGTCCATGTATTCATACTCATCGTCGAGCTTATTCTGGATCTGTTCGATTCGTTCGGCCCGTTTTCCGATCCCTGCGTGAGAAATCAAACTGACCAACCCGGTCGCAGCGCTCATTAGAAGAAAACAAATACCGGCACTAACGGCGGTTGCATTGGCCGCGATGAACAGGCCGATGGCGAAAGTGCCAGTAGCTCCGGCGATCATCAGCATTACGACGCGCAGGTTACGCTTACTCGCGAGTTCTCTCTTGGCTTCTGTTCTCTTCCATCTGATATTCCTGATTCGCTTCTGTTGATCTTCAATTCGCGCTTTCAACCCTTGTTTGTCTTTACGCAACCGCTGGATTGCGAGTTCAGAGGCGTGCCGATCAACCCCTTCAGTTATCCGCTCCAATTTCTCAATCATCGGCACCAAGCTCACATGGCCTCCGCTTCGTCGGACGAGGTGTTCGCGCTTGCAATACGGGCAGGCGAACCGCTCGGCGTCTTTTGTGAGCGAGAGATTCCCTCCGCAACTCGGACATGCCAACGTGATGAAGTCGCTCATGTCAGTAAAATCAAGAGTGTGTGTTTTATCTCACTACCACGAACGGGCGCAGCTTGTCCAGCGTCTTCGGGCCGATGCCCTTCACGCGGTCGAGGTCGTTGACGCTCGCGAACGGCTTCGCGGCGCGTGCCGCGATGATCGCCTGCGCCGTCACCGGGCCGACCCCGGGCAGCCGCTGGAGCTCGTCCGCGGTCGCGGTGTTCACGTCGATCGGCGGGTCGCCCGGCTGAATCTTCCGCACCCCGCTCGCGGCGGGTTTGGTGGCTTGCGGCTGTGGTTGCGGCGAAAGTGGCACCTCGGCCGCGGGTTGTTGCGGAAGCGCGCCGGCGCGGAAGTGAGTGCGCACCTTCTCGAACGTGACCGGGCCGACCCCGCGGACGTTCTTCAGCTCGTCCACCGACTTGAACGGGCCGTGCAGCCGGCGGTGATCGGCGATGGCCTCGGCCGTTTTCGGCCCGACGCCCGGCACCTGTGCGAGTTCGGACCGGTCGGCGGTGTTGAGGTCGATGAGGTCCGCGGCGGCCGGTTCGGTGGGCCGCGCGCCGAGGCGGTTGCCGTACCCGCGGAACGCGAGCAACCCGACCAGCACCGCGAGGAACACGCCCAGCGCCACCTGCGCGCCGCGACCCGAAGAACCCAACCCCCCGACCCCCTTCTCGGTGCGCGAGGGGGAACCCACGGTTCCCCCAACAACCCCCTCCTCGGAAGGGGGAGAAGAGGCGCGGGCTTCTGCCTTCAGCCCCTCTCCTTTCAGGGGAGGGGGTGGGGTGGGGTCGTCTTCTGGCATCGGGGCGGCTCACGCGGCGCAATCCGCACGACCCCGACAGTTTACCCCGCCCGCAGCACAATCACCACATACCGGCACCAGTTTTCCAGCGCCGGCACCGCGCGGAGCAGCCGCCTGTCGGCCGCGTCGAGTACCTTCAGTAAACGCGGGCTCGGCCACACCCGGCGCACCATCCCGAGAAGCTGGAACCCGCGCACCTCGACCCGCGGGAAGATCGCGCGGAGCGGGCGGAGGTCGCGGCGCACAAGCGGTTGCTCGTCCGGGGTGCGGTCTTTCGCGGGGTACGGCAGCCAGCGGCGCGCGAACCCGAGCAGCGGGTTGCCGCCCCACGGCTCGCAGAACACCGCGACCCCGCCCGGTTTCAGCACTCGCTTCAGTTCGCGCCCGGCCTTCGTCAGGTCGAGGTGATGAAGGATCGCGTTGCCCCAGACCGCGTCGAAGCTCGCGTCCGCGAACGGCAACTCCGCGCCGTCGGCCGCGACGCACTCGACGCTCACGCCGTTGGCGCCGGCCCGCCGGCGGGCCTCGTTGACGTAGCCCGGCGAGAGGTCGAACGCGGTAACGGCGGCCCCCGCGCGGGCCAGCGCGACCGCGGCCATCCCGTGCCCGCACCCGTAATCGAGCGCGGTTTTGCCCTTGAGGTCGCCGAGGGCCGCAAACGCCGGCCGCACCCACGTCTCGTGGTCGAGGTACCGCTCGGTGTCAACGCGCAGGTCGACCCGGCCGGTGCGGAAACTGTCCGCGCGGTCGGCCGCCTGGCGGTCGTGGAAGCGTTGTTCGACGAGTCGGCGGTCCGTGCCGGTCATAGGCGTCCTTCCGGTCTTCAGAACATGAGCACCGTTGCCGGGATCAGAGCGTACCCGCCGACGCCGATGGCGACCACCCCGACCGTCGCGGCGAACAGCCACAGCGCGCTCCGCTGCTTGCGGGCCAGCGCCAGCGACGACGCGACCGCGCCGACCTGGGCCACGAGCATCGCGTAGGACAGGTAGTCGCTCTTCTTGCGGTGCTTGTCGCTCTCCGCGGCGCTCACCTTCGTGCGGATCTCGTAGAGGAACCCGATCCCCTGGTTTAACCGCGATTCGGCCCGGTAGCGGCGCTCTTCCAGGTCGAAGCCGGCCGCCTGCGCGGCCGTCGCCGAAGCCGCGTGCTTCGCCGCGTCCGGCCCTTTCACATCGAACCGCGCCTGCGCGCGGACGAGATCGGCGGCCTTCTTCAAGATCGGATCCCAGTCCTTGTCGGTCTGCTCGTTGTACTTCTCCGCGTCGTCGATCGCCTTGTTGAGCTTCTCCATGTCCAGCCGACCGGCCTGTTTGAGCAGATCGCGTTCCGACCCGCGGACCTCGATCGCGAGCCGCAACTTTTCGATTTCGGGGTCCAGTTCGGGCATCTTGACCGGTGGCGGACCGCTCCGCTCGCTCAGCCAGTCGCGGGCCTGCTTTACCAGTTCCTCGTGCTTCTTGAGTGCCTCTCCGGACGCATCCTTCGGCGGCGGCAAGGGATTGTCGAAGGGCGCCCGGGCGTAGCCGCAGGTCGCGTACAGTTGGGCCGCAGACGTTTGCATCACCAGCGCCCGGTCGCGCTTGAACCCGGCCAGGGTCCACTGGTTGGTCGCCCGCGCCTGGTCCTGCGAGGCCTGCGACTTCCAGTACATCGCCTCCTGGAGCGCGCCGTTGGACATCGACGCGAAGACGGTGGCGAGCGCGGTGAGGCCGACCGGGAGGGCGGCCCCGAGTTTGTCGAGTAAGCTCCTGGGTTCTTCCGGTTTCGCGGCGGCGGGCGCGGGGGCGTCGGACATGGTGTCGGCTCCGTGGGTGCCGGCGTAGTGTACCCGACCGCCGGGCGGCGGTCACGCCGGCTTCACCAGTCCGTTCGCTCGCGGGGTGCCGAAATTGCGGTCTCTTCGTGGCACAGGCTCGAAAGCCCGTGCCACGAGAAGAAGACACCAGTCACTTCGGCGCTGGGGCCGCGACGGCGGCCTTGAGTTGCTCGACCGCGGCCTTCGTCGAAATCACCTCCGCGTTGGCGGCGTCGAGCGCGGCCCTCGCCGGCGGAACCGCGGCGTTGGCGGCGTCGGCCGCGGCCTTTGCCGGCGGAACCGCGTCCGTCGCGGGTTTCACCATCGGGGTCAGCGCCGCCACCTTCTGCTGGTTGGCGGTCACCTGCGCCGTCGCGTCGGCGTGCGCCTTCGACAGCGCCGCGAACTTGTCCTGTGCGGCCTTGAGCGCCGTGGCGGTGTCGGTCTGCGCCTTCTTCGCGGCGGTCAACTCGGTGTTGAGTGCCGCCAGCGCGTCGGCCTTCTTCTTGGACTGCGCCCCGAGGTCGGCGTTGCCCGGCGCCTTCGCCGCGGCGTCGGCGATGGTCTTCGCCGCGACCGTCTCGGCTGCGACCACCACTTCCAGCGCCGCGGCCTTGTTCGCGGCGGCGGTTGCCAGCGGTGTGACCTTGTCCACTTCGGCCTTCGCCGCGTCCATCGGCGGCTTCGCGGCGCTGGCGGTCGCGGTGAAGTCGGTCACGGCCTTCTGCGCGGCGGTGAGTTCCGCGTTGATCTTGTTAACGTTCGCGCCCGCGGCGGTGTACGCGTCATTCGCCTGTTTCGCCCGCGCGGTGGCCGCGTCGAGCGCCGCCTGCGCGGGAGCGATTTTCGCCTGCGCCGCGGCGAACGCCGCCTCGGACTTCTTCAGGCGCTCCGCGGCCGGCAGCGGGTTGGCGTCGAGCGCCGCGACGAGCTTCGCGTCGGCCACGGCCCACGACCTCACCACGCCGGACCAGTCGCCGGCAATCACCTTCGCGTTGTCGTGCGTGACGGTCACCTTCAACCCCAGGTCCGGGAACGCCTCGAACGTCTTCTGCGCCGCGCCGTTCTGGTCCCAGAGCTTCGTGACCTTGTCGCGGCCGGTCGTCGCGAGCAACCCGCTGTGCGAGAACCTCACGCTCGCGGTGCCACCACCGTGAGCGCCCCAGTTCTTGATGTTCCCGCCGTTCTCCATTTCCCAGAGCTTCACCGTCGTGTCTTCGCTGCACGTTGCGAGCACGTTGGAGTCGTCGCGCCACGACACGTCGGTGATCATCGCGGTGTGCCCACGGAGGCTGAAGTACTCGCGCCCGGTGTGCGCCTCCCACACGAACACCCCGCCGTTGCGGTCGCCGGTCGCGAGCAGCACGCCGTCCGGGCTGAACTCGACCGCGGTCACCCAGTCGGTGTGCTTCTTGATCTCGTGGAGCACCTTGCCGTCGGCGGTCGAGTACACGCGCACGAGCTTCGACGGGCTGCCCACCGCGATCTGCGTCTGGTCCGCGGAGATGTCGGCCGCGAGGATCGCGTCGGTTTCGATGCCGACCTCCAGCACCTTCGAGCCGTCTTCGACCTTGTATAGCACCGCCTTGCCCGACTGCCCGCCCTTACCGCCGGCAACGAGCAGGAACTTCGCGTTGCGCGAGAACTTGATGCTGTTGATCTGCCCGTGGTCGAACGGGACGAACCCGACGAGTGCCCCGGTGTCGGTGTTGTAAAGGATGACCTGTTTCTGCCCGCCGACGGCAACGAGCGGCGCCCAGGGACTTGCGGCCATCGCCAGAACCGCGCCAGGCCGGCGCGCGACCACGACCGGGTCGAGCTTGAACTTGCCGACCGCGGGCATCGGCGGCGGCCCGTCCGGCCGGCCCGTAACGACCCACGTAAGCCCGATGTGGGTCTTGGGCACCGCCGGAACGCCCGCCTTGCTCCCGGCGTTGGCCCGCGCGCCCTGTTCGACCCACAACTTGAGCATCGCGAGATGCGCGTCGGCGATCTTGTTCCCCTGCGGCGGCATCTTCGGCTCGTCGAGGTGCGCCGCGAGCGTGTAGATGCGCGACTTCGACGGGTCGCCGGGCTTCACGACCTCGCCGGACGAACCGCCCTGTTGCATCGCGGCGTAGGTGGCGAGGTTCAGCCCGCCCTTCTGCTTGTCGTTGCCGTGGCAGTTGATGCACGACTGCTTGACGATGGGCAATACGTCGTCGTCGTAGGTCGGGTTCTTCGCGTCCGCCAGGACGCGCGACCCGCCGGCGAGGAGTAGAAGCGCCGAGCAGAGGAAAACCAGATACCGCATATCGGAAAGCCTCGTCAATTGTCTTTTGCAGCCGCGGAGCGGCGATCGATGGTAGCCCAGGGTGGAGCCGCAACGCGGCGCAACCCTGGGAACGCGATGCAAGTCACCTCAAGCCCCGGAGGGGCGACAGAGCGAATCGCGGAGGTTCTGTCGCCCCTCCGGGGCTACCTCTTATTTCGTGTCGGTCACCCAGGGTTGCGCTCGCCTTCGGCTTCGCTCCACCCTGGGCTAACATCGGTCGCCCCTCCGGGGCTACAAAGAAAGATCAGATCGTCTCGTAGCTCCACTTCTTCCGCTGCTCGCGGGCGACCAGCGCGTTCGCCTCCTTGTCGCCGACGAACTCCTCCTTCACCGGATCCCACTTCAGCTTGCGGCCGAGCGCGACGGCGATCCCGGCCAGGTGGCAGATGCTCGCCGACCGGTGCCCGACCTCGGCCGCGCAGATCGGCTGCTTCCGCGACTTCACCGAATCGAAGAAGTTCCCCATGTGGTCGGTGCTCACCGGCAGCCGCACGTCCTTCTCGCCGAACTTGTCGTTGAGAATCTCCGGCTTGCTCGCCTCGATCTTGCCGCGGGTGACGAACAACCAGCCCTCGGTGCCCTCGAACTTGACCCCGTGCGGCAACTCGTCGGCCTTCCCCTTCGCCGGGGCGCCGGTGATGGTACTCGCGGTCGTGCTGATGCACTTGTGGACCACGCCGTTCGCGTAGGTGAAGGTGGCCTCGTAGGCGGCCGGGGCGGTGTACCCGCCGACCACCGGCTTCAGGAGCAACTTCCCCTCGACGGTCTCCGGCCCGCCGCTCTCGGGGCCGATGCCCCATAGCGCGATGTCGTTGTGGTGCGCGCCCCAGTCGGTCAGGGTGCCGCCGCTGTACTCGGTCCAGTAGCGGAAGCTGAAGTGGCACCGCTCGCGCACGTACTCGGTCTCCGCGGTCGGCCCCTGCCAGGCGTCCCAGTCGAGTTCCTTCGGCACCGGGGCGGGCTTGAACGGCCCCTCGTTCAGCCCCTGCGGCAGGACGCTCGTCACGGTCGTGAGCTTTCCGAGCCGGCCGTTGCGAACCACTTCGCACGCCAGCCGGAACCGGGCGTCGCTCCGCTGCTGGCTGCCCGTCTGGAGCACCCGCTTGTACTCCTTCACCGCCGCGACGACCCGCTTCCCCTCGTCGATGGTGAGCGTCAGCGGCTTCTCGCTGTACACGTCCTTGCCGGCCTTCAGCGCGGCGAGGTTGATGAGCGTGTGCCAGTGGTCCGGCGTGCCGTTGATGACGACCGAAACGTCCTTCTCGGCTTCCAGCAGTTTGCGGAAGTCGGCGTACACTTTCGCGCCGGCGAACTGCTTGGACGCCTCCGCGGCGCGGGCGGAATCGACGTCGCACACGGCGACAACGGTCCCGAACCGCTCGGCGTTCTTGGCGTCGCCGCGACCCATGCCGCCCGAGCCGATGAGGGCGATCTTGGGCTTATCCCCGGCCTTCTTCGAAGGCTCGTCGGCGGCCAGCAGTTCGCCGGCGAACCACGCGGGCAGGCCGGCGGCGACCGCGGCCTTCAAGATGTCGCGCCGGTTCAGAGTGACGTCGAGCATGTTGTCAGTTCCTCAGACCCCTCCCCAACCCCTCCCCAAAGGGGAGAGGGGCTAAGAACTGTCGTTGGTGCTTTCTCCCCCTTCCTTTTCAGGGAAGGGGGTCGGGGGTTAGGTTCGCCTGTCAGTGGTTGAACATGAACTCGCGTGAGTTCATGATCGCCCAGAACACGTCTTCGAGCGCCTGCTTCTTGTCGGTCGCCTTCTCCACCAGCGCCAGCAGGTTCTTCAACTCGTCGGGCTTCGGCGCGCGGCTCAAGCACCGGATGTACAGGTGCTCGATGATCTGCGCCGGGGTCTTCTTCTCCTGGAGCATCTTGCCCACGATGTTCCCCTGCGCGATCTTCGGCTCCACCGTGCCGCCGTTCAAGAGGTGCAGACTTTGCGAGAGCGTCGGTTCGAGCCGGACCTCGCACGAGCAGACCGTCTCGCGCGTCGGGCGGCCGAAGGTCGTGAGGAAGTACGTGCTCACCCCGCCGTCGGCGATCTGCACGGCCCGCGCGCCCAGCGGCAGCCCCTGGAACTTGTTCTTCGTGTCGGTCACCTGCGTGATGACGTCGAGCATCGTTTCGGCGCGGATGCGCCGGATCGGCCCGCGCGCGAAGTTCCGCGTGTCGCTCTCGTTGGTCTTCGTCGGCTGCGTGGAGCGCTGGTAGGTCTGGGACGTACAAATATCGCGAACCAGCTTCTTGAAGTCGTACTTGTAGCTCGTGAAGTTCTTGCCCAGCGTGTCGAGCAACTCCTGGTTCGCCGCGGGGTTCGAGATGCGCACGTCGTCCATCTCGTTGATAATGCCCTGGCCGAAGAAGTGGCCCCACACGACGTTCGCGAGGT
>CAZBXY010000282.1:0-10348 GCA_964495365.1 uncultured Frigoriglobus sp. | reverse complement strand
GGGGGGGGGGGGGGGGGGGGGGGGGGGGGGGGGGGGGGGGGGGGGGGGCGGCGGATCGACGAGCTGGATGTTGGTGCCGCCCCCGTTGAAGATGACCGTGTCGGCGCCCCCGTTGGTGTAGACGGTGTTGTTGCCGTTGCCGTTGATGGTCACGGAGTCGTCGCCGGTACCCGTACTCACCGTGTTGTTGCCGTTCCCATCGATGCGGACGAGATCGTTATTGGCACCCGTGCCGAGGGAGTTGCTCCCGTGGCCCGAGATGTAGACCGCGTCACTGCCGTCACCGCCGTTGATGGTGTTGTTGCCGTTGCCGTTCGCGTTCACGATGGAGCGTTGGCCCGCTCCGGTGTTCATGTTGATGGCATTGGCGTTGGCGTTTCCGACCGCGGCGCCGGCGAAAATGCCCGTAAAGTCGCCGGAGAACGCGTACCCGAATCCGACGAACACGCCGGTGCCGGCGGTGACGCCCGGCAGCGCGCTGGCGCTCCACACGTTCTCGCTCCCGCCGCCCACCGTCACGATGTTCTGGCCCGAACCCGCGATCAGCCCGCCGAACCGCGTGGCCCCGAGGTTCACCACGTTGTTGCCGTTCCCTTCGCCGACGAGGACCGCGGTCGCGGTGAGCGACGCGACGTTCACGGTGTCGTTTCCGTCCTTCAGATCGAGCGCGATGTTCGTGACGGGTTGAGCGGCACCACCGAACGTCTGCGTGACCGGGCCGCCGGCCGTCGAGTAGGTAACGGTGACGCCGGTGCTGCCGTCGCTATTCGCTCCGGCGGCGACGATGGCCACGGTGTCGTTGTCGCTCGCCTGGTCCGCCGTGATCACCAGAATGCCGGCGTTGAACGTGGCGCTCGCGGGGACGACGCGATCCTCGAACACGTCCAGCCCCAACCGGACGGTTCGCGGGGTCGGGGCACGGGTCGAACGGAACAGGGACCGGATGACAGACGAGAACATGAGATGACTCCTGCTCGGGACGGCGGACCGTGATCGAAGACGGCCCGGCGGGCCAGAGGCGGGCGGAACGCGGAAGGTAAGAACGCGCCGCGAAGGGCGTGATGCACGTTAGGACGCGTCGCGGATTCCGACGCGCAGATTTCCGACGAGAAAGTGCGGTTTCATCGGCCGTTCTGAGGTGCGGGTGAAAGTGGCGCTCGGCGGGGTCTGAGTTCCTCGGCTACGGGCACACACGTTCGAGGGTGTGACGGTTTTTACGACACCGCCGGCGGGGCGTGCTGCGGGGGAAAGAAGTGGAGTACACCCGACAGGAGTTGAACCTGTAACCTGCGGTTCCGAAGACCGCTGCTCTATCCAGTTGAGCTACGGGTGCAGTAGGGGAAGTGTAGGCGCTGTGGGCGCTTCGCACAAGCCCGCGTCAGCCCCAGAACCGCCACCACGGGCGCCGCGCCGGCCGCGGTTCCGGTTGGGGCGGATCGGTCGGGTCGGGCGGCGGGCCGGCGCCGCACCACTCGAACGCGAGTACCGCGCAGGTGCAGTTGTCGCGCGACCCGCGCTCGAGCGCGCGGTTCACCAGCTCCTCAGCGCACACCCGCGGGTCGGGGTGCGCCCGGACGAGTTCGAGCAGCTCCGCGTCGGGCAGGACGCCGGTCACGCCGTCGGTGGCGAGCAGGATCCGGTCGCCGGGCCGCGGGACGAACGACCGCACTTCCAGGTGCCCGTCGGTCTCCCGGTTACCGAGGTACAGCCACAACACGTTCCTGATGCGGTGCTCGCGCGCCTCCGCCTCGCTGATAACACCCTGCCGGACCAGCACGCTGCGCAGGTCGTGGTCCCACGTCAGCTTCTCGATCCGGTCGCCGGAGATGCGGTACGCCGGCGAATCGCCCGCCCAGGAGATGGACGCGGAGTGCTGGTGGAACAGCGCCAGAACGGCCGTCGTGCCGCAGTTGCGCATGTCGGGGTTGGATTGACCGAGGGCGATGACGGTCTCGTTCGCCGCGCGGAGCGCAGATTCGATCAGCCCGCGGGGTTCGGCGCCCGCACTCAGCCCGCGCCGCAGCGCGTGAGTCAGGGTGTCCGCGCCGGTCCGGCTGGCGACCTCGCCCGCGACCTGCCCGCCCATGCCGTCGAGAACGAGGGCAAACGGGTACTCCAGGTCGAGGTAAACGAGATCTTCGTTGTTCTCGCGGTAGTTGCCGATGTGCGAGGCCGCGCCCGCGCGCACGGTCCACCCGGATGCCGGATCGGCCCACTCGACGAACGTCACGGGCGAATCCTCCGCGAACCGCGTACCCTCATTCGCGGATACCGGACGTGCGGCCGAAATCTGTCAGCGAAAATCACGTTCCCCCGAAAGCGAGTACCGCGCAGGTGCAGTTGTCGCGCGACCCGGCCATGATCGCGTGTTCGATGATCGCCTCAGCGCAGGTGGTTGGCTCGGAAATGGTTCGGCAGGCGTTGAGAATCGTGTCGGCGGAGATATGGTTCGTAACGCCGTCAGTGGTGAGAACCAGCCGGTCGCCCGGTTGCGGTTCAAAAGAGATGACTTCGAGCGGGTCGGGTAGTTCCCCACCGAGAAAGTGCATGAGGACGTTTCGGAATCTCTGGTTCGCGGTCGCTTCATTCGTCGAATCGATGGTTCCTCTGCGGACCAGCTCGTTCCAGACCGTGTGCGGTTGCGTGAGCGGTTCGATCTGGCCGCCCGTTACGCGGTGCGCCATTGCGTCGCCGAGCCAGGAGATATGTACGCGCTCGTCTCGGACCAGGGCGAGCACAACGGAACAGCCGCAACAATCCCCGTCTTCGGGGCCAGCGAGTTCCATTTCCTCACGGATGGCTTCTCCGGCAGCTCCAAATGCGTGCCCGATCAGCGCCCGCGATTCTTCGCCCGCAGCTTCGCGGATCACGCGCCGGAAGGCGGCAGAAGCCACCGGACCGGTTCGTTCGCCCGTTCCGGTCCAACTGCCTGCAGCATCGAATACCGCAAACAGGCCGAGGGCCGAATCGAGAAAGAGATAATCCTCGTTCTCGCGGGGTGTGCCGAGACCAGTGATTCCGCAGCTCGTGCTTCCACCGGCGCGGAACCATGCGGCAGTCACGCCAGTACCTCGCGGATCGGGTTGCCCCACGGACACAGCACGAAGGGCCGCGCGAGCCGGTCGCGCAGTTCCAGGTCGTGCGGCACACCCAGGCACTCGTACACGGTCGCGATCACGTCCGCCGGCGTCACCGGGTTGCGGCCGGGCTTCGCGCCGATCCGGTCGCTGGCGCCGTGAACGTAGCCGCCCTTCACCCCGCCGCCGGCGAGTACCAGCGAGTAGCAGAAGTTCCAGTGATCGCGGCCGGCGCCGTTGGTGTTGATCTTCGGCGTGCGGCCGAAGTCGCCCACCACAACCACGAGCGTCCGCTCCAGCATGCCGCGGGCGTCGAGGTCGTCGAGCAGTGCCGAAAACGCGGCGTCGAGTTGCGGCAGGAGTGTGCTTTTGAGCGACTTGAAGTTGTTGCCGTGCGTGTCCCAGGTCGCGTTGGCGTCCGGCGCCCACGACACGCACGCGACGCGCGAGCCGGCCTCGATCAGCCTCCGCGACAGCAGCACGCTCTGACCGTAGATGTTGCGGCCGTAGGCGTCGCGCAACTTCGCGGGCTCGCGGTCGATGCGCACGGCCTCGCGCATTGCGGGAGCGGTGAGCAGGTCGAACGCCTTCGCGCGGATGCCGTCGAGATCGTCCGGGGAACTCGCTCGCCTTCGGCTCGCGGCT
Source organism: uncultured Frigoriglobus sp. (assembly GCA_964495365.1). GTDB lineage: Bacteria > Planctomycetota > Planctomycetia > Gemmatales > Gemmataceae > Gemmata. The sequence goes on along the minus strand of CAZBXY010000282.1, from coordinate 6,626 downwards.
AACTGCGATTCGAGTTGCTTGCGGGCGTCGAATCGAGTGGGGTCGATGTCCGGCCCGAGGGTGAGTTCGGGCAGCGCGAAGTCGGCCGCGTTGGGGTCGCGGAGGATGATGAGCGGGTCGTGGGTCTTGCCGAGCCAGCCGCCGAAGAACCCCGGTTGCGGCGGGCCGCCCGCGCCTTCCTTCGTGATGTACGGCAACAGAACGTGCGGCGGAACCGCTGCCGCCGGCGGGCGCTGCATCCCGACCACCGAACCGATACAGGGGTAGTCGTCCGGCCGCGCCCCGCCGCCGATCTCGCCGCGATCGTGTCCGGTCAGCGAGCAGTACACCGCGGCGGCGTGGGCGTTGTTGACGCTGTGGTGCGCCGAGCGGATGACGGTGCAGCGGTGCATCTGCCGGGCAAACTTCGGGATGTGTTCGCCGAACCGCACGCCCGGCACAGACGTTTGAATCGGGCTGAACTCGCCGCGAATCTCCGCCGGCGCGTCCGGTTTCGGATCCCACATGTCGAGGTGGCTCGGCCCGCCGTTCAGGAAGATGACGATGCACGCATCGGCCGTTGCGTGCGTGCCTTTCGACGAGTCCTTCGCGGCGAGCAGCTGCGGCAACCCGAGGCCGAGGTACGACGCGGCCCCGGCCTGGATCATCTGCCGGCGGGAGATTCGCGGCCCTGTGCAATGCGAATGGGTGGGCACGGAGCAGCCCTGTGGTGGGAGTTTTCGGCGGGTGTAATTGATTGTGCGGTAGTTCGCGGCGGAAGGCAAGCGCAAGCCTCACCGCCAGAACTGCCAACCAGCGCGCCGGCGGACGTCACCCCAGGTTGAACAGCTTCGCGGTGCTGAGATAGTGATGATCGTCTTTGCAAGAGTTTCGGGTGGTAATGCTCGCTTCCGTGACAGGCCAGAGATCTCTTGCACGACACCCGAAGGGGTTTGGCTCCGCAGCACCGGACGCTCACGCTGGTGGGTCTTCCACTCGTCGATCGTCATCTCCTCTTCCCAACGCTGGTGGTAGAGCACCACCAGATCCGTCGCCGGGTCCAGGTGTTCGTCCATCAGGGTGGTCATCAGCCGATGCTTCTGACCGTCCCCGGTCCGACCCGGATCATGGAGCGTGTACTCGATGATCCGAACCTCGATCCCGCCGCGGTCGCTCTCCCGGTGGCGTGGGGACGGGTATACCTTGGCCACGTACGACCCGTCCGACAGCGTGCGGATCGGGCGGAAGATCTGTTCGCCTTCACCCGCGCCAGCAGTGGGGCCTTCTGCGCCACGATCACCTGCCGAATCAGGGCGTAGCTGAAGAAGCCCCGGTCCCAGAGCAACAGCATGTCAGGTTGCAGGTGCCGCAACAGGGCGGGGCCATCGTCGTTTCGCCTCGATGACACGGCTTGACCAGGCTGCGCCACAGCAGGTGGGTTCCCAACTCGCACAGGCTCAGCCCCCACGCCTGTGGGAACGCGCCGGTCGCTCGTCCCGAACCCGGGTGCCCGAACACCCGGGCGTTGGGGGCCGAATCGGCCAGATCCACAACGAACCCGTCGAGTCCCATGAGCCGGTATGAGCGGTGGAACACGCCGGGTGTGGCCGGTGTGGCCAACAGCCCGACGACCCGTTCCAGGAGCCCAGGGTTTCCTTGCCCGTCTGGCGTTGTGGTTAACACCAGCTTGCTCGGAAGCCCCATTCGCGTATACCCCGATTGAACGGTATGGGGGCTAACTTCGGCCGCCCCTCCGGGGCTGAAAACGACTACCTGATTCCTGACCGCTGATACCTGGCAACCGATTCCTGACCACTGGCTCCCGACTCCTGCGACTCAACTACCACTTGTACACCAGACCGAAGTTGATCCCCTGGATGAAGTACCCGCTGGGGTGCAGCTGTGGCATCGGGCGCGGCGGGAAGACCGGCGTGCCGCCCGAGTCCGCCGGGAGCAGGTTCGGGACGCGGGCCGCGTCGATGTTCGTGTCGATCACCCCGCCCGGCCGCAAGGCGCTGCTCAGGTAGAGGAAGTTGTACCCGACGAACACCTTCATCCGCGACGTGAGCTGATAGCCGAGGTTCAACCCGACTTCCGGCATCACCGCGAACCGGTTCTGCGTGAACCGGCCGATGTTCGCCCCCGGCACCGCGAGCAGTCCGCCCGGCACCATCGCCACGGTCCCGTCGGTCAGCGCCAGCACCTGCGACCCGCTGATGTCCGCCGTCTGGAACACGGTCCCGAACGCGATCGTGCCGCGCCCGTCCAGCGACCACCGCCCGCGCTGCACGGTGCCCACCAGCCCGACCTGGCCGCCGTGGAAGCTGTTCTGCGTGCGGAACTGGTCGGTGATGATGCCCGATACGGCCGGGGTGCCGACCGCGCCGTTGGTGCCGGCGACACGGTTGAACGACTCGGTGACGGTCAGCGTTTCGGTCATGCCGAGGTAACGGTAGCCGACCAGGGCGTCCACGCGGGTGCAGGCGTCGCCGGCGAGGTAGCGCCGGTAGTTCACTTCCGCGCCCCACACCGTACTCCGCATCGTCGCGGTCACGCTCCCGACCGCCACGCCCGGCCCGGCGACCACTTCCGCCGACGGGCCGACCCCGACGTTGGGCGTCATGACGGTCGGGTTCACGTTGAAGAACGGCCGCGCCAGCAGCCCGAACGGTGGCACGCTCGCCGAGAACGACGCCGACGACGGGGCCACCCAGAACAGCCGCGCGTCCACCCCGCGGCACTCGCCGTCGCCGAACCAGTGCCCGACCCCGACCCGCCCGCCGACGTGGTACGTCTCGCCGAACGACCCGCCGAGCAGCACCCGCGTGTCGCCCTGCCCGACGATCCCGTTGAACTGTGGCGAACTGGTCGTGACGAGCGCCGGCACCTGCGTGCTGCGGTTCCACCACAACAGCAACTCGGCGCTGACCCACGTCTTACCGCACCCGGCGAGCCGGTCGAGACCCAGTCGCGGGCGCCCGTCGAACATCGGGTCTTCGAGGCCCGGAGGGCACTCGTAAATGTCCGGCGAAACCGACGGGACCACGACCACCCCGGGGACGCGCGCCATCGGGTCGCGGGTCTCGGTAATCATCGGCGGCCCGCCGGGCGCCGGGCGCGGCGCCGGAATGGGATTCGCGCCCGGTTGCACCATCGGCATTCCGCCGGGCGCCATCGGCGCGGAACCCCCGCCCGGCGGCTGGCTGATGACCGGTGTGGGCTGGCCGAAGGTGCCCGGGGCGTTCACGACGGTCCGGCGCGGGCCGTCGCGGAACAACCCGGCCGGGGTGACGCCCGAATCGGATTGCGTTCCGGCGGAAGGATCGGGGAGCGCGGCCGGTTTGCCGAACGCGGCCCCGCGGGCCGGCGGTTGTTGAGGTGTCGGTTGCTGCGCGAGCGCGGGGGGCGTGAACACGCCGAGCGCGATCCCCAGCCCGCCGAGCAGAATGCGGCGCATGTGAAGCGGTCCTCCTGACGCACTACGCCGGGCCGGTTCCGTCGCCCGGGCTACGTCTCGTCACATCCTCATTCGGCCGTTCGGCCTACCGAACCGGACCGAACTGCCCACAACCGCCCCACTTCGCGCCCCGCGCGCCGCACTTACCGGCCTTTCGCGCGCCGCCGGCCCGACCGGGCACGGCGCAGGTTCCCCATTCCCGCGCGCCGTCGGCGCGTTCGGCGCGAAATACTCAAGCAGCGCGAACGGGGCGGCCGAAGAAATCGGCACAAGCGGCACGAACCGAGTGGTCGGGCGGATCGCGGCAATCGAGGGAAGGATATGCGGCGCGCGAAACTGAAGAAGGGCCTGAAGAAGCTGCTCCCGGTCGTGACCGTGACACTGACGGCCGGGCCGTTCGCGGTGTGGGCGCCGTCGGCCGCGGCGTTCTTTCCGCCGGTGTGGCCGATCACCCCGCCGGTGACCGTCGTTCCGCCGGTCTCGCCGCCCCCGGTGATCGTGGAGCCGCCAGTGGTTCCGCCGGTCTCGCCGCCCCCGGTGATCGTCCCGCCGGTTTCGCCGCCCCCGATCGTGATCCCGCCGGTGTCGCCGCCCCCGATCACCACGACCCCGGAACCGGCCACGCTGGTGACCGGCCTCATCGGCCTGGCCGCCGCCGCGGGCTACCGACTGAGGCGCCGCAAGAGTTAGGCGAACCCCGGCCGCAAGGCCGGGGGTGATGTGGGTCGGGGGTAGCGCGGGTTGGCGGTTGGTATCGCACCCCGGCACTCGCGTGCCGGGTTCGCCATCAAAGCCGATAGCGCGGCAGGTCGATCCCGCTGGCGCGGATCTCGCGAACCACGTCGATCGCGCGGCGGAACGTGAACCCCGCGAGCAGCCGTTCGAGCCGCGCCTGCGTGCGGCCGACGCCCACGTAGGTGCGCCACCGCACGAGCCGCTTCAGGGGCAACCGCGGCTGCGTCGGGTCGAACTCCCACGGGTGGAAGTACAACATCCCCACGCGCGGCGACGGCCCGCGGGCCACCTGCCCCAGCCCGGCCTTCATGAACGCGAGCGGGAACAGCCGGAAGTACCCCCCGCCGGCGACCGGCAGGTTCTGCCCCGCGAACCGGTACGTCAGCGGGGGCAATTCCAGAATCTCACGGCTGGCGCCGACCGCGACGAACGGCCCGCGCGGCGCGTCCGGGACGCCGTAGCGGTCGTGGCGCACCGGGAAGACGGAACTGTCGTACTCGAACCCGCACTCGGCCAGCGCGTCGATCGCCCACGCGGTCTCCGGCATCACGCTGAACGTCGGCGCGCGGAACCCGCACACCGGGGCGCCGGTGACCTGTTCGAGTGTGTCCTTGCTGGCGCGCAAGTCTTCGCGAAACTCCGCCGGCGAGAACCGGTGGACACTGCGGTGGTCGTAGCTGTGCGACCCGATCTCGTGGCCGGCCGCGTGGATGTCGCGAACCAGTTGTGGGTGAGTTTTGGCGATCTCGCCGACGATGTAGAACGTGGCGAGTGCCTTTGCGGCGGCGAGCTGGTCGAGGATCCGGCGCGTGCGGACTTCCATGCGCGCCGCGTAGTCGGCCCGGAGTTCGGCGGACACGCTCAACCCGACCGCGGCCTCGATACGGTCGTGTTCCTCGATATCAAAACTGACAATGTTCGACACGCTCACAGACGATCTCCGCGCCCGGGCGTTCGCGGAGGAAAGTGTAGAGCAGGAATGGGGGGTTTGCCGGTCGTTCGGCTCGGCGGTACCGGTCGCGGGCGGGGCCGGGAGTCCGAGTTGAAGTAACGCAGCCCAGTTCACGTGTGGTGGCCCGCTCGTGGAATAACAGTCGAATACTTGAGCAAACGAGTCACTCTCGGAGAAATATAGTACCGAAATCGGGATACCGCCACCACCCCGATTTGTTACTCCACGAACTCCAGTTCGACCGGTTTGGGGATAATTCCGACACGGTGGGCCTCGCCGAGCAACTTGCGGATCGCGGCCCGCCCGCGGTCGCCGTAATCGAGTGTCCAGTCGTTCACGTACATCCCCACAAATTTGTCCGCGAGGCCCATGTCCATGTCGCGGGCGTATTTGAGGGCGTAGTTGAGCGCCTCGCGCCGGTGTTCCAGCCCGTATTTGATGCTCTCTTTAATGAGCCGGCTCACTTCGCGCATCGTCGCCGGGCCGAGGTCTTTGCGCACAACGTTCCCGCCCAGCGGCAGCGGTAGCCCGGTCCGCTCCTGCCACCACACGCCGAGGTCGCGGACGAGGTGCAACCCCTGGTTCTGGAACGTCAGTTGGCCCTCGTGAATGATTAAACCCGCCTCGAACTTCCCACCCGCCACCGCGGGGATGATTTCGTCGAACGGAACGACCTCGAACGTCAACTTGTCCGTGCCGATCGATTCGTAAAGGAGTTTGAGCGTCAGGAACGCGGTGGTGAGCGTCCCGGGCACCGCGACCCTCACCCCCGGCAGCTCCGCGATCGTCATCGGCCGCCGTGCGACGACCATCGGCCCGTACTTGTCGCCCATGCTGCACCCGGTCGGCAAAAGCGCGTACTTGTCGAGCAGGAAGCTGTAGGCGTGGATGCTCACGGCCGTCACTTCGAGTTCGCCCTTGAGCGCGCGGCGGTTGAGCGTCTCGATGTCCTGAAGCTCGTGAACGAACTTCAGCTCGCCGGTCGCGATCTTGTCGTTGGCGAGCGCGTGGAACATGAACGCGTCGTCCGGGTCCGGGCTGTGCCCGACGCGGATCACTTGCTGTGCGGTTGCTGGCATGTGTGTCTGCTGGCGAACGGGCGGTGTGGGCCGGAGGGCGGGTTGTTGGCGAACCCCGCCCGCAAGGGCGGTGGGTGGCGTGGTTAGGGCGCTAGGGATGAGTGGTTGTGCGCGCTACCCACGACCCTTGCGGGTCGGGTTCGCCCACCGGCCGGCTCACACCGACCGTTCGCCTATTCCAGCGCCGCGGCCGGGCCGCCGGGGGCGAACGCCTCCGCGGCCGGGCCACTGAAGGCCACCTTGCCCTTATCGAGCAGGTGGACCACGTCGGCGATCCGCTTCACCGCCGGGAGGTCGTGCGTGACGATCACCATCGCGACCTGCAACTGCTCGTCATCAGCCAAATCGTCGATCACGCGCATCACCTCGGCGGACATCTTCGGGTCGAGGGCGCTGGTCGGCTCGTCGAAGAGGATCGCCGCGG
>CAZBXY010000281.1:0-10362 GCA_964495365.1 uncultured Frigoriglobus sp. | reverse complement strand
GGTTCGGCCCGTCGCCATCGAGGCCATGAGATGTATCCATCCGCTGCACCTGACCCGGCCACGTGGTTTGATTTGTGCTGGCCCCTGCGCGTCGTTGTCGCGGCTTGGTGTCGCGGCCGGGCAGGTGAGCTTGGTCGTTCGGCCACTCAACTTTGGCACACCACGTAGCTACAAACGGTACTCAAGCATTGCCGAATCCGTTCCTGGTGCGAACCGGCTTCCGTCAAGACCCACCCCTCACCGCCGTAAGGAGCGTTGGCCATGCCAATTCGATCGAAGATCGAGCCCGCAAAAGTAGCCGCTAGTGAGTGGCAGCATCCGGGGCAGGCATTGCGCGGCCTGCTTGAAGGAAAGACCGTTCAAACCAGCATTACGCTTATCCGCTATGTTACCGACGTGGTGGGGGAGGGGCCGACCCTGCACGTTCACCCGTATGACGAAATCTTCACGATCACGGAGGGCCGAGCTCGATTCACCGTCGGTGACAGGATCATCGACGTTGAAGCCGGGGACATCGTTTTGGGTCCCGCGAACATTCCGCACGGCTACCAGAACCTGGGACCCGGCCGACTCGATTCGCTCGACATTCACCTCAGTCCTGAGTGGATTCAATACAACCTCGCTTCAGCCTGGGACAAGACGAGCATTCTCCTTTCGGCCGACTCAAAAGTGAAACCCGACGGAAGCGAATAGCCCATTTCGATCGTCAGCTTGCTCGCGGTGTTCAGGCAACTGGGCCGGCGCGGCGCCGAACCCGTCGCTGCAGCTGACCCAGCCCGCCTCGGCGCGTTTTGTGATACCGAACTGTCACGGGCGGGCCGGGCAGCTGAGCTTCATGTTCCGCTGCTCACCTCGTTTAGGCTGGCTGGTGTCGCTGGCCGGGCAGGTGAGCTTTATGTCCGTGGCGCGCTCGCGAGCCGGTACTGTCATTCGGTCCCACTCAATTCTGCGTGCGCCAAGTGCCATCTACGAAGCGCCACAACGGAACCGGTTCCGCCGGTTTCGGGAAATTGGTGGCCCGCGCGCCCGGGGTTGGGTAGGGTTTGGGCACACCCTTCACCGCCCACTCCTGGAGGCCTCACGATGTCCGCGGAATGCGATCGCCGGAAGTTTTTGGGTCACTCAGCGGCCGGGCTGGCGCTGGCCGGCACCGCGACCGCCGCGGACGACCCGAAGGCCAAGAAGGTCAAGGTCGGGATCATCGGGTGCGGGAGCGTGTCGCGGTTGTACTTCCCGCACCTGAAGGCCAGCCCGCACGCCGAACTGGTCAGCGCCTGCGACATCATCCCCGAACGGGCCGCCGAGCGGGCGAAGAAGTTCGAGGTGCCCAACCAGTACCCGAACATCGAGAAGATGCTCGCCGGGGCCGCCTTCGACCTGTTCGTCAACCTGACCGACATGCAGGAGCACGAGCGGCTCAACCGGATGGCGATCGAGGCGGGCAAGCACATCTGGAGCGAGAAGCCGATCGCCAACTCGCTGGCCGCCGGTCAGGAGTTGCTCGAACTGGCCAAGAAGAAAGGCGTGCGCGTTTGGGGCGCCCCGACGGCGGTCAACAGTCCGCAGTTCGAGTTCATGGCGAAAACGCTCGCCGACAAGAAGCTCGGGGTGGTCTCGGCCGCGCACGCCACCTACGGCTGGGCCGGACCGAACTGGGCCGAGTTCTTCTACGCCGAGGGCGGCGGCAGTATGCCCGATCTGGGCGTGTACAACCTGACGACGCTCACCGGGCTGCTCGGCCCGGCGAAGTCCGTCGTCGCGATGACGAGCGTCGTGACCCCGGTGCGGAAGATGGCCAGCGGCAAGGAGATGAAGGTCGTCGCCGAGGACAACGCGATGGTCCTGATGGAGCACGCCGGCGGGGCGATCTCGCACATGCAGTGCGGGTTCAACTACTTCAGCCCGCACGAGCACGACGACCCGAACCAGTCGCTCCTGACGGTGGCTCTGACCGGCACGACCGGGGTCATGAGCCTGGCCGGGTACGACTGGGCGCCGAAGCACGTGCAGCTCGCCACGGCCGACGCGCCGAAGCCGAAGGCGTTCGCGACCGACGCGAAGGGGTACGTGTGGGAGCAGGGGGCGAGCGTGGTGGCCGAGTGCCTGGCGACCGGGAAGGAGCCGCGGTTCACGCCCGAGCACGCGCTGCACGTGGTGGAGATCATGACGGCCGCGCGGCAGTCGCAGAAGGAGGGCCGCCGGGTCGCGCTCCGCTCCACCTTCAAGTGGCCCGTGATCGCCTGAGCGAGGCGGGCACCTGTGAGAAACGGTGCCCGTGCGGGGGTGGTTATTGTGTTGCGTGCCGGGGGCGACGAGTACGTCCCATCGGCGCGCAGGTGCGCACCGTCGTTCGGCTACAGAAACCGGAGGCCGCGATGTCTCAGGAATCGTTCACCACGGGGTCGTACTGCTACCTCTCAACCCCCGAGCATATCCGCAGTTTCTTCGGCAGTTTCATCTACATCTACACGGACAGGGGCGAACTCTGTCTGACCGACACTGCCCTCCAGTTCGTGGGCAAGAGTGGGTCGCCGGTAGAGATTCTCCTGCGGTCCATTACCGACATCTGTGTTGGCAACTATTCGCGCTGGGCCAAGCCGATCCGGCTCGACTACATCGCGGTTCGGTATCAGAGCGGGGAGAAAGAGCGGACCCTGTTGTTCACACCAACACGTTCGTGGCTAACCCCTGTTTGGGAGACGAACAAGATCGTCGCGGAATGGGTCCGGGCGTTGGAGGATGTACGGTAACGACGCGCCGAACCGGTCACGGCACCGGACCCGGCGGACCGGTGAGCTTGGTAGCGCGGCGGAGGTGTGACGCGAATGTGGTCGTCTTTCACCATCACCAGCCCGGACTCGCCGGCCGTTGTCCGGGAGCGCCTCGCGGCCGCGCTGATGCCCCCGCCAGGCAAGTTGCCCGGGCCGACCACGTTCTGCGGGGTCGTCTGGGACGGCGGGTTCCGAATGATCCGCGAGCGCGCCCGGATGGAAGGCGGAATGCCGGTCGTCGCCACCGGTCGGTTCGCCCCCGCCGGCGACGGGACCGCGGTCGAGGTCGCCACCCGCCCGCTGTGGGTCATGGTGTTCCTCGTGTGCGCGTTCTCCGCGTTCTGGGTGGGGCTGCTGTGGCGGCGGCTGGTGTCCGACCCGCTGCCCGGCGGGGTCCACTGGGGCGAGGTCGGGCTGCTCGTCGGGTTCGTGGCGTTCGCGTGGGTGATGCTGTTCATCGCCTGCACCATCGAGGAGCGGGCGTGCCAGCAGGCGCTCACCCGGATCGTCGCCCCGGCAGAACGCGGCCGCACGTAGACGTTCGGTACCCACAACTCATTGGGCCGGTAAACACAGGAGTCACCGTATGCCCCCGCCCGCTGTAGCCCCGCGTCCGGCCAGGAAGGTCGGGCTGTGGAAGGCGCCGACCCGGCAGGTCACATCGGCCCGGTCGTTTGCCCCGGCCGCCGAGACCGCGGGCGCCGCGCCGCTCGCGGCCCGCCTGCTGCCGGAGCACTTCGACGACCCCGACATCGGCGCGTTCTTCGCCCGCGCCCGCGACCGGGTGCTGGTCGCCGAGGGAGACTCGTGGTTCGACTACCCGGCCCCGTTCCGCATCGACCTGCTCGACGAACTGGACAACCTCGGGCGCAAGGTCGTCAGCCTCGCGTACCGCGGCGACACGGTGGAGAACATGGTGTACGGCACCCAGGGGACCGACGGCGCCCTGGTGCCCCCGGACCTGGTGCGGCTGGTGGAACTGGTCCAGAAGACGCGGCCCAAGGCGGTGCTCTTTTCGGCCGGCGGCAACGACGTGGCCGGGCCGGAGTTCGCCGGGTTCCTCAACCACGTCGTGACCGGCCGCGGCCAGCTCCGCGAGGACTACCTGAGGTTCTTCGTCCACGAGTACGCCCGGGACGCCTACCTGCGCGCGGCGAACGCCGTCTGGGGCGCGGACCCGGCCGTCAAGTTCATCACCCACGGCTACGCCAACGCGCTGCCGACCGGCATCGGGGTCGGCAACCTGTTCGGCCGGGTCAACTTCGTCGGGCCGTGGCTCAAGCCGGCCCTGGACGCCAAGGGCTACGGGCTGGCCGTCGGGACCGAGATCGTCCACCGCGTACTGGGCGAGTTCAACACGATGCTCGGGGCGCTGGCCGCGGCCGACCCGCGGTTCGTGTACGTGGACTTCCGCCCGCACGTCGGCAACGACCCCGACGACTGGGCGAACGAGCTGCACCTGACCAACGCGGGCATCCGGGTCGCGGCCCAGGTCTTCAACAACGCGATCACCGCGGCGATCGGGCCGTAACGACCGTCCCTTGACACGTATTCGTGTTGATTGCTGATTGTGGGGCAGGCCGCTGGCCTGTCAAGTCCGCTGCGCCTGCTGCGCAGTTTGGCTTGTGGCAAGCCAGCGGCCTGCCCCACAAAGAACATCAATCACCGCGGGTCGGTATGACACGGTGGGCGGGTGTGAGACTATCCGCGCGAACGGTCGTTAGCGGCGCGATGAGAGTGGTTCTCATCGGCACGAATCCCATGTTCGGAGGCGGTCGGATGGGACGGGTGCTGGGCGTCGCGTTCGCGGTACTGGGTACCGTGGCCGTCAACGGGCTGATCGTGGCCCGGTTGTTCATCGACTTCCCGCTACACGCCGCTCTCGGTTGGGTAATGATCACAATTGCCTCGCTGATGATCATATTTGGTATCTGGGTGTCACCACGCCGACAGGTCAGTATTGACCCCGTACCGGAGTGGCGGGTTGGGGAGTGGATCGGCTGGATCCTCATCACCACTGTCTTCGGTGTGGTGATGCTGGCATTGTCTCCCATACTGGACCGATAGCGGACTGATGGTAGCCGTAGTCAAACGACTCCGGCGCTGTACAGCCCGAGGCCGGACGACCCCGCTCACCGAGCCCGGTCACGTAAATTGTTTCCCGCTGCCGGCCGGCTTGTGGTTGCCGCACACGGGATCCGCGGCCGGGCGGGCGAGCAAGGGCACTCGGCCGCTGGCGGCGCGTGAAATCGGGGGGCGGCCCCGGCGTCATGTCTGCGTCGCGGCAACCCCCAGTTGGTGTTCGGCGCGGAAACGGGCCGCCGGGGGGCGCGGTTCCCGAACCCGAGGTGCAAAGTGGACGTCACCGAGCCCGAAATCCCGGCGGAACAGTGGCAGGCCCTCGAAGCGCTCTGGCGGGCCATTCTGGGCCTGGAGGCGAGCATCGACACGGCCCGCCTCGGCGCGGACGGGCTGCGGGCCGAAATGGAAGCCGCGTTCAAGAAGCCGCTGGCGGTCGAGGAGAAACTCCACGCCCTGCAGGCCGACGTGGCCCAGTGGGAGCGGGCCAAGAACCGCGTCCATTACGCCCTCCCGAAGGTGCGCGAGTTCGTCCACCGGGCCACCTGGGCACTGGCCGTGCCCGAGCGGAAGAGTCTCGAAGAGGTCTTCAAGACCCACATCGAGCCGCGGGTTCCGCTCCCCCAGGTGGACCAGGTGCGGGAGCGCCTGGAGCACTTACAAAAGGACCGCCAGGTGCTGTTCGCGCAGGGCACCGCGGTCGGCCAGGAGTGCCGGGGGATCATCGCGGAGATCCAGCGGGCCTTGAGCGCGCTCCAGCGGAACGCGGCCGACAACGCGCGCCGGAAACGGGACGCCAAGCGCCAGAAGGGCAAGTATTTCTGACCCTACCGCCATCGGAGGCAGAACCGTGGCCGATTCGATTCCGCGGGCGACCGTCAGCACCAGCGCGGTGGCGTCGGTGCGGCAACGGCCGGCTCTCCTGTTGATGGTCGTCCGCGTGCGCGCGGCCGAGGCCACCCTGGAACTCGGTCTGGCCGGAGTGAAGCGGGCGTGTGAAGACGCCGTTCGCCGGTTGACTCGCCTCGGGGCCGCCAAGGTGTGGGCCGGCGACCCGCACCCCGACGACCAGGCGAACCCCGACCCGATGGCCCGGATGCGGGTCGCGGCGGCCGCCACCGCGCGGCGGATGGCCCCCGCCGGGCCGCCGGACCGCCACGGCGTGAACGTCGCTCTCGCGGCCCTGTGGGAGCTCGCCGGGCGGTCCCCCGAAGAGGTGCTGACCCTCGTCGATCGGCTCCGGTTCGAGATCGCCGCGGACGCCGAACCGCCGGACCAACCGGCCGGGCCGACGCCATGGGCCGAACCGGAGGAGCAGATTCAGCAGTTGCAGCGGCTCGTGGCACAGGCCATCAACCCGCCGGACGACTGCGCGCCCCAGTTCCTGTACATCGCGCGGCCGACCGAGGAGCAACTCGCCCGGGCCGCGGCCGAGGCGTATGAACTGGCCCGCCAGCAGGCCGAGCGACTCGCCCGCGTGGCCGGGCGCCGGCTCGGCGGCCCGACCGCGCTCAACTACGGCCACACCGCGGCCGACGGGCGGGCGGACCGACTCATGGAGCAGCAGCGGTGCGCGGCCGTCCTCGCGTCCATCTCCTACGAACTGCGGGACGGCGAAGCGGTGTCCGAAGACGCCCGGGCGACCGAGGTCACGATCTCCGTTCACGCGAGCTACGCTCTGGAGTAGAGGCCCTCGCAGCCCGCCGCGAGGCGGGTTTTTCTCATTTTTTCGCGTCCCACCTCTGTTTTTACAGGCTGTAGCGGTTCTTCAGCCCCGGCCGCAATCCTGTGCTACGCTTCTCCCGACCGTATTTTCCGCTCCCACGCCGACGGGCCTGCCCCAATGTCCGTTCGTTTCGACACCCAGGCCGAACTCATCCCCGGCTACCGGCTCCTCGACCGCCTCGGAAGCGGCGGGTTCGGCGAGGTCTGGAAGTGCGAGGCCCCCGGCGGCATCTTCAAAGCCGTCAAGATCATCCACGGCGACCTGCGCTCCAAAGACTCCGACCTCGTGCGCTACGCCGAGCAGGAACTCAAGGCCCTCAAACGGGTCAAGCAGGTCCGCCACCCCTACCTCTTGGCCCTCGACCGCTACGACATCGTGGACGGCCGGTTGATGATCGTGATGGAACTGGCCGACTGCAACCTCTGGGACCGGTTCCGCGACTGCCGCGACGGCGGACTGCCGGGCATCCCGCGCGACGAACTGATGCAGTACATGGCCGAATCGGCCGAGGTACTCGACCTGTTCAACGACCAGTTCCAGCTCCAGCACCTCGACATCAAGCCGCAAAACCTGTTCATGCTTCACAACCACGTGAAGGTGGCCGACTTCGGGCAGGTGAAGGATCTTCAGGGGCTGATGGCCCAGGTCACCGGCGGCATTACGCCGGTGTACGCGGCGCCGGAGACGTTCGACGGCATCATTACGCGGTTCTGCGATCAGTACAGCCTCGCGTGCGTCTACCAGGAACTGCTCACCGGGGTGAGGCCGTTCGACGGCAGCAGCATGAGTCAGTTGCTCATGCAGCACCTCAATCTTCCGCCCAACCTGGAACCGAGTCCGCCGGCCGACCGGCCCGCGCTCTTGCGGGCTCTGTCGAAAAAGCCGGACGACCGGTGGCCCACCGTCTCCGCGTTCGTCCGCGCGCTGGCCGGCGGCAACCCCGGCGGGTCGGGGTCGTACTCGCGGACCGCGGTGGTCCCCTCCGAGACGGAAACGCCCCCGCGGGCGAGTGGGTCGGTCAGTGTGCCGGTCGATCCGGGGCCGCTGATCTCGATCGTGGACACGCCGTCGCGGTTCGTCGAACCCAGCGGCCCGGTGTTCACCCCGGCGCCGCCGGAACTGAGCGGCCCTGGCCCGCTGCGCCCGGCGCTGGTCATCGGGCTGGGCCAGGTGGGGCTGCGCGTCCTCCAGCGGCTGCGGTTCGACCTGTCCGAGCGGTTCGGCCCGGCGAACATGACCCCGGCCGTCCGCACGCTCTTCATCGACACCGACCCGGACGCCATCGAGGACGCCGGGCGCGACCGGCCAAACGACCGGCTCGCCGGGCTGCGGCCCGACGAGGTGTTCGCGGCCAAACTCAACCGCGCCGGGCACTACCTGAAGCCGCGGTTCAACGGGCGCTCGCTCACCGAGGGGTGGTTCGACCCCCAGTTGCTCTACAAGATGCCCCGGACCCCGCAAACGATGGGGCTGCGGCTGTTCGGCCGGCTCGCGTTCCTCGACCACTACCGCGCCCTCATGGGGAAGGTGCAGGCGGAACTGGAAGCCGCACTCGCGCCCGACGCGATGGTGCTCACCGAGGCCCGAACCGGCCTCCCGCGCCGGACCAACCGCCCGCGGGTGTACGTTGTCGGCGGGCTGGCCGGCGGCACCGCCGGCGGAATGTTCCTCGACGTGGCCTACGCGACCCGCAGCCGGTTGAAGCGGATGGGCTACGACGCGCCGGAGATCGTCGGGCTGTTCGTGCTGCCCCCGGCCGACCCGAGCCTCACCCCGCCGCAGCTGCTCGGCAACACGTTCGCGGCGCTCACCGAGCTGAACCACTACTCGCGCCCGGACACGCTGTTCACCGCCCACTACGACGAGCGCAACGGGTACGTGAAAGAAAAAGACGCGCCGTTCGCGCGGTGCTACCTGCTGCCGGGTTCGGCCACCGGGTTGGCCCCCGGAACCGGTTCCGGGATCAGCCCGCCGCCGCGCCGCACCCCAACCAACATCCCCACGCCCGGCGCGCGCCGCGGGAGCGGGGTCGGGTCCAAGCCCGGCTCGCGGATCGTGTCGATGGCGATTCAGTGCCCCCCGGACCCGACCGCCTCGGCCGCCGCGCTCAAGCCCTACGGCGACGCCGCCGACCACATCCGGCTCGACCTGTTCAGCCCGATCGGCCGGACCGCCGACGCGGTGCGCGAGGACCGCGCCGCCCGCGCCGCCGAGGATGCTCCGCCCGCCCGCGGCCCGCTGACGGTCGCGACCTTCGGGCTGGCCTGCTTCGACTGGCCCCGGGCCGACGTGGTCGCCCGCACCGCGCTCATCGTCGGGCGCAACGTCCTGAAGCGGTGGTCCACCCCGGACCCGAAGCGGTACCGCGAGGTGATGCCCGGAATCGCCGCGGCCCGGTGGGCGCAACTGGGGTTCGAGGCCGACGCGGTGCTCGGGCGCCTCCATCGCACCGCGGACCTCGCCGCCGGCGGGAAGATCGACGAACTGATCGGCCTCATCACCGATCCGCTCGTTCCGCGCGGGTGGCTCGCCCGGCTGCCGGAGCCGACCCAGATCGGGCTGGCGCTCGACCGGTTGAACAAGCTGTTCGGCCCGCCGGCGTCGTCGGTCAAGCGCACCCCGACGGCTGTTGAGGAGGCCGTCGCGAGGACCGCGTCCGACACCGGCACCGCGTTCACGCTCGATCTGCACAACCTGCTCCCGGTACTCGTCGATGACCCGCAGTACCGGCTCGCCGGAACCGAGGAGTTGTACCGCCAGTTCCTCGCCACCACCGACCGGCTCATCGACCGGTTCACGCAATCGGCGGTCGAGTACGACGGCAAGGCGGTCGCCGGGTTCGAGTGCCTGACCCAGTACGCGCACCACCAGAAGGGGATGCGCAAGCCCAGCGCCACCGAGCTGACCGAGGCGCTGCGGCAGTACCCGCGGGCGCGGTTCCAGGCGGTCACCTCGCGCCAACTCGTCACCGTTTACCAGACCATTCGCGAGGCGCTGGCGTGCCAACTGGCCGATGTCGCGGTGGCCCGGCAGCGGCTGGCGACGGTCGCGGCGGCGGTGCCCGAAGAGGAAATCGAGGACGCACCGGGTTCACACCGCAAGCTCATGCCGCCGGGGTGCGCGACGGTCGGCGACGCGGTGGACCGGTTCCTGCGCGTGCTGACCGATGTCGATCTGACGGAGATCGACCGGCGCGTCCAGTCGTCGCTGGAACCGGACGCGGGCGGGTTGCTCCACGTGTGTGCGAACGCCGCGACCGGCGTCGAGCGGATCGTGGCCATCGTGTTCGAGGAGACCCGCGCGCACCTGGACGAGCGGCTGGGCGAGGTGGGGCTGGCGGCGATGTTCGCCGAGCGGTTCCGCACCCCGCAGCAGGCCGAGCGGGCGATCGAGCAGGCGTACCAGGAGGCCGAACCGGCGTGGGTCGGTAACGGCCCGTGGGCGCGGGCGGAGATCGCGGTGCTGGCGTGCCCCAGCGGCGCGTCGGGCGACCCGCTGCGCGAGCTGGCCCGGCGCGCGATCCCGATCGCCGGGCTGCCGGTGGCCGACAGCCGCGACGACCTGACCATTTACCGCGAGTGGCCCGGCGTGCCGCTGGCGGCGCTCCCGCACCTCGGCCCCGCGGCCGCCGCCGCTTACGACACGCTGCCCGAGCTGACCCAGTGCAGCGCGCACGCCCGGCTCGACGTGACCCGGTGGCTCGACCCGGACGCCGATTAGCGAGACACGGATAGGAGTTACGCAGTTGACTTTTCCGGGACTTGCGCGTGGGTCGAAAGCGGTCTA
>CAZBXY010000280.1:0-10365 GCA_964495365.1 uncultured Frigoriglobus sp. | reverse complement strand
CCGATCTCACGCCGGCGATCTTCGCCTCAGGTTTACTTGCTCCTCCACCCAGCGCTTCATGGTGAACTGGTAGAGCTTCTTGTCGGCCTGGGCGCGCGGCGAGTGCATCGCCGGGCCTTTGCTCGCGTTCAGCACGCGGAACTGGATGCCGCTGGCGTCGATGCACTTGCCCATGACACCGCCGAGGGCGTCGATCTCGCGCACGATCTGGCCCTTCGCGACGCCGCCGATGGCCGGGTTGCAGCTCATCTGCGCCACCGCGTCGGCGTTCATCGACAAGAGGCACGTTTTCAGGCCCAGGCGCGCGCAGGCCATCGCGGCCTCGGTGCCCGCGTGTCCGGCCCCGACCACGACCACATCGAACCGGTATTCCAGCGCACTCACCTGTAACCCCACCGTTGGAAGCGGATCACACTGCTCATGATACAGCCCTCGGAACGAGGCGCGGGCGTCACGCGTGGTTCAGCCCGTCTGATGGAACAGAGGCGCGCGAAAGATTCCGAACCGATGTGCTTGCTATCGTCGCGGGATCGGTTAGGATGGGCACGCATTTCGGAGTGACTCATGACCGAACCGGAACCGAACTCGCACCGGCCGGATTCACTCGCTACCGCCAGTTGGGCCGTTCGACCGCTTTTAGGAGCAACGGTCGCGGCGCCGACCGCGGTTTCCCCGTTGCCCGACCGCCCGGCCGCGTTCGCGAGCGAAACGGACCTGCCCGCGACCAACGAAACGGATGTCGGCCTCCCGCAGCACCTCCCGCAGATCCCCGATTACCGCATCCTCCGCGTCATTGGCAACGGCGGGATGGGAACGGTCTTCAAGGCCGTCCACATCGCCCTGAACAAGGTGGTGGCGCTCAAGCTGATTAACGCCGGATGGGCCGCCGACGACGAGTTCCGCGTGCGGTTCGATCGCGAGGCCAAGACGCTCGCGGCGCTCGACCACGAGAACGTCATCCCGGTGTACGACGCCGGGTCGTGGCAGGGGCTTCCCTATCTGACGATGAAGTTCGTTGAGGGGAAAACGCTCCACCACCGGCTCGAAGAGATGAGCCGCGACCTCCGCGGGACCGCCCGGCTCGTCGCGAAAGTCGCCCGCGCGGTGCAATACCTGCACTCCAAAGGCATCATTCACCGCGACCTGAAGCCCCTCAACATCCTGCTGACCGCCGACGGCACGCCGCTCGTGGCCGATTTCGGCCTGGTCCGCCCGATCGACGACGATTCGGACCTGTCGATCAGCCTGGTTCCACTCGGCACGCGGCAGTACATGTCGCCGGAACAGACCCGCGGCGGGCGCGCGAACTACACCCCGGCGTGCGACATCTGGGCTTTGGGGGTGATCCTGTACGAACTGCTCGCGGGGCAACGACCGTTCGCCCACGAAGACACGCTGGAGTTGCTCTCACAAATCCGCAGCGAGCCGGTGCCCGCGGTCCCGGCCGAGCGGAACGTGCCGCCGGGGCTGGAGGCGATCGCGCGGAAGTGCCTCCAGAAGCTGCCCGCCGACCGCTACGCGACCGCGGAGACGGTGGCGGTCGATCTGGAGCGCTGGCTCGCCGGCGAACCGACCGACGCGCCCCTCGCGGGTCCGGTTGAGGCCCCGGTTCCGGCGAAACCGCCGAAATCCGACCGCCGGGGGCGCGTGCTTCTGGCCGCGGGCGCGTTCGTGCTCCTGGCGCTCGCCGCGGTCGGTGCCGGGCTGTTCCGCGATCGCCGCGCCGAAGCGCTCGGCCCGACCGACACGCTCGCGGTGCAACCGCGGCTCGCGCTGCCGACGGTCGCGCAGCCGACACTCCTCGAACGGTTCCACGCCAACGAGAAGATCGCCCTGACCGACGCGAAGGGCAAGCCCACGCGCGAACCGGTCATACCGAAGGGACACGAGGTCGGCATTCGCACTGGCGAAGGCTACCACCAGTTCTTCACGCCCGGGTTCGGCGTGGCCGAGCTGTGCCGCGAGCCGTTCCCGGTCCCGTACCGCGTCACGGCGACTGTCACGGTCCTCCAGGGTTTTCAGGATACCTCGCAGGTCTCGGTATTCGTCGGCGGGCGGGAATGGCTCGACGGGCCGAAGCCGTACCGGACGTTCGTCTGGTTCGGCATCCGGGACGAGCAAGTACAACCGGTAGCGCAGCGCGTCTACATGAACGGGATGTACTGGTCCCCGGGCGATCTTGCGCTCGGCGTGATCGGTTGGGACGACGTCTTCGTGCCCCGCCAGAAGCCGGCCGAGAAGAACGCCGGTCCGCACTTCGCGCGGGTGGAGATCGATGTCCGGGCCGACGGGATCACCGGTCGCGTGGACGGCATGGAACTGAAATCGATCACCCCGAAGACGATGGCCGAGCAACTGAGAAACGAGATGAGAGCGTCGGCCCACCTAACACCGCCGTACACCTACACCCCACCCTATTTCGGGTCCGGGATCGGGATCTTCGTTCGCAACGCGGACGGGGTTGTTGCCGACCTGACCGTAACGAAACTTGTTCCGTAACCCACTCACGAGGTATCGCCCGTGGCGAAGTCGAAGAAGCCGAAGAAGTCAACCGCGAAGAAGGTCGTCAAGAAGCCGGCCGCGAAAAAGACCGGTGCCAAGAAGCCCGCGAAAAAGACGGCCGCCAAGAAGCCGGCAGCAAAGTCTTCAGCCGCCAAGAAACCCGCCAAGAAGCCGGTCGTGAAGAAAACGGCCGCCAAGAAGCCGGTAAAGGCCAAGACGGCCGCCCCGAGTATGCTTTTTGCCAACACGGCCAACCCGAAGATCACGTCCCCGACCAACGGCTCTCAGGTGCCGGCGAACACGAACCTCACGGTGACGGTGACGACCGACAACACACTCGTCGATTACCAGTTCACGTTGACCGACAACTCCACCCAACCGCCGACCGTGACCCAGTGGACCGTCACCCCGACCGGCAGTCCGTTCAACACGCAGATCGCCGCCAACCTGTTACCCGCGAATCACAGTTTTTCCCTGAAGGTCGAGGTGGCCCCGGGCCAGGGGACCGGATCGAACACCATCAACTTCACGACCGGCCCGTGAGCGCCGGGCGAATCCCGTAGTCTTCGCGCCGGGCGGTCGTAAATCACCTCCGACCGCTCGGGCCCTGCACGCGAGGACTCATAATGGACCTGCTCTCCCCGGTTCGCGCCGGGTTCCTCACCATCGACGCCGACGCGGCCCTCAAGGACCGCGCGCTCGCCAACCTCAACAACTGGCTCACGCTCCCCGAGTTCGCCGCGTACCGCCCGCAGCTCGAATGGCTGTGCGCCACCGGCGCGTGGTCCGTCCTGCTCGACTCCTTCTATCAGGTGATGCCGTTCGGCACCGGCGGGCGCCGCGGCGCGGTCGGCATCGGCCCCAACCGCATGAACCCCTGGACCCTCGGCGCCAGCGTTCAGGGGCACTGCGAATATCTGCGTCAAAGGTTCCCCGGTGTCACACCGCTGTCCGTGGTACTCGCGTTCGACGTGCGGCAGTTCAAGGACAAGCGGAAGGTCTACAATCCGGCGCTGCCGAACCCGGTGTTGCACCTCTCCAGCCGCGAGTTCTGCCAGCACGCGGCGGGCGTCTACGCGGCCAACGGCATCACCCCACTCATTCTGCCGCCCGGGAGCAAGCGGTACGTCCCGACGCCGGAGTTGTCGTTCACGATCCGCTACCTGAAGGCTCACGGCGGCCTCAACATGACCGCCAGCCACAACCCGCCGGACGACAACGGGAGCAAGTTCTACGACGAGCGCGGCAGTCAGTTGGTGCCGCCCGAAGACCAACTGATGAGTGAAATGGTGGAAGCGGTGACGACGATCCGGCACATCCCGTTCGCAGAGGCGTCGCAGAGCGGGAAGATCGGCTACCTGACAGAGAAGCCGCACCAGGCGTTCATCGATTTGTGCCGGCGCGAGAGCGTGCTGCAACCCGCGCCCAAGAACGACGAACTCCGCGTCGTGTTCACCCCGCTGCACGGGTGCGGCTGGTTCTGCGCGGGCGAAGTGCTGGAAGCACAGGGATTCACGCCGATTCCGGTGCCGGAACAGGCGCAGCCCGACGGCCAGTTCCCCAACGTGTCGAAGACGCCCAACCCGGAAGTGCCGGAGTGCATGGACCGGGCCGAGAAGCTCGCCCTCGAACGCCACGCGGACCTCGTCATCGCCACCGACCCGGACGCGGACCGGCTCGGCGGCCTCGCGAACCGTCAGCCCGACGGCAGGGGCACGTTCCGCTTCATCACGGGAAACGAAATCGCGGCACTACTCACGCACTTCAAGCTGGCCCAGCTCCAGCGGTCCGGGTCGCTCCCGCAGTCACCCATCGTCATCACGACGGAAGTCACAACAGGACAAATCACCCGCATCGGAAGGCAATTCGGCGCGCAGGTGATTAACGACCTTCTGGTCGGGTTCAAGTACCACGCGGACGCACTCTGGCAGATCGAAACCACCGGGCAGTACGGCGACGTTCGCGGCTCGGTGAGCGATTTTGTGATCGCGACCGAGGAGAGTCACGGGATCATGGCCACCGCCGGCGTTCGCGACAAGGATTCGGCCTGCGCCGCTCTGCTCCTGGCCGAAGCCGCGCTGCACCAGAAGCGGCAGGGCCGCACGATCCCCGATTACCTCGATGACCTGAACCGGCAGTTCGGCTACTACCGCAACGAGCTATTGAACATCGTCCTCACCGGCCTCGAAGGCAAAATCAACATGGGGCGGATGCTCGACGCGCTCCGCAACAACCCGCCGAAGTCGATCGGCGGCCTCCCGGTGGCGAGTTTCGAGGACTTGTGGAACACCGAGGGCCGGATGGGGCCGTTCAAGGGCGACACCGATCGCGCGGCGCGGAACTTCCTGATCTTCCGACTCGCGGCCGACGGCATTCAAGCAAAAGTGTGCCTGCGCCCCAGCGGGACCGAGCCGAAGGCGAAGGCGTACATCGAGGTGAGCGGCGACCCGTGGAAGGCCGGCACGCCGCAAAGCGCGTGGGACGCCGCGTGTGCGAAGATCGACACGCAGGTGCAGCAAATCGCGACGGACTTCCTCACGCACGCGCTGGCCACGATCGGTCAGAAACCTTCAGTGGGCGCCGACAAACTGAGCAGGTAAATAACAATCTCTCGCCGTCCAGCCCACGAATCGCGATTCGTGGGCTTTTTTCATGTCTACTGACCTTGTATCCACTACAATCATTCTTGTACACTAACCTCATTGGCCCAATTTTCCAATGAGGTGTTGACATGACCGCCGAATCCGTGACCCCGCGCGACCCGCAGCTCCGGGCGATCACCGCCGCGCTCGCCGTGCCGTTCGAGCCGCGCGACGTGAAGTTCAAACCGCAGATGGTCAAGAACAACCGCTGTCTCGCGATGGCCTACATCGATGCGCGGCTCATTCAAGATCGACTGGACGACGTGCTCGGCGTCGAGAACTGGGAGGACGCTTACAAGATTCTCCCCGACGGCTCCGTGATGTGCCGGCTCCGCATCAAACTCGGCGACCGGTGGATCACCAAAACCGATGTCGGCAGCCCGAGCGAACAGCCCGACGGCGGCGACCGGCTCAAGGCCGCGTTCAGCGACGCGCTCAAGCGCGCCGCGGTCAAGTACGGCATCGGCCGCTACCTGTACCGGCTGCCGGCGCAGTGGGTCGATTACGACCCGGTGAAGAAGCAGATCGCGCAGGTTCCGCAGTTGCCCGCGTTCGCCATTCCGAAGGCGCAAGCCCCGGCGAAGCTGCCGGCGGCGAAGGCGGAGGCGCCGAAATCTGAGGCGAAGACGGAAACGCCGAAGGTCGAGGCGAAACCCGAAGCGCCGAAGTCGAATCTGCCCACGAACGGGCAGGAACTGCACCGCCGGCTCCGCGAGTACGACGCAAAGCTCGCCGCGCAAAAGGTTTGTGCCGTCGGGGCGCTGCTGTCGCACGTCACGCAGGTGGGCGTGAAGGCCGGGTTCACCGCGAACATGAGCGACTGGACCGGCCCGGCAATCGGGTTCGCGGTGGACGTGGTGAAAGAATTCGAGCAATCAGTGCGCCAGGGGAAGGCGCAACCCCTTACCGCGGCTTGAGTTGCGCCCGAAGCGCGATACCGCGCGGGAATTTTCCCGCCGCGGTTTTCGCGCGCAAGACTTGCACCGATCGGCGTTATTCGGACAGAATACCGATTGCGCCCCGGTGTAGGCTGGCTCAACCCATGTTCCCCCTCCGCTCCAAACTGCTCGCGTTCGCCCTGGCGGTTCTCGCCGCGCTCGCGTTCGTTGGCGCCGCGGACGCCGGGTGGGTGACCATCAAAAACGACACCAACAAGGCGATCGTCGTTCAGGAGGTCACGATCGTCAACGGCAAGCAGGTGCGCGGTAAGCCGACGAAACTCGGCGTGGGCGAATCGTTCCGCGAGTTCCAGAACACGCCCGGCATCAAGAACTACGAGATCTACGACGCGGCGAATCCGAACACCGTCATCTGGAACAACCAGCTCAACTGCAAGGCCGACAAGCAGTCGTTCTCGGTCTCTGTCGGGAAGAACGGCCGCGTCTCGGTCGATCCGGTCGCGGAGAAGAAATAACTCGTTGTGGCGCAAAAACGGGCAGTTTCACCACACCGAGACACCTTGACCCAGCATCACTTCCCTCGCGCGCTCAGTTGTATTCCAATAAACACGCCCGGAGTTCGCGAGGCGAAGTGATGCGCGTGTTCCGATTCGTTCTCGTTCTCTTTCTCGCAGGGTGCGGCGCGAAACCCGAGCCGGCCCCTCCCCCGCCGACCGTCGTACTCACACCGGAATCGCAGAAACCTCAGCCGGTCGCGCCTCCAGCCCCGAAGGGCAAGGAGCTGACTGCGGCGCCCATCGTGGACGCGGTTCCGGCTCCAACCGCAGCCGAAACCGCGAAACTCGACGCGCTCCGGAAGGCCGGGGCCGACGTTCAGGGGCCGGAGGCCGACGGCGGGTTCGTCGTCCGCATCGACCGTGCCACCAAGCTCGAACCGGCCCTCGCCAGCCTCCGCGGGCTGAAGTGCGTGACCCATCTGACGTTCGACGACTGCGAACTGCCCGACGCGGCGCTCGCGGTGCTCGACGGGTTCGATCACCTGACCGCGCTCGTGTTGCAGCGGTGCCCGAACGTGACCGGGACCGGGTTCTCGGTGTTGCCGAAGTTGTCGCGACTGAAAATGCTCACCGTGGTTGGCTCGCTAACGGACGCGGCGTGCAAGCCGCTCGCCGGCGTCAGGAGCTTGCAGGAATCGCGATTCATCGACACGAAGGTGACTGACGCGGGCCTGCGCGAACTGGCCGCGCTGCCGGCGTTGGAGGTACTCGCCCTCGAAGGAACCCCGGTCACCGGTGCGTGCTTCGCGCAAGCGGGGTGGCCGAAGTTACGCGACCTCGACGCCCCGAACTCTGCGTTCACCGACGAGGGTCTGGCCGCGGTCGCGGGGCTTCCGGCAATCGAGATTCTCCAACTCGGTTCCACGAAGGTGACCGACGCTGGCGTACGTCATCTGCGGAACACAAAAACGCTCGTCGAACTGCACCTGAGCAGCACGCGAATCACCGACCCCGGAATGCACTCGCTCACCGGGCTTGAAAAGCTACGAGTGTTGGACGTATCGAACACGGCGCTCACGGGCGCGGTCTTCGACCGGTTGCCGGTTTCGCTGCGCAAGCTCGTACTCGACGGCACGAAGTTCGGCGACGAGGGCGGGAAACACCTTGCTCGGCTCAGTGGGCTGGTCACGCTTACCGCAACGGACTGCCCGGTATCGGACGCGGGGCTGGCCGCCCTCAAGAGCCTGACGAAGTTGACGAAAGTGTCGCTCGCGGGCACGAAAGCGACCGACGCGACCGCCCGCTTACTCGGGGCACTGCCGGCGCTGGAGATCGCGGGGTTCGACCGCACCGCACTGACCGACGCGGGTCTGAAGGAGCTGGCCCGCGCGCCACGATTGCGGTTCGTGGAGGCCCGCGGCACGAAGGTGACCAAACAGGGCGCCGCGGAGGCGATCCGCTTCGGCCCACCGGGGCTGAGGGTGGAGCCGTAGGTTCTCGTAGCCCGACTCTCCGAGTCGGGTACTTCTCTTCGGGAGGCGGGTCGGACCCGACTCGGAGAGTCAGGCTACGAGAGCGACCCGGCCGGCTCACGCCGGCGGTTCGACAATTCGCTGAAAGAACTCCCAAATCATTTTCGTCGCGTTGATCGCGTCCGACGGCGGGCCGGCCAGGCGCGGGTTCAGTTGCGCCCGGCCGCCGGGCCAGTGGTGGCCCAATCCCTCCACCAGCACCGCGTCGAACGGCACCGGGCCGGGGTAGCGGTCCACCCTCACGGTTCCGTCGCGTTGAAGGGCGGGAACCGGCGAGCAGCCGATCGCGAGTGCCCAGCGTTCGAGCGTGTCGGCGATCGGCGGGCGGCGCACGAATCGGTTCGTCCAGGGAAGCCGCACATCGCCGCCGCGAAATGGGAGAAAAAGATCGCTCGTTCCCACCGTATAGAGTGTGGGCAGGGAACGCGACGGCTTCGGATCACCCACCCACAAGTGTCCGGCAACAGGCGCAATGGCCGCGATGCGATTTGCACGCTCGGCCGCGAATCGAAATGTCATCCCGGCGCCGTTCGAGAATCCGGTTACAAACACCCGCCGCGCATCGACCCCAAACCGACTCACCGCGTCGTCGATTAATGTGGTAAGGAATGCGACATCGTCGGGTTGTGGCGAATCGAACAAAGTGGGCGAGCCGTCGTTCCAGCGCGGCGGGTTGGCCAGAAAGGACACCGGCGCGTGCGGATCGGGCGGGAGTGCTTCGGGGATCGCGAGCGCAAAGCGTTCCGCAGTCGCGAGTTCGGACCAACCGGTTTCGCGATCGGCCCAGGCGGCCGTTCCGCCGGTGCCGGTCAGGAACAGGACCAGCGGAGCCGCGGGGGCCGGCCACAACAGCCACTCCCGACGAATTCCTCCGATTTCTGACCCGAGTCGCTCCATTCCGACGTTTTAGGAAGGGGCGAGTTGCGCGACGTGTCGCGTTTGCACTCGCGGTGCGGTTCGTCGTGTTGGCGCCCGAACCGGGTACGTGTGTGGTGGAGTAGGCGAAGTTTGGCGGTCGATTCCGCGCGCCTCGGCTTGGCGGGCAAGGTATAATATAGGGAGATTGATGGGATTTCGCGCCGACAGTGAACCTTTCGTTCACCAGCGGCGTCGAATTCATGCCGCGAGTGGTCACGCACCCATTCGCGAGGTATGCTGTGTTTCCCCCGGCAGTGTGGCGCCCGGAACCGCCAGGCTCGCCGGCACCCCCAATACAACCCCGGCAGAACGGGACACGGCCCGGAGCGCGACGCGCCCCGATGAGCCTTTACCGCCCTGCGGCTCCTAACAGGACGCGTTGCCTTGCCGGTCGGGCACTCACCGACCGGGGATCGGACAGGATATGAACGGAATGACGCACAACAACGGCGACGACCCCCGGCCCGTGGACGAGCTGCGCCGCGACGACTGCGACGAGCGGGACGAGACCGACGACGACGGGGCCGACGACGCCGAAGACTCGGACGACGACACCGCACTCGAACCCGAGGAGCGCGACGGGGACGCCGCGCCCGCGAGCGAGGACGAGTACGCCGGCGGCCCGGACGACGCGCTGGGACTGTACCTCCGACAGATGGGTTCCATTCCGCTATTGAACCGCGAGAAGGAAATCGCGCTCGCCAAGCGGCTCGAGTACCGCCGCAACCGGTTCCGCACGGCGGCGCTGGTGTGTCCGCGCGTGCTGGCCCGCGTTTTGGAGAAGTTCGAGCAGATCGCCGCCGGGCAGACGCCGATCGACCCGAACGTGGACGTATACTCGTCGGCCGAACTGCGGCTCAGCCGCGCCCAGATCCTCGCGCGCCTCGGCACCGACATCCCCACGCTCCGCGCGCTGCTCGACCAGGACGCCGAGACGTTCGGCATCGGGGTCCGCGACGAGTTCCGCGGCGGCACCGCGGCGTGGCACCGCGACCGGTTCCACCGGCTCGCCAAGTGCCGCAAGCTGGTGAACGAACTGTCGCCGCGAACCGAATTGCTCGAACGCTGGACCGACGAACTCAGCGATCTCGCCGACGAGCTGAAGCACCACGCGATCGCGGCGGCCGAGGCGGTCGGCCCGGCGGACCGCGCCCGGCAGGAGAAGCTGCTCCGCGACGCCGAGTGCCGGGCTTCAATGACCACCGACGAACTCAACGCCTTTGTCCGCGTGCTGCGGAAGCGCCGGCTCGCGTACCAGTCGGTGCGAAAGGAGCTGGCCGAGGCGAACCTGCGGCTGGTCGTATCGATCGCGAAGAACTACCGCAACCGCGGGCTGCCGTTCTCGGACCTCATCCAGGAAGGCAACCGCGGACTG